>JABGPF010000020.1 GCA_018645065.1 Phycisphaerales bacterium
AGCCTGATCGAAGACATTCACCGCCGCCTGCCCAACACCCACCTGGTCATGCACGGTTCGTCTTCAGTCCCGCAGGAACTGCAGGACATCGTCAACCAGTTCGGCGGTAAGCTCGAGCAGACATACGGCGTACCGGTCGAAGCGATCCAGTTGGGCATCAAGAACGGCGTCCGCAAGGTCAACGTTGACACCGACAACCGCCTGGCGATCACCGGCGCGATCCGCAAGGTATTCGCCGAGAAGCCCGAAGCGTTTGACCCGCGTGCATACCTCGTCCCGGCCCGTCTGGCGATGGTCGAAGTTTGCAAAGCCCGCATGATCGCGTTCGGCCAGGCCGGACACGCCGGAAACATCCCGGTCAAGACCTGCAAAGAAATGGTGGACTTCTACCTGTAAACATACTAGAACAGTCGCCCGCCGACAAGGCGAATTGACAGTTTCAAAAAAAGCCCGGAAACCAAACGGTTTCCGGGCTTTTTTATGTTCATGGCGGATTGGCGGGAATGCGTAAATTGTTTAGCGGCGGGGCAACGCCCCGCGTTCGTCGTTTTGTAATGCAGTGCAGCACGCCACGTCTGGAAACGTCGAGCGTCGAGCGATGCTCGACCGCTAAACGGGGCGCCACACGCCATAGTAAATACCGCGAGTCTTTTTCCGCACCTTCCCCGGTATCAAGCGAAGAACCTTTTCTTGTAGGTGATTTTGTACGCGGGTCAGACGACTTTTAACTGACCGAACTTTCTCTTTCCGACCTTTAGCACTTGCCCGTCGGTCGGTTCGATTTGGGTGTCGAGTGAAGCGACCTTATCGCCATCGATGCTGACGCCGCCTTGTTTTACCAGGCGTTTTGCCGCGCCGCGCGAGTCGGCGAAGTTCGCCAGGCAGATAAGATCCACAATCCCGATCGGCTCGGAGGGCAGTTCGATTTCCGGCATGTCGGTCGGTACGTCATGTTTCTTGAAGATGCGGTCGAACTCATCAGAGGCAGCCTGCCCTGAACCGGCGCCGTGGTATTGATCGACTATCATCTTGCCCAACTCGCCCTTGGCCTGACGGGGGTGGGTTTGCGACGGGTCGGTCAGCACGGCGATTTGGGTTTCGGGCAGATCGGTCAGGAGCGTGAAGTAGTTGCTCATAAGCTCGTCCGGGATGCTCATGACTTTTCCGAACATATCGTTGGGCTCGTCGGTCACGCCGATGTAGTTACCCTTGGATTTGCTCATTTTCTGGACGCCGTCGAGTCCGACGAGGATCGGCATGACGATCACGATCTGCGGTTTCTGCCCCGAGGCTTTTTGGAGATCGCGTCCGACGAGGTTGTTGAACGTCTGGTCGGTCCCGCCGAGCTCCACGTCCGATTCTATGCAAACGCTATCGTACCCCTGCATGATCGGGTAGAGCATTTCATGGAGGAACACGTCTTCACCGGCATCGAGACGGTTTTTGAAGCTGTCTCGCTGGAGCATCTGGGCGACGGTTTTTTTTGCGGCGATTTGGATCAGTTCCGCGAACGAAAGTCCTTCTAGCCATTCGCTGTTGTAGCGAATTTCGAGTTTATCTTCGGAAGTGTCCAGTATTCGTCCGGCCTGTTCGAAATAAGTTTTTGCGTTGGCGTCGATCTGCTCGCCCGTGAGGATCGGACGAGTTTTGTTGACGCCCGACGGGTCTCCGATCCGGGCGGTGTAGTCGCCGATTATCAGGACGGCTCGGTGGCCCATGTCCTGAAATTGCCGCATCTTGCGCAGCACAACGGTGTGTCCGAGATGGATATCCGGTGCCGTCGGGTCGAGTCCGAGCTTAACTCGCATAGGCTTGCCCGACTTGTCTGAGGCGGTCAGGCGAGCGTCAAGTTCGTCGACGGTGTAAGTTTTATCGCATCCGCGAAGTAATAGTTTCAGTTGTTCCGGTTGTGTTGTTGGAGAATTCATAAGTGCAGAGAGTTTATCGTGCACGAACGATATTATCAACACCTGGAAAACCACTGGACCTTTTTCAATAACTTAATTAGACTGGAAATGTCGACGTTAACTATGCTCGGCCTGGGTGTTGATCCCGAGGCAACTGCTTATTGGACACGCATAAATATGAAAATTTTCATCCTGCCGTTCTGTCTGGTCGTTTTTCTTGCAACAGGTTGTGTTGAGCCGATACCTGCGCCTCCTCAAAATCTGGCTGAGTACAGCGAGATCCAGCGGACTCATCCGCAGGAATATCCGACCAGTACGGTAAAGAGGCACAATATTCAGCGCGTGCTCGACCCGGACCTCGACGTTGAGCAACGTGAGGCGTCTTTGGAACTCCTGTCCAATCTGGCTGGACCGGGCGGGCAGCTTCCCGCCGAAATTGCAGCAGTTCTATTGCAGAAGGATTGCCCCAGCTCGCTGCGAAGACTCGTTTCAGGACAAGACGTCAGCATCGCCGCCGCTAACCAAACACCCGCAACCACGGGCGGAACTACGCGCAAGCCGCCCGTCGCAGCGGTATCAGGCCAACCGGGTAGAATCCCGTTGGATCAACTCGCCGATGCGCCGGCTGGTCCCCAACGCACCGCCACGTTGCGATGGCTCGTTCAGAATCCCAAGGTTGATTTGCTTGACGACCTGGCGAAGCTCTGGGCGCTGCAACCGGTGAACAACGCCGACGAACAACTGTTCCGCCAGGCAGTAACAAAATTGGGGGCGGGACAATGGAGCGATGTGTTGCTGAATTCCATTAACGCAAAAGGGTTTTCCGCACGCGGTTCGGCGTTATCTGTGCTTGTCGCGCGAGGAGCCGAGATCAATCTGTTCGATCGCGTTAAGAAGATGACCGCGAAAAACGTGTCGATTCAGGCGATGCAGACTTTTGTAAACAAGTTCGGGTACATGCCCGCTAATGGCGGAGAGTTGCTGGCGTGCGTTATTTTGCAGGACAAAGGCCAAACCAATCTCAACGCCACTGCAAAACTGTCCAGGCGATGGAAAACCCTCTACAACTACAAATTCAACATCCGCGACTATCATCTTGTCAGCAGTATTGCCGCCGACCCCATTCGCTCCAAGATCGGGCAGAACGAGTTGATCAAGCAGATCGTAACAAGCGTTGGTCCACGAAGACACGTCGCGCAAAGCGGAACCCCGTTCAGCCAACAAGCGTCACAAATGAGCATGGCCGATCTGTGGAATATTCAGTTGCTCGATAAGATGCTCCACCAGAAAAGAGTTTCGCTGGCGTTGCGAATACTCGCCGATCGCCTGCGGGCCGGACTCAACAGCCCACGCAGCGGACTTGTTTTTTACGAAAACGCCGCCGCATCGGCAAAGCTGTATCCGCAGAAGAAGGATTCCGTTGCGGGCGATCGAAATCACCTGCCCGAGCGTGAGCTTCATCGCGCCGGATTCGACGCGCTCTGCCATCTGCACACGCGATTTGAAAAGGTCTACAACGGTGATGTAGCTCCGCCTTCGCGACAGGAACTCTCAGCCGCACGCCGAGCCAACTTCTGCGGTTTGCTGCTGGCGAGCATTGATTCCAGGAAGTTCAGCGTGTTTTATTACAATCCAAACGGAAACGCAGTATCACTGGGCGTGTTCGAATTCGGGAAATAACGAACGTTAAATTTCCAACGCCCCGATTATCTCAGTGATTTTCGAGTGTCCGTGTCGTTGAAGGTAATCGGTGATTCCGTCGCGGATGCCCACCAGGCAGGCGGGGTCAACGAACAACGCCGTTCCGACCGCCAGTCCGCTGGCTCCGGCCAGCAGGAACTCCAGAGCGTCTGAGGCGTATTGGATTCCGCCCATCGCGATAATCGGAATGCCCGCGGGCTTTGCGACTTTTCGGTAGACGTTGTGTACCATGTGAAGTGCGACCGGTCGTATGGCCGGACCGCTGAGCCCTCCGGTGATATTCGCTAAAACCGGGCGTCTTGTCTCGGTGTTTATCGCCATTCCCGTAAGCGTGTTGATCATGCTTATCGCCTCGGCGCCGGCATCGACAACCGCAGAAGCGATAGCGCATATGTCCGTTACGTTTGGCGAGAGCTTCACGATAAGAATGTTTTTACCGCATACTTCCTTGATGCGTCGCGTGATTTCGCCGGCTTGTTCCGGGACGGTCCCGAACTGGATCCCGCCTGCTTTTACGTTCGGGCAGGAGATATTCAACTCGATCCCGCGAACTATCGACACCTCGCTCAACGCTGCGGTCACCGCGACGTAATCGTCGATGGTTGTCCCCGCAACGTTCACGAAAACGGGCAGCCCGAGTTTCTCAAGAAGCGGGACTTTCTCGCTGAGGAACACGTCGAGCCCAACGTTCGCCAATCCTATCGCGTTCAGCATTCCGGCGCGGGTTTCGACTATACGTTCGTAGTCGTTGCCCAGGCGGGGCTGAAGCGTTATTGACTTGGTCACGAAGGCGCCCAGCGTTGTGAGGTCTACGAAGTCGGCGTATTCGTCGGCGTATCCGCAGGTTCCGCTGGCGGTCATGAGTGGGTTGCTAAGTTGCACGCCGGCGATGTCTACGCTCAGGTCGATATTCAATGTTCTGCTCCGATTCGCGCGGCCTGGCCGCGATGGTGTATCCTGATTATCCCAGCGCCGCAACGCCTCGGGCGACTTGCTGAGGGGTGGTGTTATCGAAAATTTCCACTCGACCTATCTCCGTCGGCAGCACCATTCGCACGTGTCCACCGCGGGCCTTTTTATCTCGCTGCATCACTTCCCAAACCTCGTCTGGGTTCAGGCCTGGATACGTCACGGGGAGTTTCAACGCTTCCAGGGCCTGTCGGACGCGATCGGCGTCGACGGGGGAGATCAGTCTGGAGTCGACTGCTATTGCGTTGGCGGCGATTATGCCCAACGAGACAGCCGCCCCGTGAGACAGGGTTCCGTATCCGGCGATGGTTTCTATCGCATGCCCGACGGTATGCCCGTAGTTAAGGTGTGCTCGTGTTCCTGTTTCCCGCTCGTCGCCGGCGACGACGTCTGCTTTTATCGCAACGTTTCGAGCGACTAGATCGCACATTACGTCGCTTTGGCAGGCGAGTATCTCGGTGGTGTTTTCGGCGATGAAGTCCAGCAGCGACGCGTCGCGGATCACCGCGTGTTTCACGCACTCGCCCAGACCGCTCTGGAGTTCTCTCGGCGCGAGGGTTTTTAGCGTTTCGACGTCGATCAGCACGCCTGACGGCTGATAAAACGCGCCGATCAGGTTCTTGCCCGTTGCGTGATTGATGCCCGTTTTTCCGCCTACTGAGGCGTCAACGTCAGCCAGCAGGGAAGTGGGGCACTGCAGCCAGCGAACGCCTCTCAGCGTGCTGGCGGCAACGTAACCGCTGATATCGCCGGTGACCCCGCCGCCGCATGCGACAATCAGCAAGTCGCGATCAATCGCGGGGCTGATCGCGAAAACCGCATCGAGCATGTCCGAGAAAACCGCGACTGTTTTATTTGCCTCGCCTGTGGGGAACTCTATCAGCGTGGCGTCTATTCCCGCGGCGGTAAGCGAGTCGGCGGTTTGTTTACCGTAGCTGGAGGCGATGTTCGAATCGGCGATGACCGCAGCCTGTCGCACCGTTGGCAGGGCGGCAGCGGCTGGACCAACTGAATCCAATATGCCCGACCCAACTCGCACATCATAGCTGCGATCGCCTAGTTCAACTCTTATCGTCTGTTCCATCTGTATTTCTCTTGCTCTCAAAGGCTTGCACTGCGTTTACGAGGTCTTGGTCGACCGGTTGGGTTTCACGCTCTTCATTTGGGAGGTTGTCTTCCTCGACGTTTCGCAGGGGTGTATATTTTACGTTTCCTGCGGCGCCGGAACCGATTGGGGCGGCTTTGACTTGCTTGGCCCGTTTGCGAACAGTATACAGCAGCCCCATCATCGCCACGACTACTACGATCACAGCGTTCCGCATCGCTGTAGACCCGTCCGTTTCGTGACTGGTTACTTTCGACGCTTTCAAATGGTACGCGATCACCACCGGGAAGTCGCGTTTTGCGGGTCGTTTACTGTTGGAGTCTACTATTTCGTCTTTGTATGTTTTGTAGAAGATGCCCGCCAGTTCAATTGTCTTTCCGTACTGTCCGTAGGTGCAGGCTCCTTTGTCGCTGACGGCTTTGGGCTTACCGAGCAGTTCGGCAGGATCGACCAGCGAGAAGACCACGATCTCCTGGGCGGGAGTTTTTTTTTCGCTGTTCGCTCCGAGTTCCGAGAGTCTGAACCCCGTCATATGCCACAATTTTTTACCCCTGGGCCAATCTCTATCAGGGGCCCAGTTCCTCGATCCGCTGACGTATTCTTCGGTCATGTGAACTCGCATCGTCACGCGAATCTTCTGGGCTCGATAGCGGTTCGGATAGTCCAGCAAACTCCCGATAGCAGGGGACTCCAGTGCGGGAAACTCCTTGCTCGACGCTTCGGGGTCAACCAGCTCAGCCGTTCGGGCCAGCATTACGTAGAACGCTTTCTCCCGCCAATGCGCCCCGTCCCGCCCCGCCGACAACGCCACCTTCTGACGATACGTTAAATCGATCGCAGCTTCGGAGAGGTTTTTAGGCATGTAGGGTTTTGTGGTTGCAGTGGCGGGCTGAGTCGTCGGTTCGGTGGTTGTAACTTCAATCCCCGCAGCCTTGAACGCTATCACGCAAAGCACTGCAACAATCCCCGCTGTCGGTAGGGCGCCCTTGGGCTGTCTGAATGATCTTACTGTCTTCATACTGTGATTTTAAACAAATTCGCGTTGATTGCAACTTCCACGCGATGATGCAGGCAAGCGTTTTCCAGCCGAGACAACCGGTATGTTAGCGTCCGGGGCGGTTGGAAGCATATAATTCACCGGCTTGACTTGCGGACAAGGGCTCTGTTTGCCGATAGAAATCAGTAAGGAGACGTAAATAATGAAACAGTTTAAGAAATACATGATGGTAATAGGCATTTTGGCGGCTTCATTTCTAGGCGGCGCAGCTTCAAGATGGGTGTTCCCAGAACCGCAACAGGCCCAAGCCGCCAAGCCCAGGAGCACGGAAGACGCCTTGAGATGGTCCCTGGCCAAACCCGTTTTCACAAAAAAACTGAACGTTGGCGACCCCAAGGGCGGGACAACAGGAATTATGGATTTCTCTGGTCTGAAGATATTCGATACTCGCGGAAAGTCGCGAATTCGGATGGAAAGCAGCACGGGTAACATGACGCTGTCAGACGGTAGCGGCAAGGATCGCGTGAAACTCGGAACCGTTTGCCGCGGAGACAGCGGAGTAGTGCTGCTGGATTCGTCCGGCCGTCAGCGAATCCAACTCGACACCAAGGGAATGAAAATATTCGACGCCTCGGGCAAGGAAGTGGGCAGTTTTGGATTCCAGAGCGACGGAACAATGGGCGTGTCGGTTGCCGACAAGAGCGGAAAACTCCGCCGAATCGACATAGAAAAGAAGGCTCCGGTCAAAGCTGAGTAAGCACCTGAAACAAACCGGCCGTAATGCAATTGAGCCAATCACGTCATCAAAGACGCGATTGGCTCAATTATTTTTCTCAGACCGCCAGGTCTATGCAGTTGTTTCTTCTGTCGAATCGCCGCATACTTTTGACCACAATACCATCAAGACGATGGTGCAGACAACGGCGATGCCGGTCAGGATTGACGCGATACCGGTATTTCCGTAGAGGAACATGCCTACTGCGAACAATGCGGCATATACTCCCATAGAACCGAGGACCATGCACAAGATACCACGTGGCAGATTGACTGATTCGTGGACTGATTCAATGGGTTGGCCATCTACTTCAGCCTGCTTGTAGACTTTCCGCCAACCCGGTCCGCTTGGATTGATGAGCTTGCAGAAGCTCCTGAGCGTAGCGACGTCGGTGGGGCGGGTCAGAAGCGTGGCGGTCACCCAGCACGCAGTCGTAATTCCGACGCCTACCAGCAAGCTCTGCCATGCCTCCATTTTCCACGGGCCAAGTGCGAGAGTCACCGCGACTACAAACGATACAACCATTCCCACTACTTCGCTGATTGCGTTGACACGCCACCAGAACCACCTCAGAATGAACAGTAGTCCCGTTCCGGCGCCAATCTGCAAGAGAATCTCAAACGCCTGTAGGGCGCTAGTAAGTTGCAGGGCGAACAATGCTGCAATCACCATCATCACAACCGTGGATAACCGTCCAACCAGAACGAGTTCCTTGTCCTTGGCCTCGGGTTTGATAAATCGTTTGTAGAAGTCATTAACCACGTAGGACGAGCCCCAGTTAAGGTGTGTGGAGATCGTCGACATATACGCCGCTACAAGCGACGCAAGCACAAGTCCCAACCATCCGTGCGGTAGTGACTGAAGCATCGCCGGGTAAGCCAAATCGTGTCCGATCTTATCGTCAGGCGTATTTGGGAAAGCTTCCCTGAGGGCAGTCAGTCCGTCTTTCTGGAACTTCAGGGCCTGGAGCTTGTCTTTAGACGCTTGGTCGACCTTGGTGGGATCTGCGTTGATATCCTCCTGTATTTGAACGATTTGCGGACTATTGAGTTCCTTAGCCGCCGCATCACGATCGCGTTGGGAGTCCATCGGAAAAACAACCAAAGAGCAAAGTGCAACGATAATCCAGGGCCAGGGCCTTAGAGCGTAGTGGGTGACGTTAAAGAACAATACCGCGCCTGTTGCGTGTTTTTCGTTCTTGGCCGCCAGCATTCGCTGGGCCAGATATCCGCCGCCGCCTGGTTCGGAACCGGGATACCACACGCTCCACCATTGGACTGCCAGCGGTACGATCAGCACACCCATCATTAGATTGAGGCTGTCGTCTGTTATCGCTCCGTTGGTGTCTTGTTTCAATTGAGGAATTATCGAAAGCTTTTCCGCCACCTGTTCGTTAGAAAACAAGTTCGTCAATGTTCCGATATCGGCATGCTGTACCGCAAAAACCGCAGCAGCAACCGCACCGATCATAGCGACAACGAAGAGAACGCAGTCGGTCAGAAGCACGCCCTTGAAACCGCCCAGCGTTGAGAATACAACGGTTACGATTGAAGCATACAGGATTGACTCCCACGGTGCGAGTCCCAGCATTACACTACCGATTTTGATCGCAGCCAGAGAAACTGCGCCCATAATCATGATGTTGAAGAATACCCCCAGGTACAATGCCCTGAACCCTCTCAGGAACGCCGCGGTCTTTCCACTGTACCTGATTTCGTAGAACTCGACATCAGTGAGCACTTTCGAGCGGCGCCACAACTTGGCGTAGACAAACACAGTCAACATACCGGTCAGCAGGAACGCCCACCACATCCAGTTACCGGATACACCGTCTTTTCGCACTAGATTGGTCACGAAGTTCGGCGTGTCGGTCGAGAATGTGGTTGCGACCATCGAGAAGCCCAGAAGCCACCAGGGCATGTTGCGTCCAGAGAGGAAAAAGTCTTCCGAACTCTTACCGGCCTGTCTCGCGACGCTTAGACCTATGCCTAACGCTAACGCGAAAAAGCCAAAGATAAATGCCCAGTCAAGCATCGTCAGTTCCATAAGAGTCTCCTCAATATAGTATAGATTCGTTTAGATTTCAGGCCTCTTGCACGAAAAACGCCGCGGGGCCTGGGGTTGTTGCGAAAAAATTCGATGATTTGTTTTCTTCCGGAAAGGCGTTGGCGTAGCGGGCGGACCATTTGGCGGTAAAATCGTCAGCCTGGTCTTTGCGAACTAACGCCCATACCGCTCCGCCGAATCCTGCGCCGAACGATGACGCCGCCGCAGCGCCCAACTCGCGGGCTGAACCGGCCAGGAAAACGGTCTGCGGAACCTGGCTGCCTAGTTTCGTGTCGGCCAGTTCCTGCGATTTGTCGACAAACACGCCGAACGATTCCATATCGCCCTGCACCAGCGCCGCACAAGCGGCCGGCATGATTTGGAAATTTTCCACGATGAACTGGTCGCAACGCGTTACGAGTTCTTCCTCGGTAAGATCGCCCGATCCGTCTGCGAGCATATCAGCCAGGCGTTTCGTCGCGTCTGGGGCGCTTTCGATCACGGCGGCTAGGTGCGGATCATCGCGTCCGGTGTCCTGGCGCCATATCTCAAGAACTGTTTGGGCGCGACGCGACATGCGATTGTATTTTTCCCTCGCCGATCCGGTTTTTGGCGCCGATACGCCGCTGCAACCCAGCACGAAAACATACTCGTCGCTCAAGTGCAAATTCTCGTGGAGCGTCACCGGGAAGTACGAGTATCGCCCAAGCCAACCGGGCTGAGCGTTCAGAATGGCGGTGTGGTCTTCGCTTCCGCCCCTGGTGCCCACACCGCTTAATCCGGTAAGCGAACCGAAGTCGCTGCCGTTTTCCACTGAGCCCAGATACGCCGCAAGCGAGCGGCGATCAGTAATATTTTCGCTATATTCGCTGCGTGATTCGAGATCGTTGATCTGAGAGATCACCATAAACATCCCGATAAGCACCGCGCTTGAACTGCTCATGCCCGAGTCGGGCGGAAGGTCGCCGCAATATGCGATATGGGCGCCGCGTAGCTGTCCGGGAAAGTTTCGTGACACGCGTCGAGCAAGCGTCATCGGATAGTTCGACCAGTGCCCAACGGTCGGCTCGACATTCTCAGCCAGCGCAAATTCGCATTTATCGTCGAGATCCGGCGCGATTGCACGAATAACCGCATCGTCGCGTCGGACGGCAAGGAAGCATATTCCACGCTGGGCGGCTGCGACCAGGCTGTGACCACCGCAATAGTCGGTATGCTTTCCGAGCACTTCGATGCGCCCGGGCACAAATACGCCTATCGCCTCTGCATCTCGGGGCAGCCCGTCGTCGAGCAGGGCGGTTGCCCCGCGCGCGAACTGGGCGGCCTGGGCCCGTGCCGCCGACTCAGAAAGCCCGGACCCGACAAGAGATTCCACCAGTCTGGCTTCGTCCAGGTATGCCTCTATCGTCGCAGTGCTCAACGGTACTGCTCCATGTCCATGCTGACGAAAGCTTCCATCGCCTCATATTCCGCCAGGCCAAGTTTATCGTATTGTGTCGCCAGCGTGCGGTTTCGCCCCTGGGCACGCTGCCAGAACTCACGTTGATCGCGTCCGGGGAACAGGGCGCGGTCCTTCTGTGATTCATGCATGAATATGGCGTTGCGTTTGCGTGCCAGTTCGCCCGGCGAGAGCGGGACAGCCATCTCGATCTCCGCCAGGGGCCATTCCTGCCACGCTCCGCGGTACAACCATACTTCGCATTCTGACATCCACGGTTCGTCTGAGACCTTCTCCGCCAGCGCCAGCTTCAATGCGGTAAGGCACATGCGGTGAGTTCCATGCGGGTCGGAAAGGTCGCCGGCTGCGTATATCTGGTGCGGTTTGACTTTCCGCAGAATGTCGGCAACGATCTCGATATCCGCGTCGCCAAGATCGCTCTTTCGCACTCGTCCGGTCTCGTAGAAGGGCATGTTCAGGAAGTGCGTGTGCTCCTCGGGCAGACCGCAATATTGACCGGCCGCACGCGCTTCGCTGCAGCGGATCGCGGTCTTGATCGCCAAAACTTCCTTGCTGTCAACTTGCCCGGGCTCCTTGTTGCGGAGGAAATCTCCGACCTTTTCGGCCAAGCCCGCCGAGTCGTTCTGATCGATGTTGAACTCGCGATTGACATCCAGCACGAACTCGGCGTAACGGCTCGCGTCGTGATCGAATACCGCGATTGCTCCTGAGGTCTGGAAGGCTACGTGTACTTCGTGGCCTTGATCGACAAGCCTCAGCAGCGTCCCGCCCATTGAGATAACATCGTCATCGGGGTGCGGAGAGAACACGAGGATTCGTTTGGGGAATACTTCGTCCCGCGATCGCACGATATCGCCGGGCAGGCGTTCTTCGGCGGGCTTTCCGCCGGGCCAACCAGTTATGGTGTGCTGCAGCGTGCGGAAGACTTTCAGGCTGATTTTATACGCCGAACCCTCGGTGGCCAGGAGTTCCTGTAGGTGGTGTTCGTTGTAATCCTCGTCGGTGAGTTTCAGGACGGGCTTGTCGACTTGATCGGCCAGCCATGTGACGGCCTTTCTCACCAGGTGATCGTCCCAGTCAACCGGTCCGAGCACCCACGGGCATTTGAATCGCGTGAGATCTTCCGCCGCCGCCTCGTCCAACATTACCGTGGAGTCGGGGTGTTCCTGTAGGAAACTTGCTGCGACAGCTTCTGTGATTGACCCTTCTATGGCCCGGGCGACGATAGGGGCCTTGTTCTCTCCGAACGCCATCATGATAATGCGTTTGGCGTTCATGGCGCTTCCGACGCCCATCGTGATCGCTCGGTGAGGCACGTTTTCCAATCCGAAGAAATCGCTCGCAGCGTCCAGGCGGGTCAGGTAGTCAAGGGCGATCAGCCGGGTTACGCTGTCTCGCGACGATCCCGGTTCGTTGAAGCCAATGTGTCCGGTTCGACCGATACCGAGCAGTTGCAGATCGATCCCACCGGCGTCTTCGATCGCCTTCTCGTAGTTCACGCAGTAGTCATGAACCTCTTTTTCGTCGAGCGTACCGTCCGGTATGTTTATGTTTTCCGGTTTGATGTCTATGTGATCAAACAGGTATTCGGACATGAAGAGCTTGTAGCTCTGCAGCGCCCGCGGGCACATCGGGAAATATTCATCGAGATTGAACGTAATTACGTTTTGGAAGGACAGCCCGTCCTGGCGATGCATTCGGACCAGTTCGTCGTACACGCCCACCGGTGTTGCTCCGGTGGCCAGGCCCAGCACACACATTTCGCCTTTTTGTGCTTTGGTTTTGATAAGTTCGGCGATCTCATTGGCAACGGCGGCACTAACGTCGGCCGGCGCCTCATAAACGTGTGTTTTGATCCGCTCTGGGTTTGTTGATGTCTGATGCTCGGTCATGAGTCTGCTTGGTCCTGTAGGTAGGATGTTCGGTGCGCCTGTACATGGGCGCATTCTGAAGGGACCCCATTTTGGCGTGTCAGGCGGTAAATTTCAACTATGTGGTGAAGTTATCGCATTTTTTTTGCGAAATAAGCGTCATTACGGACCACTCGGGCGGGATGCGGGCTGAGTCGCAGGTTGCGATGCAGGCTGGGATGCGGGTTGCGAAGTGCTCTGGTCGATGGACGCGAGCACATCTTTGCGAAGGGCAATATGCTGATTGCATAAC
This sequence comes from Phycisphaerales bacterium, assembly GCA_018645065.1. Lineage (GTDB taxonomy): Bacteria > Planctomycetota > Phycisphaerae > SM23-33 > SM23-33 > BS750m-G57. Next base: position 13,123 of record JABGPF010000020.1, read on the forward strand.
GCCAAATGTTCGGGCGACGCCTTGCTCAACTCAATAACGCGTTCGATATCCTCTAACGCTCCGGTCATATCACCCAAGCCGATTCTCGACACTGCGCGATATTGCAGTGAGCGAATGTGTCGGGGATTTATACTGAGGGCATAATTGAAATATGCTACTGCCTCCTCATATTCCTGTTCGTCGTAAGCGGCTCGACCGCTTTGGTAAATCCATTGGCACATCGTGCTGTCACTGGGTGGAATGCGACTATAGGTCGTTTCGACAACAAATTTGAACACGGGCGTCAGCGTCCCGCTTTGCATGAGGAATATAATTCCGATGATGAATATCCACATCCCCTTGCCCCCAAACGCCGGTTTAAGGTTCGGGATCAGGCAAGGCCATATCTTCGACCCGTCCAGCGGAGGGATCGGAAGCAAATTAATAACCGCCAATATCGCGTTGATTATCGCCGTAGCAATCACCAACTCATGGACCTTCAACATGTATGGCTGCGCTGAATGCCCAAAGATGTAGTCATGCCTCGTCAACTGCATCAGGGAGAAACAGAATATCATGACGATAACATTCGCCAGCGGTCCAGCCAGGCTGGTTATCAGGTAATCACGTTTGGGATGTTTGAAGTTGTAGAGGTTAACCCCGACGGGCTTACCCCATCCGAATCCAAGAAGGAACAGGGCCAGCGTGCCCAGAATCGACAAATGACGAAACGGGTTCAGGCTGACTCTACCCTGCCTGCGCGAGAAATCGTCGCCCAGCAGGCTTGCTGACCATGCATGAGCAAACTCGTGCAGCGACAGGCCGATTATCAGCCCGGGAAGCATCATCATAGCGTCATCCAGGCTCATCATGGCGAGAATTGGGCTCATTTGCTCCCCCTTATCGCATTAACATGCCAAACCGCTCGCTCAGCCAACGCCGAGTTATGGTCGTTTATTTTCGCGAGTTGCTGGGCGGCTTGGGCTTCAGAACCCGTTCCGCAGGCTGCGAGGAACTGGTAGTAATGCAGTTCGGCAGGCGGGAGCTTCGCCGCTTTTTCAAGATGTCTCGCCGCCATGACTTTATTTCCATCGACCCGGGCGAGTTCCGCCATCACCACATTGGCGATCGGATCATCTTCGACGCTGAGTATATACTCGGCCCGTTGTTTGGCTTGGCCCAGGCGTTCTGTGATCATCTCATTCCACAGCAGTTCGGTATGCATCATCTTGCTGACTGTGGGTGACAGATCGTGACGCGCCTCCAGGCTGCGTGCATAGTCACATGCCGCGGCAGGGGAGGCGTCGAATCGCATCGCGATCGAAAACTCGAGAAGTTCAGTCAACCCGAGCTGATCGACGGGCAGCTGTTTTGCCGCCGCCAACATGCCCCGGGCGACTTCTTCCAGCCCTGCGTTGGCGGCCAGGATACCGGCGTAAGCGGACAACTCCACACGCGGGTATTTTTCCGCCCACGCGATGGCGCACCCTATGGCTTGGGCAGCGTCACCGTGTTTGGCGACTGCAATCAGAGCGGTAAGGCCCGTCTGCCCGTCCAGGGATATCCACCACGCCGCTCGCAAAAGCGGTATGGATATCGGCATCTGGAACATGCCGGTTAACTGCCCGCCCCAAAGAAAAGGCAGCGAGAGTAGTATTCTAATAAAGCGTATAATGAACATCAGGGGCAAGAGTCTAAGAAAACTCACCGTCATGGGCCAGCAAATTGTCATACTGCTCCTTAGGGCCAGCTAAATAGTTCTGCGATTTAATGGTAAACTCGTGTACAATCTTTGACCTCGGAACCAATACAAACCTAAGTAAGGAACTTGTAAATGAGCATTAAGTATTTCTCATCGCTTAAACGTAACATGTCCGTATTGTCTTTTTTACTCGTCGCAGGCCTGCTTGCTGCGATGCTGGTCTCGCCGGCGACAGCGGCACGGAAGGCAAAAACCGCCAAACCCAAAGTCGCCAAGCCCAAGCGTAAAGCTAAGAGAAAGCCCAAGGCTCCGCTCCCGCCCGGTGGTCCGGACATTACCGTTGAATCGCTGGAGCGGGCGATCGTCGACCTGTCCAAAACTTACCCGAAAAAATATGCCAAGGGTCCGTCGTACATGGCCCGCCTGACGAAGCTTAAAGCTACGCCCGATGCAGCAAAGCTCCAGGCGTTGGCGTATGAGGCTTTGCTGGCCAACCCGGTGCTCGACTTCGATAAGCTTCTGCTGATCAAGCGTGCCTCGGGCAACAAGTTCCTCGTTAACAACTGGCTCAGCAACACCGCTCTGAGAACAACAGGGCACACCAACGAGATCGCGATCCTTTCGCCGATCAGCCCCGAAGGTAAGCTCACCACGATCTACACGCCGGAAAAAGGCGCGTACGTAGGCGATCTGGACTTGCACTTTGACGGTACGAAAATGCTTTTCTCGATGCCCAAAGACGGTAAGCACTGGCAGATTTTCGAAATCGGAGCCGACGGAAAGAACCTCAGGCAAGTCACACCCGCCGATCACAGCGACGTAAGCAGCTACGATCCGTGCTACCTTCCTGACGGGAACATTATGTACACCTCGACGGCCAACATGCAGGGCGTACCGTGCATCGGTGGTAAGAGTCACGTCGCCAACATGGCGTTGTATAACCCGACTACCAAAAAGACGCGAATGCTCTGCTTTGAGCAGGATCACGACTGGTGCCCGACGCTAATGCCCAACGGACGCGTAATGTACCTTCGCTGGGAATACACCGATACGGCGCACTACTTCACGCGAGTCATGATGTCGATGAACCCCGACGGGACCAACCAGGTTGCTTACTACGGAAGCAATTCGTACTGGCCCAACTCGCTGTTCTTCGCTCGCCCGGTGCCCGGTACGGCAACTAAGTTTGTTGGTATCGTAGGCGGACATCACGGTATCGCACGCGAAGGCGAAATGGTCATTTTCGACACGGCCAAGGGCACCCACGAGGCCGACGGCGTTGTCCAACGCATCTCGGACTACGGTAAACCGGTAAAGCCCGTGATCGCTGATCGCCTGGTCGATCGCAGTTGGCCTCGGTTCATTCATCCGCTCCCGCTGGATGAAAATTACTACTTCGCGTCGCGGCCGATCAAACGCGGCAGCAAGGAGTGGGGCATTTTCCTGGTCGATGTATGGGACAATATGCTGCTGATCAAAACGATCCCGGGCAGTGCGCTCGTCGAGCCGCTTCCGCTTCGCCCGACTAAGGCTCCGCCTGTAGTGCCCAGCAAGCTGAACCCCGATATGAAAGACGCCATCCTGTACGTGCAGAGCGTTTACAACGGACCTGGCCTGAAAGGCGTACCCAAGGGCACCGTCAAGAAAATGCGCGTATTCACCTATACATACGGTTATCGCGGTGTGGGCGGACACACATGCTTCGGAACCGAAAGCGGATGGGACGCCAAACGAATACTCGGTACGGTGCCTGTCGAGGCCGACGGTTCGGCGATGTTCCACGTGCCGGCAAACACGCCGATCTCACTCCAGCCGCTGGATGAAAACGGCGCCTCGCTGCAGCTTATGCGAAGCTGGCTTACCGCGATGCCCGGCGAGGCTCTCTCGTGCGTAGGTTGTCACGAAACGTCTAAAGAGGCGCCCTCGCCGACACGAACACTTGCCGGCCTGAAGGCTCCGGCGAAGATCACGCCATGGAACGGTCCGGCGCGCGGATTCGGATATCGGCGTGAAGTTCAGCCCGTGATTGAGAAGTACTGCGGCGGATGCCATGACGGCTCGAAGAAAACCGCACCTAACTTCATGGCCAGGCGGGGCGGTTACGATACCCTCCAGCTTTATGTCCGCCGCCCAGGCCCCGAGAGCGACTATCACATGTTCCGCCCGATGGAGTATCACTCAACGACCAGCGAACTTATGCAGATGCTCGTCAAGGGCCATAACAATGTTAAGATCCCCGCTACCGATATGAACCGGCTGCGAACCTGGATCGATCTGAATATTCCGTATCACGCTTCGTGGACCGAATCACGCGGTGAGAAGAAAGTTACCGCTATTTCCAAACGATATCGCGAACTCCAGAAGCAGTACGCTTATGTTGACGTTGATCCGGAATTTGTCGGCGGACCGATCCCGACGGGCATTAAACCGGTCATGCCGGCCAAGCTTGCGCTGCCGACAATCACTGTGCCCACCGTTACAGGGTGGCCTTTCGACGCCAAAGCCGCTGCTGTCAAACAGGCCGGCGCCGGCGCCAAAACTACGCAGACAATCGAACTGGCCAAGGGCGTGACGATGGATATGAGTTTGATACCGGCCGGTGAGTTTGTAATGGGCGACGCCAGCGGCGACGCTGACGAACGCAACGTTGCGGCTGTGAAGATCGCCAAACCGTTTTGGATGGGCACCTGCGAAGTCACCAACGCACAGTACGCCGCGTTCAACGCCGAGCATGATAGTCGCTACATCGATAGCGCCGGTAAGGACCAGAGCAGCCCGGGCTTCCCGGCCAATCAACCCAATCAGCCCGTTATCCGCATAAGCTGGGCCGAGGCCAATGCGTTCTGCGCCTGGTTGAGCAAGAAGAGCGGTAAGAAAATCTCACTGCCCAGCGAAGCTCAGTGGGAATGGGCCTGCCGCGCCGGAACAAACACGGCCATGTCGTTCGGAGCAGTTGACAGCGACTACAGCAAGTTCGCAAACTTCGCCGACGCCACCGCCGCCAAGAGCCTGGGCACCGGTAGAGGGCGCCTCACGCCGTTCATCACTGACAAAACGTTCAACGATGGTCAGCGCATCGTTTGTAACGTCGCACAATACAGCGCCAACGCCTGGGGCCTGAAGGACATGCACGGAAACGTGGCCGAGTGGACCTGCTCGACGTTCAGCGGTGAGACTAAAGTCGTCCGCGGCGGATCGTGGCATGATCGGGCTAAGCGCGGGACCTCGTCGTATCGCCTGCCTTACCCGACGCACCAGAAAGTATATAATGTTGGTTTCCGCGTAATCTGCGAAGCGAAATAACCTGACATAAATACAATAAACAAAGGCCTCTTACGTTTGTACACTACTGCGTAGAGGCCTTTGTTGCATATATTGGCCTCAAGCTACATCAGCAAGATAATTAATCGAATCGATAGAAGTAAGGAACCCCAGAATGAGTATTAAGCGTTTTTCGATGTGTAAATCGGCGTTGCTGGCGACCTTGACGATAGGCTTGCTGGTTATGTCGGCTCCGACGGCGAAAGCAGCAAACGCCAAAAAGCTGGTCAAGCTTGGCCCCTGGTACACCAGCGTGGAAATCAAGTGCAGCCTTAAGAAGGCCGAGTTCGCCGAGAGAAACGTAGATCTGAAAGCCAAAACCGCTGGCGGCAAGGCCCTCTGGACAGCGATCCCCAAATTCAAGGACGGAGCAACGCTTAGGCTTGGAATGTCCGGCGCCAGTTCGAAATATTTCTACCGCACGATAACCGCAAAAGCTGACATCACGGTAACAGGCGGTTTCGGTAGTGACGACGGTTGCGCCATCTGGTTGAACGGTAAGCAGGTTTTCCTGCACGAACGCGTGGTGGGCGCCGATTCAAAGCCCGTAAAGCTCGCGTTGAAGAAGGGCGAGAACCAACTGCTGATCAAAGTTCACAATAGTGGCGGAGGTTCGAGCGTCTACTTCCGCTGCCATGAAATCACCAAGGCCAGCCGTCCTCGACGCAATAATCGATCGAGTGCACCCAGGCACAGCGGACCGGACGTTACAGTCGAATCGCTCGAACGGGCAATCGCAGACCTGTCCAAAAACTACCCCAAGAAATACGCCAAGGGCGCCGCGTTCATGGCCCGCCTGAACAAGCTCAAAGAAACACCCGACGAAGCAAAGCTCAAAGCCCTGGCATACGAAGCACTGCTCGCCAACCCGATCCTCGACTTCGATAAGCTCCTGCTAATCAAGCGGTCATCGAAGAACAAGTTCCTGGTTAACAACTGGCTCAGCAACACCGCACTGCCGAAAACCGGACACACCAACGAGATCGCCTATCTTTCGCCGATCAGCCCCGAAGGCAAAATTACCTCGGTCTACAAACCCGAAAAGGGCGAATATGTCGGCGATGTCGATCTGCATTTTGACGGCACGAAAATGCTCTTTTCCATGCCGAAAGATGGAAAAGACTGGCAGATATTTGAAGTCGGCGCCGACGGTAAGAATCTCAAACAGGTCACGCCTTCGGATCACACAGACGTAAGCAGCTACGATCCGTGCTACCTGCCGGACGGCAACGTAATGTACACATCGACTGCAAACATGCAGGGCGTTCCCTGCATCGGCGGCGGGTCACACGTAGCCAACATGTCGCTGTACAACCCGACTACCAAGAAAACGCGAATGCTCGCCTTCGAGCAGGACCACGACTGGTGCCCGACGCTCATGCCCAACGGACGCATAATGTACCTCCGCTGGGAATACCCCGATACCGCACACTACTTCACGCGTATCATGATGACGATGAACCCCGATGGAACCAACCAGTTGAGCTACTACGGCAGCAATTCGTACTGGCCTAACTCGCTGTTCTTCGCTCGTCCGATCCCGGGCAGCTCGTCGAAATTTGTCGGTATCGTCGGCGGCCACCACGGTCTGCCGCGCATGGGCGAAATGATCGTCTTCGATACGTCCAAAGGCACCCACGAGGCCGATGGCGTCGTGCAACGAATCTCCAACTACGGTAAACCCGTCGAGCCGATCATCCGCGACGGACTGGTCAACGGAAGCTGGCCGCTGTTCATCCACCCGTTCCCGCTGGACGAAAAATACTACTTCGCCTCACGCCCGATCACTCGCGGCAGCAAGGACTGGGGCATCTTCCTGGTCGACGTATGGGACAACATGCTGCTGATCAAAACCCTGCCCGGTGAATCGCTGTGCGAGCCGGTACCGTTCCGCGCAACCAAAATGCCGCCGGCGATCCCCAGCAAACTTAACCCCGATATGAAAGACGCCGTGCTGTACGTCCAGAGCGTCTACAACGGACCTGGCCTCAAAGGCGTACCCAAGGGCACCGTCAAGAAAATGCGCGTGTTCACCTATACGTACGGCTATCGCGGCATGGGCGGACACTCACAGTTCGGTATCGAAAGCGGCTGGGACGCCAAGCGAATACTCGGCACGGTTCCCGTCGAGGCCGACGGTTCGGCGATGTTCCGCGTACCGGCAAACACGCCGATCTCGCTGCAGCCGCTGGACGAAAACGGAGCCGCACTGCAGTTGATGCAGAGCTGGCTGACCGCAATGCCCGGCGAGGCACTATCGTGCGTAGGCTGCCATGAAGCCTCACGCGAGGCGCCGTCGCCCGTGATAACAATGGCCGGCCGCAAACCTCCCAAAAACATCACACCCTGGAACGGACCGGCCCGCGGTTTCGGCTTCCGTCGCGAAGTTCAGCCCGTACTCGATAAGTACTGCGTTGGCTGTCACGATGGCAAAACCAAGGGCGCCGCAGACTTCGCCACGCGGAGCAGCAAGTTCTCCGAAGGCTACAAGTTCTTGCAACTTTACGTCCGCCGCCCAGGTCCCGAGAGCGACTACCACCTGTTCCAGCCGATGGAATATCACTCATCGACCAGCGAGTTGGTGCAGATGCTCCGCAAGGGCCACAATAACGTTAAACTGCCCGTCGCGGCGATGAACCGCCTTCAGACGTGGCACGATCTGAACATCCCGTACCACGCATCCTGGACGGAAATACGCGGTACGAAAAGGGTTGAAAATATCGCCAAACGTTATCGCGCACTGGCCAAACAGTACGCCTACATAGACGCCGATCCTGAGTTCGTCGGCGACCCGGCGCCCGAGGGCATCAAGCCGATCATGCCCGCCAAGCTAGAACTACCGAAGATCACCGTCCCGAAAGTAACCGGGTGGCCCTTCGATACAGCCACCGCCACGGCCAAGCAAACCGCCGCCGGCAGCGAGACCACCAAGAGCATCGAACTGGCTGAAGGCGTGATGATGGAGTTGAAACTTATCCCCGCTGGCGAGTTCGTAATGGGCGACGCCACAGGCGACATCGACGAGCGCAATGTCGCGGCGGTTAAAATCGCCAAGCCGTTCTGGATCGGAACGCTTGAAGTAACCAACGCACAGTACGCCGCGTTCAACCCCAAGCACGATTCGCGTTACATTGACAAGGCCGGTAAGGACCACGGCGACGCGGGTCTCCCGGCCAACAGGCCCACTCAACCCGTTATCCGCATAAGCTGGGCTGAGGCCAACGAGTTCTGCGCATGGTTGAGTAAGAAGAGCGGTCAGAAGGTCGAACTGCCGACCGAAGCGCAGTGGGAATGGGCCTGCCGCGCAGGTACAAACACCGCCATGTCGTTCGGCGCCGTCGATAGCGACTTCGGTAAGTTCGCCAACTTCGCTGACGCATCGGCAGCCAAACGCCAGGGTCTGGGCGGCGGAAACATCACGCCGTTCGTCGCCAATAAGACATTCACCGACGGCCAGATCATCGTCGGCGAAGTAGGTAAGTACACCCCCAACGCATGGGGTCTGAAGGACATGCACGGTAACGTAGCCGAGTGGACGCGTTCGGCGTTCAAGGCGTATCCGTACAAGGACGACGCACGCAACGCGGCCGATGCCAAGGGCACAAAAACGGTTCGCGGCGGATCGTGGCATGACCGTCCCAAGCGTTCGACATCATCGTACCGCCTGCCTTTCCAGGCCCACCAGAAGGTCTACAACGTAGGCTTCCGTGTAATCATCGAGGCGAAATAAGGCACTATGAAAAATACAGCGGCGTACCCAAGCGTTCGATCTAATCCTGCGTTACTTTGTGCGTTGCTGTCTATCGCATTGCTGTGCCCCGCATCCCGGGCCGCGGCGACTACGATATACGTCAGTCCAAACGGTAACGATAACTGGTCCGGACGCCTCGAACAGGCAAACGCCCAGAAAACCGACGGGCCACTGGCGTCACTAGTCGCAGCCCGGGATGCTTTACGTAAACTCGACGCCGATTCGCCCAGGACGGTTATCGTAGCGGCGGGGCGGTACGAGATGAGCGAAACTCTCGTCCTGACGCCGCAGGACAGCGGGACCGAAAAATGCCCGGTAGTTTACCGGGCTGCCGACGGTGCCAAACCGGTGTTCTCAGGCGGGCGGAGAATTACAGGCTTCAAACGCGGACCAGACGGAATATGGCGCAGCAAGATATCGCCCAAGATGCGGTTTGAACAACTGTTCGTAAACGGCAAGCGTGCGACCCGTGCCAAAACGCCGAATGATTCCTGGATCTCATTCCTTGACGTGAAGGAAGCGAAACTCAAGGCGCCCAAGGGTCGCGCCACTCACCGCCAAACAGTGAAGCTCCGCGCCGAAGACATCAAACCGCTTTTGAAGATGAAACCGGCTGAGCTTGGCGACGTGAGCATGATGATCTTCCACAAGTGGGACAACACCCGCAGATTTGTCGGGGCAATTGACCCAGCGGCTTCGTTGATCATCACCGACGGTAAGAATATGAAATCGTGGAACAGTTGGCGGAAAGGCACGCGGTTCCATTTGGAGAACTATATCGGCGCCCTGGACGCACCTGGAGAATGGTTCCTGGCTCGCGACGGAGTGCTGGCGTATAAACCGCTGGATCAACAGGATATGTCGATCGCTGAAGTTGTGGCGCCCGTGCTTGAAAAGTTTATCATTATCGCGGGCAAGCCAAGCGACAAGAAATTCGTGCAACACGTGACAATCAAGGGCCTGGGCTTCCATCACGCGCAATACATAACACCGCCAGGCGGGTTCGAAGCCGCCCAAGCCGCATCGCCCATCGACGCAACAGTAATCGCAGACGGCGCCCAAAACGTATCGATCGAAGACTGCGAAATCGCGCACGTCGGAACCTATGCGGTATGGTTCCGTAAGGGATGCACGAACTCGGCGATCCGTCGAACGTTCATCCATGATATTGGCGCCGGTGGAATCCGTATCGGTGAAAACGCCATCGCGAAAAAACTCGCCGAGCGTACGAGCCGCATTACCGCAGATAACAATATCATCCATTCGCTAGGGCATGTTTTCCCCTGTGCCGTCGGCGTCTGGATCGGCCAGAGCGGTGATAACAGCGTTACTCACAACGATATCGGACGCCTGTATTACACGGGCATATCCGTTGGGTGGCGGTGGGGGTACGCCGAGTCGATCGCAAAACGCAACAAAATCAACTTTAATCATATCCACCATATTGGGTATGGGGTGCTCAGCGATATGGGCGGGGTCTACACGCTCGGACCAAGCCAGGGCACCACGGTTAACAACAACCGCATTCATGATGTTTGGTCATATTCCTACGGTGGGTGGGGCCTATACACAGACGAGGGCAGCACTGGGATCGAGATGGCTAATAATCTCGTCTACAACGTCAAGGACGGATCGTTCCACCAGCATTACGGGAAAGAGAACGTCATCCGAAACAATATTCTGGCGTTCAGTGAACTGTGCCAACTCCGGGCCACCCGCGTGGAAAAGCACCTGTCGTTCACGATCAAAAACAACATTATATTCTACCGCACGCCGAAGCTCCTGCACGGGCCATGGACGAAACTAAACGTAAAAATGGCCAACAATCTCTACTTCAATTGCTCAGGCAAACCGGTAACTTTCGCCGGGATGAACCTGAAAGACTGGCAGGCGAAGGGGCATGACGCCGGCTCGATAATCGCAGACCCGCAATTCGTGGCGCCGGACAAATTCGACTTCACGTTCAAAAAGGGCTCCTCGCAGGCCGCTGCAATCGGTTTTAAACCGTTTGACTATACAAAAGCTGGCGTATATGGAGCTTCTGACTGGGTGAAATTGGCCAAAAAACTCCCGACTCCCCCAGTAATCCCCAAAAAATAACCCCAAACACAGTGGGGCGGGGCGGAGAATCCCCAGACCGTAAGTTAGGGCAAATAATGCGTTTTTCAGTATTGGGGTTGATATATTATCAACATTTGATAGAATAATTATGGCTGAACTGGTGGCTTTGTCACCCGTTTGGTCGACGTTCATCGCTCTTTGCCGTATGGGCTGCATCGGCTGAGGGGCCGGTAGCAGAAGTCTCCTTGCTTTTGGAGGAGCGAAAGACTTGGCCGCCCGGCGGTCTGTTTTGGGCATGTCGCAGTAATGCGCATTACCAGAACAGTCGCTGGGCGGCGCCATTTTATACACTCATTTCGCCGGAGCACAGCTACCGCACTCTGGTGGTTGGATATCAACGGACCGATCTGGAGTATGTTGCGGTAACTTTGCAATGTAATCCCGAATGGGTATCCGGTATTATCATGCTGACGGGTCGAACATGACGATAATTATGCTGTACTGCTTTTAAGGAATACTAACATGGGTAAGCTAGAATTATACCCGTATAAATTCACTCCGATTTATATCGAGAAAATATGGGGCGGGCGGAACCTGGAAAGGCTCTTCGCTCGCCAGTTGCCTTCCGACGCGCCGATAGGTGAGAGTTGGGAGCTGGCCGATCTGGACGCAGGGACAAGCCTGGTGGCCAACGGACCGATGAGCGGCATGTCCCTGACCGACCTGACGCGCCAACTAGGCGCCGAACTTCTCGGACGAGCAAAACCGCTGGACAATGGGCGTTTTCCGCTACTGCTGAAACTGCTCGACGCCAACGACATACTCTCGCTACAGGTCCATCCCGACGCCAAAGCCTCAGAGGAAATACCAGGTGCTGCACTGAAAACAGAATGCTGGTACGTCCTCGACAGTCGCGACGGATACATCTACAAGGGACTGGCCCCTGATGTTAGCTCCGAACAATTCAGGGTGGGTATCGAAAACGATACCGTTGAGAAACTCGTCAAGCGATACGACCTGGAGGCGGGGGACTTCCATTACCTACCGGCAGGCACGGTCCACGCCGTCGGACCGGGACTCGTCGTCGCCGAAGTGCAAACCCCCTCGGACACCACCTATCGAGTGACCGATTGGGGACGAGGACGTGAAATACACATAGAACGATCCATGCAGTGTATCCATTTCAGCCCGACCAGCGACGCCTCGCCCGGAGCCGATGGAGACACGCTGCTGGTCACCGAGTTCTTCACCGTTGCACGCAGAACCCTTAAACCCAACGATTCATACAACACGCCTAATGGCCGATGTGTCGCGATAATGATGCTCGGCGGCGATGCGGAACTGCATCACACAGGGCCTGTCGAACCGACCACCATCGTCGCTGCGGGCGACACGATTGTCCTGCCGGCGGCTTTGACAAACGCATCGGTCCGCAGTGCAAACGGATGCTGCTTCCTGGAAATAACGCTGCCCGATACCGAATAACCTATATGAACATTGCTACAACCAGAATAAAGTGGAACAATGAGTAAAGCTAAAAAAGTACGTGTACAAAAATTCCTCTCAGAACTTGGAATAGCATCCAGACGCGCCGTTGAAGAAATGGTGCTCGAAGGACGCATATCAGTAAACGGGCGAACTCGCACGAAGCTGCCCGTGCTGATCTATCCAGGTGACGACGAAATACGCCTGGACGGACTGCTAGTAGACACCACCCCTCCGGACAAGGTTTACTACCTGCTCAATAAACCGCAAGGCACAGTCTGCACACAGCAGGACCAGGCCGGGCGCCGCAGGGCTATCGATCTGATAAAAGACGCGCCCAGAGGCGTGCATTGCGTCGGGCGACTCGATATGGACTCGACCGGCCTGATCGTGATGACAAACGACGGAGACCTGACCCAGCATCTGACGCATCCAAAACACGGAATACCAAAAACGTACGTCGTGGAAATCGAAGGTCGACTTGACGAGGAGCAAATGGCGAAACTCAAATCGCCAACGTATCTCGACGGCCGGAAAACTGCGGGCCTGAAAGTAAAATCGCTTCGGCGAGGATATGATCGCAGCGTGCTGGAAATAACTCTGCGAGAAGGGCGAAACAGAGAAATCAGACGCCTGCTGGCAAGGCTCGGACACAAAGTTTACAAGCTTCGGCGCACTGCGATCGGGGCGATAACTGACCGCGGAGTGAAAGTCGGAAACTCCAGGCCACTGAAGCGATATGAGGTTGCGATCCTGTTCAAAGGCCCGTCGGAAGAGGATATCCTGCCTGCTCCGATCGTTAGAAAACCGGGCGGTAAAAAACCGATCGCCAAACGCAGCACCCGAAAAACGACTCCTGCCAAAATTGAAACGAAAACCACCCGTAAAACCAGCAGTCGCAAGACGCCTGTCAAACCGGGCAGCCGTCGCGGCGCAGCACGCAAAACCGGTGGGAAAGCATCATCGCCCGGACGTCCTACTGCAAAACGAGGTGGGCGAGGGACCACTCCAGCAGGGAAAAAAAACAAACGCAGACGCGGATCAAAATAGTAACTCAAAACGCAACGTCACTTTGGACGCGGAACATCGTTCTAAAAAAACGCAAAAAAGAACGGCAAGCTGGTGGGGGGAGACCAGCTCACCGTTGCTCGGCATTTGACTGCCAAGTGCCTGTATAATAACAGGCCGAGCCAGAGTGTCAACTCCAAAGTGCGGTTTTTTTGGTGCTATGCGAGTAACTTATCGTCTTCACCATATCTGCATTTGATGCGCATAGAAAAACGCGGCGACCTGTCCAGGCCGCCGCGTTTCTATTATACAGTTGAAACCGATGCTTATTTCTGCCTGCGTTTGCGTCTGGCCAGCAGGGCCGAAGCTCCGGCCGCTAGAAGGATCATACTCGCCGGTTCGGGAGCATGGCCTACCTGTGCAATGTAAATTCGGTTATCGGGGAAGTATATCTTCGTTCCGTTATCGTCGAAGTAGAGATTCTGGCTTGCGTCCACGTTAATCGTGATAGCAATCGGATTGGTCTGCTGACCGGTAAGCGGATCGGTGGCGCCCCAGTCGTAGAAGATAATTTCGGAGATTCCAACCAGAGCGTCCTTGTCGAAACTGGCCTTGTCGAAATCGATTCGTATTACCTGCTGCTCAGCCCAATGCGTATTGAGCCTCTGATCGCCAGGGAAGTACTGACTGTAGTCGTCGTATCCGCTCAGACCAGCGATCACGCCGCCGTCTGTGCTTCCTTCGATCCACTGGGCGCCGTCATTCAGATTTCCGCCAGCAGAACCGTCCCGCTGCATGAACGCATCTTCGTAGAAGTACAGGTTCTGGCCAAGACCGTCCGTCACGCCAGCGTTTAGCAACGCCTGGGGTGAGTCCGCGGCGTGGATCGGCGCGAGTCCGTTGAGCTCGGGAGTCGCACCGTTAGTGTAAGCGTTCACTTCGCGAACATCCATCGAGGCAACAACAGCGTCGAACTGGCTTTCAGTCGCCAATGTAGTAGGAGTGGCGGTGTTGAAGTCGCCGTCGACGAGGTACTTGCCTCCGATGGGACCAGGCGTGCCGCCATTGAGAGCGGCTGTGCCACCGTTAAAACCGTCATAGACATACCCGTCGTTACCACCATAAGTGAATCCATCGGCACGGGTCGGGTCACTAATGTATGAGTCATCGCGATAGTCAGGGACCAGCATCATGTTATCATTTTGTCTGGCTCGCAGGTTCATGTCATTGCTCTGTGCTACCTGCGGATCGGATCGGCTGATGGTTGAGGATCCAGCTCCAAAATTAATGTTGTTATCTCGACCTCCGGGGGCGTTATCGCTTTTACCGGCATGGACAAAGATGTCCATCTTAACGTTGCCCGTGTTTGTTCCGAGATCAACAGCTCCCTTGCTGTCCACAACTGTCTGGCCAGTCAACCAGCCCATTGCGTAACCGTTGCGTTCATAATTGCGTTGCATAAGAGTTGCGGGCGGAGTACCACCATCGTTTGTGAACTCCGAAACGTAATCGGCGTTGTCCAGATGACTATAGGTCATGTAGAAACCGATTGTACCGGCCTTTTGGGGCAGGCCCTGGACCTTATTGGTGGTATAGTTGGCCTGGTGATCAATCGGAGTCGAAGGATATTCGTCACCAGCGGCGGGGGGCGCGCCAATCTCGTGGCCGTGTTGAGTACCCGCAGACTCAGGGGTCCACCAGTTCTGGAATTCCCCAATTCGAGTATCGCCTGGATTCAGAATACCGTCGTTAACGGTATCGGAGAAAATATGCCACGTCCGAATAGCATCGGGTCGCATATCGCGAACATTGGGATTGGAGCGGATTCCGGCACTGACAATGCTGTTGGATTCCCTCCCATTTGGCTTTATGTGCAGATTAGCCCCAGACAGGACACTCCCCGAAACTAACACACAACCCGCTAGTACAGTCAAAAATGTACGCTTTACATTACGACTCATGATGCGCCTCCTCCGGCCGCCTCTTGTGGCGACCTAGAGCACTTCGAGCATTGCGACCGACTCTCGCCAAGGTAAACGAGCAGTAAACCCGACCAAGCAGTCGTTTTTGTGCGGGCGATCGAGCAATCGCCAGTTTCGCACACAGCCAGACTTCAAACGAGCGAGCAGCTCACAAGAAATCAAACCTCATTCCGTTTCGACCATGCCAACCGCACGCAGGCAGATTTGGTCCTCCAACCACATGCGGTCCTTCTGCTAACAATGAACACTACTATAATATCAGAGAAACCCATTTTTGTCAAGCATAGAAGTTCGCCAATATACAATGAAACAAAACTTTTTCTAAAGTTCGTAACTGGATAGCTCACAAGGCTTTATGTTGATGATATAGCGAAGGCGAGCGAATAAAATGAGTTTTTGTTCAATTTATATACTAAATTGGTGATGGAAAAGGGCCAAAAATTGGTTTGGAATATCAAACAGCGTGATCTGTGGAATCGAAAACAGATACGCGATAAGCCCCGATCGCAAGGCAGGCAGTCGCGGGCTTGAAATCAGCACAGCCTCGATATCGACACGCGCCTGATCCAGCAATCCGAGTCCGCCAACAGCGGGCATTGCCCGAAACGGATAAAAAACAACCAGCACCCCAAGTGGGGATTGGTATTACTATGGCGTAGGCGGGGGCTAGATATAATAAACCTCGTCAGCCCAAACCGGAAACACCGACACGCCAGGCGATCCTGGGCGGGATTATCAAAGGTACCGGCCAGGATCCCTAAAACAAAACATCACCGCACAGCAAGTTCGAAATTTATTATCCAATACCAGCCTTTGAGGTGCAGTTACAAGGAAGCATCAAATAGGTGACCCCGTAATCCGAGACGCCATTTTTCATCAAATAGATAGCCCGCAGCACGCTACAAGCCATTCACGAGGCCCGTAGAACGCCAAAAACAAGAGAAAACCCCAAACACACCACAAGGCGCCCTATAATCCCCAACGTCCGATAAGGTGCGTTATGTTACTTTCCGGGCGGGTTTGGCTCAGGATGGCCTTGCGGGCGTAACATTCGTGATATGCGGCATTTAGCGAAGCCTCAGCCTGCTCTGTGTGCTTATATCCTACAAAACCCCGCTCAAACTGCCTAGCGTCCTAGCGTCTGCACTTAGCGTATTCGAATTTCAATTCAAACCGTTATCTGTCGAGTATTTTCAGGCCCAGGTCGCTTATCATCTTCAAGTCGTCCTCGGGCGAACGCCCTATGGTGGTTAGATAGTTGCCTATGAGGACGCTCGTGGCGCCGGCGTAGAATATCCAACTCTGCATGTCGCGAAGATTGATTTCCCGGCCGCCAGCTATTTTGATGTCGGCCGTTGGCATCATTATCCGGTACATCGCGATAATGTTCAGTATCTCTCGAGGCCCCATTGGCTTGGCGTCGCCCAGTGGTGTTCCGGGTATCGGCGACAGGAAGTTCAGCGGGACCACATCAGGCTCGATCTCGTCCCTGAGCGTCAGCCCCATATCGATTCGATCGGCCCAGGTCTCGCCGATTCCGAATATCCCGCCCGCACAGAGGCTCATTCCGGCCGTTCGGGCGGTTTTAAGGGTGTCAACACGGTCTTTGTAGGCGTGCGTGCTAACCATCTGAGCGTACATTCGCTCGGAGGTTTCGAGATTGTGATTATACCTGGTGACGCCTGCATCGACGAGTTCGGCCGCCTGCTGCGGTGTCAGGAGGCCCAGCGAGGCGCAAAGTCGCATTTCCGAGGCGGTTGCCTGCTCGATTTGTCGAGTTGCCTCCAGGACGGCCTGGAAATCCGGGTCGCCCGGTTTGAGCCCCGAATTTACGATCCCGAAGCTCGATGCGTGATTTCGCCTCGCACTGCATGCCGCGTCGGTCAGCTCTTCCGGACCGATCAATTCCGCCGGCTTTTGGCCTGGCGCGAACGCTGCACTCTGGGCGCACCATTTACAGTCTTCGCTGCATGCGCCTACCTTACCGGCTCCGATTGAGCAGAGCCTTACAGTATCGGCGAAATGCTTCACGCGGATCTGGTTTGCGTAATACAGCAGTTCGTAGTGACCAGCAGAGTCGCCAGCCAATCGCGCGCACTCCAGCAGATCATCTCTCGACGCCTTCTGGCCGTCCAACACACCAGCTACGACACGCGGGATAATGGTATCCGCACGACTCATAAGCTTCACTTACAGTAATTATCTTCTTATTGTGGTGGACGGTTTCAGCGGAATAGCCGAACCCATTTTATCAATCGTCCGCTTGCCAATATTGGGAGCGTAGACACAGAGTTTCTGTGTTTCGATATTGACAATGTAGATCAGATCAATGCCTCTGTCGTATGCGCCAGTGGACATGATGTATTTCCCTTGACGAACGGCTGCATCACCATAGGCCATGGAATCGGTGTCATTAATGAACGCCGGGATTATCATCGCAGTCAGGATAGCTGCGGTTACTGTCAACATTATAATAGTTGCGTTTTGCGTATCTTTCATAGGATTATTCCTTTGATTTCGAGGTTCTTCGAAGCTTTTCGATGGGTGCGGGGTTATTTCAGATCGAGCGTCAGGTCACGCGTGCCCATAGGCCTCATGCTCCTGACGTTGCCTTTTCTCTGAAACTCAAACGCAGCCAGCTTCTCGGTGGCCATATCTATGATATAGATAGCATCCTCGTTTTCGCGGATTTGCCCGGTCATCATGATCGTATTGTTCGGCATGAGCGAGCCTTGATACGCATTGGCTTTGGGTGCTCCCACCCCTAATATCAGAGCCATCAACAGCCCGACGTTAACACATACTAATACGGCAATAATCGCTTTCTTCATGGTTTTTCTCCAAAGTTAGTCCGTTTGCGTTCGCTTGGGATTTTTGAACGCTACGACACAAATGCCCGCAAGGGCGACCACGGAATATATTACAGCCATCCAAGGCGTCTCGGCTTTGGCCACCGGTTGACTCTTGGAAGGTTTAGCTGGTTTGGCGGCGCCTATCGCAGTCGATCCGCCCAGCGACAGCACACCGACCAGTACGAGCACAGCACAAGCTCTCGCGTATCGTTGCAGTTTCTTCATACCCCGATTATAACTCAACTAACCAACATTTCAACCATCCGATTTCACCTATTGATAATATTAATAACCGCTACGTAAAATCCCGCCGAATCTCCGGTTTACAACATGTTGGCAATGTCGGTGATCTCGTTGCGAAACTCACGAGTCGGCATGGTTATCGTCTCCCACTTTGCACTCCTTGGCCGGGCCCCTGCTACATATCGGTCTAATCCAATGCCTACAAACCCGTAAGCCTTCTGGCCGAAAATATGCACGTCGTCAAACGGTGCTCGCTGCGGCGGACCCTGAAGCCAATACGCGAAAACCAGTGCAGCTCGAAAGTCTCGTCCGAAAACTTTCTCCCATTCTCCGAGCCCCTCGACGTCCTGGCGGGTGATCCAATTCTCCCAGGCGCGAGTGGTTCCTTGTCGACGCCCTGCCGCAGAATCCGGAAATTTGCGCCCTTTAACGTCGACCAGTAAATTTTGACCGCTGCTGCTGTAGACCAGAAAGTCGAAACTTTTGACCGCCGAATTGGCGAAGATCGCCTTCTTAGTTTCGTCGACTGCTACGTAGGGCAATCCTCTGGATCTAAGGTAATCCTCGAAGGCGGCCTCATAATGTACGCTGCGTCTGGCCATCGATCTCCAGTTCGGCGTTTATAAAATCGTCGTCGGATCGGACAGTATTTCTGCAAGTTTGCAGGCGGTCTGCTCACCGCTGGCCAGGTCCTTTATCATTACCACGCCATCGGGTTCGAGGATGACGGCCTTGCAGGCCCCTCGCCGATCAGCCTGCTTGAGCTGCTTGCCAATATTCTGACGTTTGTAGGAAAACTCCGCTGCGGCGCCAACGCTGCGTAACCGCCCCACCACGTTTATTACATCACTGAACATATCGGCAGATCCGTCTATAACGAACAGTTCCACGCCTTGGGCCAAGTCGCCGATGAGTTGTTTTTCCTCCAGCAAAATACCGAGCACAACGTCACCCATACCAAACCCGCTGGCCGCTACTGCCGGCCCGCCGAGTACTTCCAGCAAGTTGTCGTATCGACCACCGCCGGCGATTGCTCGCAGCGTTTCGCCTACGTCCATCACCTCGTAAACGATACCCGTGTAATACGCCAAACCACGTACGATGCCCGTATCGTATCGGCACCAGTCGGCGATTCCGAACGCCTTGAGGTAACCGCCGAACGCCTGCAATTTCGCAATCGCAGCCGTCGCGTTTTCGCTCGGCGCAATCCCCGCGCTTGCAGCGATTTCGGCGGGACTGGCGTCGGGGTCAATCGCCCCTGTGTCCAGGAATTTCAATATCCCCGCCATGGCGGTTTTGTCACCGACTGCATCGCTTAACATCGCCTCGAACTTCTCGGCGGGAAGCTTGTTGCGTTTATCCAGGACGGCCATAACGTCAGCTGAGCTTTGTCCTTTGACACCCAGGGACTCTAGCACTTCACTCAGCAGTTCACGGCTTGAATAGCACACTTGCACGTCGTTGCTGGTGAGCCCCAATTCCCGCATCGCGTCAACGGCGGTCAGTACACATTCGGCGTCGGCCAGTTCGTCCTGCGGGCCAATAATATCGACATTCCACTGGAAAAACTCGCGCAGGCGCCCTTTCTGCGGTCTTTCGGCCCGGCACAAACGCGGGATTGAGAACCACTTAATCGGGCGTGGCAAGGCGTTGATTTTCGCGTTTACCATCCTTGCCAATGACGGCGTGATCTCCGGGCGAATCGCCAGGTTCCGCCCACCGCGATCGGTTAAGTTGAACAGCTGCGAAGCGATTTCGTCGCCCGACTTGGCTGTGAATAGATCGAGGTATTCGAATATTGGGGAATCGTATTCTTCAAATCCGTTCCGCAGCGAGGCCGACCGCCACGCATCGGCGATCCAATTCCGCATTCGCATTGCTTCGGGATAAAAGTCCCGCGTGCCTTTTACCGGTATAAATTTCATTCTTCGTCGTCCTGTATTTGAGCTTCCTCGATCTCTTTGACCGCGGCGGCTTTTTGCTTCGCATATATTTCGTCGCCCAGTGTTTTCCGAGCGTATTCTTCCAACTGATCAGCTGTTGTGAACAACTCGTCATATCCGTAATCACCGCCAGTGTGATCACAGTTGTCGGTTACGTATTTACGGCATATCAGCGGGCGTTTTTCGTAGCCCACGCACTTGCTATCGTCGCCGAGCATCATGCATCTGTTCGCGATCGATATAAACCAGTCGCCCTCGTCGATATGCACCGAGACCCCTTCGTGGCAGAGGTACCATCGAATGTCTTCGAACGCATCGTAGGCCTCGGGCTCATCGATCTCGAATGAAAAATAGTTGCAGCACTTGGCTCCGCATTTTTGGCACAGTTCGCTCATCGTCAACTCCATCTCGACTAATTCATTACACACGCAAGGCAAAAAGACTCACCTTTGAATCGCATGTTCTAGCC
>JABGPF010000021.1 GCA_018645065.1 Phycisphaerales bacterium
CTCGGCATGGATTTGCGCGTGTCCGAGCCGGTATGCTCGCAGCGCCGCGTCGCTGTCGGGCTTCACCGATCCGCCTTCAGGCCGGAGCGTTCGCATCGCATCGACCAGGAACAGGCGCTGCGTGGCGGGCATTATCATGTCCGAATCGTCCCAGATACGCTCGAACAGCGCATCAGTCAGCCGCGCCGAAACATCGGGCGAGAGCTCCTTGTCGCCGATCTGCAGTGCGAGCAGTTGGGCCAGGGGCGCTATTACCCGTCCCTCGGAGTCGAGTGCGTTGCGATATTCCGGTTGGCTCAGCGGGCCTGTTGCGATGTCCAGGGCGGCGTCTGTTTCACCGAGCCGCAGAAGGCATCGAATCTGGGCCTGCATCGCTCGTGCCGCGATATGAAGGCTCTGCTCGGTATGGGCCAGTTCTCTATACAGGTCGGCGGCGTCCTGGTGTTTATCTTCGGCTTCGAAGTTGCGTGCGAAACGCCAGGCTTCAGAGTTGGCTGAGACCACTGGCGTCGCTGTAAGCTGGCGCGGGCAGATCACCTCACCAGCGTCGTCGTAAACCACGATCGCCCCGCACACCTCACCGCTGATCAGCATCTTGTATATCTGCCGGGGGCTTTCGAGCTTGCAAGCTTCGTCAAGCTTTTCAGCAACGTTTTTCCAATGCGCCGCCAGCCCGTTTTTGCGCGCGTCGAACTGGCTGCGGTAGACGTCGGTCAGGCGCTGCTTAACGGCCAGTTGTTGATTATCGATCGCGGCGCCCAGGAACCACAGCACGCACCCTACCGGTACGATCACCGTAAGCAATACGAGTATCGCCATAGTCCCTACATCCGACGCGCCGTCGGAAGATGTTGCAGTCACCGCACGTCCCATTGAGTTCCTCTGTCCATATTCATTTTATATAGTACCCCGAAACGCGCCATGTTCCATCTTTGTCTTTCATTGGCGTGACGGTCTCGACGGCCTCGGGTTTGTTGGCGCAAGCGGTTTTGAAGGTAAACACCACGTATTGCCCCTTGGCTCCGCCGGGCAAAACTGCTCGGTAGTCAGCCTTGATTTTCTCTCGCGATTCAACCTTGCCCATCGTCGACGACAGGTTCGATATCGTAGCGACCCACCTCTGTTTGGTAATGGTGGTGCGGAAGAGCGTCGCCGATTCGTCCCAGCTTTCTTCGTACTGCCCCTCGTCGAGCATCGCCAGCCATTTCTCGGCGGCCGCCAGGGCTTTTTGGGTCTCTACAACCGCTTGGGCGGCTTTGGCTTGTAGGGCTTGGGACTCGGCTTTGATCTTCTTGTTGCTCGGGTCGACCCGGAGCCACGCGTCGTAGAAGACCGCGGCTTGGGTATACTTCCCGCGGGCGGTCAGTGTGTCTACCAGCCCTCGCAGCGCCGCAGTTGTTTGCGGGTTGGCGGTAACGGCTTTTTGCCACCAGGCAATGGCCTGTTCTTCTTTTCCGGCCTGCTTTGCGACCCATCCGAGCCCGTTTAATGCGCCCGAATTTTTCGGGTCTATCGTCAGGCATTGTTTGAAGGCGTCGGCGGCTTCGGTCTTTCCCTGGTTGTGCATCACCCAGCCAAGTCCGTTCCAGGCGTTGGCGTTGTTGGGGTCTTTCTCCAGGGCCTGGCGGAAAAGTTTTTCCGACTCCTCCAGTTTCTGCTGTGACCAGAGGGTCCAGGCCTGACTGGCCAGTTTCA
Source organism: Phycisphaerales bacterium (assembly GCA_018645065.1). Lineage (GTDB taxonomy): Bacteria > Planctomycetota > Phycisphaerae > SM23-33 > SM23-33 > BS750m-G57. The sequence goes on from JABGPF010000021.1 coordinate 1,696, forward strand.
CCGAGACATTCTTACCCGCCAGTTCCGGCGGGGCCAGTATCTCAAGTTTAGCAGCCGCCTGTTCGACAAGGATTTTCTGATCGGGGAAATGTTTCACCAGCGCTCGAAACGCGACGATCGCCTCGTCTGTTTTCTTCCGCCGAACATAGCATCCGCCCAGGCGACTCAGCGCTTGGGCGACGTATTTTCCCTTGGCGTTTGCGTCGTCGACGATCTGTTTGTAGATCGTTATCGCAGCGTCGATATCGCCTTTGGTTTCTTCTGCGAAAACGCCTTTTTCCAGCAGCAGCGCCGGTGATTCACCCCGCGCGGCAGAGACGGTGACCATAGCAACCGCAGCCAGCACAAAGAGCATATTACGTTTCATCGCGTGATCCTTTTTCCTTCGCTAAACCGCAGGAGACGGCGCCGGGGTCGGGGCGACGCCTTTGAATTCGAGCAGCGTCTGGTACTCTTCCAGTGTCAGGCGAAGATTTGCAGCTCCTCGCACGGGCATAAATTTTGCTTTGTCGTCTTTGCGTTTTGGCCTGGCCATGAGGAATACGTGCGCCGCGTAGAGTTCCTGGCATTTTTGGCATTTCAGTAGTTCGACCTGAATGTGTTTATCGCCCGTTGTGTAGGCAGGCAGGGTCAGAATACCGCTGATGTCGCGGTTTTGCACCGCCTCTATCATAGACTCGTCCTGCGGAGGGTCGAGTCGGGGCAGTTTAATTCTCTCGGTCACCCAGCAGTTGCATCGCTCGCAAAACAATTTATCGCTCATGTACAGCATCGAGACCACATACACAACGCCAACAACCAGACTCGCCTCGAGCCCCCAGAGGATGTACATTGGAATACCGTTCACCGGTTGGTCAAAACCGAAAAATCGCCATTCGGCGTTCTCGGCGATATATACTATGTAGTTCCAGATCGCCACCGGGTTCAGATCAAGCACCCCGGGCCCGAAGTCCGAGCTGAAGAAATACGCCCAACAGACCCAAGCGGCCCAAATAGTCGCAAGCCCAGCCAGAAGACCGCCCAAACCATACAACCACCTATTACGCACTTTACCGAGAAGCGTTCCACGACCGACGATTTTCCCCACGAGCCACGCCATCCAACACATGGCGAAGAGATTCAGGATCCCCACCGGGCTCAGGTAGACCAACACTCCGTACACCCCGCCCAGCAAAACGCCCGCGCCCAGCGCGACGCTAAACATAATCAGCAGCCCGGAAAGACTAAATCGCCCCGACGGGTCATAATATACGTTGTCCGAATCTTCCATTAGCATTACTCCCGAACATAATTAGTAATCAAAATCACAAGCAATGTTAAAGTTAATTTCAGATTTAGACGAAATTTACAACCCCCCAAGGCCCGTTCCCGTAGTTTCGCGCCTTGCAATAAAGTGTCGCTGGAAGGTATCATATTACCGTTAAACCATCCGCACACACGCGCCTGTAGACTCGGGCAGGCCGAGGAAACATTCCAGACGAACCAACAAGGAACAGTCAAATGATCAAAATGTCGCGTATCGCAATCGTCGCCATCGTCTCTTTGGCGTTTATCTGCACCATGTCGCCCGCGGCCTCGGCGCTGACGCCAACCGGACAGGAGCAACTCGAAGCCGACTGGCTCATGCAGTGCGGTAAAACGCCAATCACCGAGCGCACCGCCCTGGAAATCACCTGGGCCCGCAACCTGGCTGAGCGGCTGGGGGCACTCAAAGGATGCAAGTCGCTGAAAACCGAACTGGCTACGCTGGCGAAGCTCGAAAAGAAGATCAGCGGCGCCAAGGGCGAAGAAGCGATCAAGAAACTCTACTTCGAGGTCCGAACGGTCAAGCGGGCGATTATGTTCTCCAACCCGCTGATCAACTTCGACAAGGTGATCATGATCGACAACCCCTACCCGATGGGCAAGGGCGGAGACGCGACAAACGAATGGAAGCACGAAGCACGCCATCGCAACGGGTATATGGGCGTGCCGGGCGGAAGGCTCCTGGTAGCTGGGCTTGACCCCGACAGCGAAGCGAAAAACCTTTTCGGCGACCGCAAGGGAAGCTTCTGGCGCCCCGACGTGCACTTCTCGGGCGATAAAGTTATCGTCTCGTTCGAGCCGGCCGGCGAGAAAGCATACCACCTGTACGAAGTTGACAAGGACGGGAAAAAAGTAACCCAACTCACCTTCGGCGACTACGACGATCTCGACCCGATCTACACGCCAGACGGAAAAATCACCTTCTGCACCTCGCGAGCGCACACATACGTACGCTGCATGCCTATGACGCACGCATACGCCGTAGCCCGATGCGACGCCAACGGAAAGAACATCTACGTTGTCTCGCGAAACGGTGAGGCGGAGTACATGGCCTCGGTGCTCAACGACGGACGAGTTATCTACACGCGTTGGGAGTACACCGAAAAGGCGCTCTGGCGCGTCCAAAGCCTCTGGACAATGAACCCCGACGGAACGAACGTTCAGATTTTCTGGGGCAACCAGTCCCGCTGGCCTGACGTTCTGACCGAAGCCCGGGCGATCCCCGGTTCCAACCGCGTGATGTTCACCGGACTGGGCCACCACGACTGGTTCGCCGGATGCCTGGGAATAATCGACCCGAACAAGGGCCTGGACTACCCCAAAGGCCTGACGAAAGTAACCCCGCAACTGGCCTGGCCGGAAGTTGGCGACGGTAAACCCGCCTGCGAGAACGAGACTGACAAGAACAGTTCACCGGCGCGTAAGTACCATGAAAACGGCGGTTTCCTGGCTTACAAGACCCCGTATCCGCTTTCAGAGGAAGACTTCCTGTGCTCGGCGGTTAACGGTCAAATCGGGCACACGAACCAATTTTCGGCACGCAGCCCGAAGTTCAGCCTCTACCTGATGGACGTTTACGGTAACCGCGAGCTGATCCGCAAAGGCACGCACAACGCCTATTACGCCATGCCCTTCTGCAAGCGTCCGACGCCCAAGGCGATTCCAGATCGAGTAGATTGGCCCAAGATCGGCTCGGGCGCCAAACCGGCCGACGGGATCCTTTACAGTAACGACGTATTCAGCAACGCGCCGAAAATCCTGCGCGAAAAAGGCAAATACATTCGCGTCCTGCAGATGGACCCGAAGAACTACACGACATGGCACAAGACCGTTCAGCACGATGGCCCGGCGATCAGCGTATTCCAGGCCGACGGCGTGAAACGCATACTCGGAACCGTTCCGATCGAAAAAGACGGCAGCATCGCAATGAAAGTACCGCCCGGACAGTCGCTGTTCTTCCAGATGCTCGACGAAAAGAAGCAGGCGATTCACGTTATGCGGTCGTTCACGGGCGTTATGCCCGGCGAGGTTCGCGGTTGCTTCGGTTGCCATGAGTCCAAGCTAGTCACACGCGGAAACCCGACGGCGACTTCGACGAGCATCGCGATGAAGAAGGGACCCAAAAAGCCCGTCGAACCGTCATGGGGCTACAACACGAGCATAAGTTACGCACGATTCGTCCAGCCAGTTCTGGACAAGCATTGCGCCAAGTGCCATAACGACGCCAAGCACAAGGCCTACGCAAAGTTGAACATGACGCTGCGTCCCTCGAAACACCGCTGGCGCGATCACTCGACACAAACTCGCCCCGGCGACGTCAGCCCGTTCACCGAACCGTACCTGACGCTGGTTGGCGGTAAGTGCCAATGGGGCAGGAACAAAAGCAAAGTCAAACCGCTGTCGGGCGTATACGTTGTGGAATCATACGACGGAAACAGAGGCGACGGATCAGACCTCAAGACACTGGCTCCCTACACGTCGTTCTCGCCGAAGAGCAAACTTATCGAAAACGCGACCAGCGGAAAACACGGTAACAAGGTTAAAGTAACCGGTGAAGATCTCGAACGCCTGGTGGCGTGGGTCGACGCAAACGGACCGTACCTTGGCGACGAGGAGATCCGCGAAATGTACGACCCGTACACTCCCACGGTTATTTCCATTCCCCAGGTGCGCCCCCGAGTAGCCACCGCGCCAGTGATTAACCGGTTCGACATCCGCCAGGACGGTAACTCTGAAAAAGTCGCCGGCGTACCGCTGAAACTCACAAAAGAAGCACAAGCCGCCAAAGCCAAAGACCTCGAGTTGATGAAGAAAACCAAAAAGGTGACGCCCGCTGAAATCCAGGCCGCGATGAACGAGAAGAACGTTAAGCTCGTAATCACCAAGGCCTCTTACGGCTCAAAGGATCAGCGAGCCGACGTAACCGATCAGGTCGCCCGCTGGGCCCAAAACTGCCGCTACATCCCGCTGCTGCGCTACCGCGACCTGACCAGCAAGGACCCGGCCCGCGGGAAAGTCAAGACACTGACAATCGAATACACCTTAAACGGTAAACCCGGTAAGATGACCTATCCCGATAACGCGACAGTAGTGTTACCGAAAAACTAACGCGAAAACAGCGCAACACCAATAACGGCGCCGCGGTGACATGCCGCGGCGCCGTTTTGCAATTGGGGCCTGATATTTGTTGATTATATCTAACCGACGGGTAGAATTAACCCATGGGCTGGCGTTTGAGTCGGCCTTTCTGAGTTTTGCATATTATTTGAACTCGCGGGGCGATGGACTGTGACGCGCCGCAATTTTATGGGAAAGGGAAACACTATGAAGAAATCAACACTTTCAATGGCCCTCGTGCTTATGTTCGCGATGAGCCTGCCGATCGGATGCGGTAAGGGCGAACCGGGCGATGCAGGCGACCCCGGCGATAAGACCGGTAAAACCGCAACCGGGACCGGCGCAAATGCGACTGCAATATTGGACTGCATACCAGCGGGATCGACTTTCTATGTAACCAAATCGCTGTCGGACACTATCGATTCGATCGAGATGTTCCTGATCGACATCAGCGTTGGCGAGAGGATGGGGATAGGCGTAAAACGCCCCGGCGACGGAATTGCACGCGACAGCATGCTGCTGGCCCAACTCAAAGGGCTGCTTCGACTCGGCGATGGGCTTGATGCTACAGGTTCGGCTGCGATGGTTTTGGTCAATCCCGAAGCCGCGGGCATCAATATCGTCGAACTACTCAAAGCCGCCAAAACACGAGCCGCCGCCGAAAGCGGCATGGCGAACCCTTATATAGACTACTTCACAGAGTCGAAAATCACCGAACTCCTTGCGATTATACTACCCGGTAACATCAATGCGATAATGGTCGGCAAGACAACCACCGAAGGACCCCTTACGGTAATTACCAGCGGATTCCAGAAAATATACGCCGTGCAAAAAGGCTCGCACGTGGTGATGTCCCCGTCAAAAACCGCTGTAACTGCGGTTCTAAACTCCAAAAAGAGCGTTACCGGTGAGCTATCGGCCGACCAGATCGCAATGGTCAAGGGCAGCGAACTTACAATTCACCTGGACCTCAAACCTTACAAGCCTATGCTCGAAATGCTGCTGAATCTTCCCGACGAGAATCTCTACAAGAGGCTGGACAAGGCCATCGTACCCGTCATGAAGATGTACATATCAATGGGTCGCGGGCTGCTGGGCGAACTCGATGCGACAACCATTGGCTTGAAACTCGGCTCGGACGGAGTGAACATCGATTCGATCTGCACAGCGAAACCCGGAAGCACTACAGCCAAGATATTCCAAGCCGAATCGTCCATCGACGGTGGCGCGAAAGTCCTCGATTCAGTCCCCTCGCTGCCGTATGTCTCGGCGACAGGGATGACCGGATGGATGGATAACCCGCTGTTCCAGAAAGCAATGATGGATATGTCAATGTCCATGATGGGCGCCGGGGGCATGTACAAAATCGATGAAAAAACCCAAGCACAAATGCTGAAAATGCAAGACGAGCTGAAGGACATGGTCACTGGTGTTCAACTCGTTATCGGAGGGGCTCCCAAGGGCAAGGGCGTGGCCAGTCTGGCCTACGTTATAAAGTGCAAGGATTCGGCGAAGTATCGCAGCACGTCTCCTCAGGGCATCGAGCTGTACAACAAGATGATGGCCAGTACGGAAATGCCCCCCGGCTCGATAAAGTTCGCCATGGACTACGCCAAAGACGCCGAGAAAATTGGCGATCTGCCGGTCGATGTAATCACCATGACCATATTGAACAAGCCCGAAGATGACCAACCCCCGCTCCGCGAATTGCTGCAGATACTCCGCGGTGAGCAACCCGAACTGCTCAAAATGATCCTGGGCGAAGAGAAAATCCGCATGCGAGTCGCCGCTCCGGACGCCACGACGCTGGTGATGACCGTCGGCGGGACGAGCGAAGCGATGGCTCAGACGCTCAAGACCCTTGGCGGTAAAGGGCCCATATCCAGCGACCCGGGAACAGTGAAAATCATGAAGTTCATGCCCAAAAACCCATCCTTGCTCGCCTTGTTCAACACAGGCAACCTGATGGACGTTATCCGCACGGGCATGACGGCCGCCGGAGCCAAACCCGATGATCTCAAAAACCTGCCCGCATTCAACTGCAAAACGCCCATAGCGTTCGGAATGAAGGCAAAAGGCGAAACACTGCACACCGCACTGCACGTTCCCAAGCCCGTAATTAAGGAGGCGGTGACGGCAGTACTGAAACTTCTAGAGGACATGCAACGAAGCGCCGCCGAATGGAACCGGGAGATAAATGGCAGCAACAGCAAGGCGGGTCCGGGCGATTTCTAAGAACCACGAACCGATTAAACCGAAAACGCAACCAACGGCGTCGCAGCAATATATGCCGCGGCGTCGTTTTGCAATTAAGGATGGTATTGGGTTGATTATGCGAGGTTGACGGTTAGAATAATCCTGTGGGTTGGCGTTGAAGTCGGCCTTTCTGAGTTTTGCATATTGCTTGAGTTCGCAGGGCGATGGGCTTTGACGCGACGCAATTTTACGGGAAAGGGCAACACCATGAGGAAATCGACACTTTCAATGATCATCGTGCTTATGTTCGCGATGAGCCTGCTGATCGGATGCGGTAAGGGCAAACAAGGCGACCAGGCCGATAAGACCGCAAACGGGACCAATGAAAATGCGCCTGAAATATTAGACTGCATACCGGCGGGATCAACTTTCTATATGACCAAATCGCTGTCGGGCACTCTCGATACGGCCAAAAAATTCATGGACGATATCGGCGCTGGTGAGATGATGGAGATGATGGAGATGAGCGTAAAAAGCCTCGACGACGAAGCCAAACGCGGCGCCCCGCTGATGCAGCAACTCAGAAGGGCACTTCGACTGGACAAGGAGATTAACTCCAAAGACTCGGCTGCACTAGTCCTGGTCAATCCCGCGGCGGCGGATATCAATATCGTCGAACTTCTCAAAGCCGCTCAATCGCGATCCGCCGCCAAAGGCGAACCAACCAGCTACTTCCAAGAGTCGAAAATTGAGGAACTCGTCGCGGTTATATGTCCCGGTAAGATCGCCAAGCTGATAGTCGCGAAAACAACCACCGAAGGACCCCTCACGGTAATAACCGACGAATACGAGAAGATATACGCCGTGCAGAAAGGCTCGCACGTGGTGATGTCTACGTCAAAAATCGCCGTCACCGCGATTCTCAACTCCCCAAAAAGCGTCGTCAGTGAGCTTTCGACCGACCAGATCGCAATGATCGAGGACAGTGAACTTACACTGCATCTGGACCTCAAACCTTACAAGCCGATGTTCGAAATGCTGCTGAATCCTCCCGACGAGAATCTCGACAGTAAATCTGGTGAGCCCACCACGTCCGTCATGGATACGTATATATCGCTAGCACGCTGGCTGATGAACGAATTCGATACGACAACTATTGGCTTGAAACTCGGCTCGGACGGATTGAACATCGATTCGATATGCACCGCGAAACCCGGAAGCACTACAGAGAAAATATTCCAGGCCGAATCGCCCAACGCCGGTGAGGTGAAACTCCTCGATTCGATTCCGTCGCAGCCTTATATCGTCGCGGCAGGGATGAACGGATGGATAAAAAACCCTGTGTTCCAGAAAGTGATTACTAATATGGCAATGTCCATATTGAACGAGAATTCGCTCTATAAGATCGATGAAAAAAAACAAGCCCGGATACTGGAACTGCACAACGAGGGGATGAACATGATTACCGGTGCTCAACTTGTTGTCGGAGGATCCCCCAAGGGCAAAGGCCTGATCAGTTACGTCCATGTTATCCAATGTACGGATTCTGCAAAGTATCGCAGTATCCTCTTCGAGGCCAGCGAGTTCTACAATGGGATAATAGCCAGTACGGAGATACCCCCCGGCTCGCCAAAGCCAGCTATAAACTACGCCAAAGACGCCGAGAAAATTGGCGATCTGTCGGTCGATATAATGAGCGATACCGTATTGAACAAACCCGAGGATGATGGCGCCGAATCCTCTGAAATGCCCAATACGCTCCTGGGCGAAAAGAACAAACGTGCGCGGATCGCCGCCCCGAACGCCAAGACGCTGGTGATGACCATCGGCGGAGCGAGTGAAGGGATGGCTCAGGCGATTAAGGCTGCTGGCGGTAAGGGGCCTATACCCGGTGACCCGGAAACTCTGAAAACCATGCAGTTTATGCCCAAAAACCCATCATTGCTCGCCCTGTTCAACACAGGCAACCTGATGGACGTTATCCGCACGAGCATGACAACCGCCGGCGCCACGCCCGCTGCGATCAAGGACCTGCCCGCATTCAACAGCAAAACGCCAATAGCTTTTGGAATGAAGGCTAAGGGCTCAACACTGCACACCTCGCTGCACATTCCCAAACCCGTAATCAAAGAGACTGTAGCGGTGCTACAGAAACTCCACCGTCAGATACAACAAAACGTCAAGAGCTGGATGGGAGCAATCAATAACAGCAGCGGTACGGCGGCGCCGGGCGATTTCTAAGAACCACGAATCTATTAAACCATAAGCGCAAGTAACGGCGTCGCGGTATCTTACCGCAACGCCGTTACTTTATCGGGTTTCATTTCTTGCAGCAACGGAGCAATATGGGGTACTATATAGCGTTAATTCGTAAAGACACAACAAGCTGGACGGACTGTAATTATCCCACCCGAACGCAAAGGAAAAGTCACATGAATAAGTTGTCACGTATCGCGATCCTCGCTACCGTTTGTTTTGCGGTTTTGGGATCTATGTCAACCGGAGCTTCGGCGATCACGCCTGAAGGTCAAGCTCAACTCGACGCCGACTGGCTCGTGCAATGCGGTGGGAAACCGACAGCCAAGATGGTCACCGATGAAATCGGCTGGGCGCGCGAACTGGCTGCCCGTCTGGAAAAGATCAAAGGCTGCCCCTCACTGAAGGCCGATCTGGCCAAGCTGGCCGAGCTCGAAAAGCAGATCGCCGGCGCCAAAGACGCCGAAGCGGCCAAAAAACTCTACCTCGCGGTTCGAGCAGCAAAGCGAAAGATCATGTTCGCCAACCCGCTGATCAACTTCGACAAGATCGTCCTGATCGACAACCCGTTCCCCAACGGTAAAAAAGGCGACGCGACTAACGAATGGCGTCACGAAGCTCGTCACCGCAACGGTTACATGGCCGTTATGGGCGGAAAGCTCCTTTCGGTCGGGCTCGATCCGGGCAGTAAAGCCACAAGCCTCTTCGGCGATCGCATCGGTAGCTTCTGGCGCCCCGACGTGCACTTCAACGGTAAGAAAATCGTTGTCAGCTTCCAGCCTACCGGCCACAAGTCGTTCCACCTGTACGAAGTCGACTCAGAAGGCAAAAACGTCAAGCAGCTCACCTTCGGCGACTACGACGACCTCGACCCGATCTACACGCCTGACAACCACATTACCTTCTGCTCGTCGCGAGCACACACATACGTTCGCTGCATGCCCATGACACACGCATACGCGGTGTCACGCTGCGACGCCGACGGAAAGAACATCTACGTAGTATCGCGTAACGGTGAGGCTGAATACATGGCCTCAGTCCTGAACGACGGTCGCGTAATCTACACCCGCTGGGAGTACACTGAAAAGGCTCTCTGGCGAATCCAGAGCCTCTGGACCATGAACCCCGACGGAACGAACGTGCAGGTGTTCTGGGGCAATCAGTCGCGCTGGCCTGACGTTCTGACAGAAGCACGAGCCATCCCCGGTTCAAACCGCGTAATGTTCACCGGTCTTGGCCACCACGACTGGTTCAACGGCTCGCTGGGCATTATCGACCCGGCAAAGGGTTTGAACTATCCCGACGGACTGACCAAAGTAACGCCTGAAGTTCGCTGGACGGAAGTCGGCGACGGACCGAAAGAAAAGACCGAATCGAAAACGTATCACAGTTGCAAGGCCTTCCGGGCCTACAAAACCCCCTACCCGCTCAGCGAAGAAGATTTCCTGTGCTCGGCGATCGTAAGCGGTGGACGCGGCGGACGCTTCCAGCTTTACCTGATGGACATCCACGGTAACCGCGAGCTGATCCACAAGGGTAATCACAACGCTTATTACGCCATGCCTCTAGTGGCCCGCAAGGCGCCTCCGGCACTTCCCGATCGCGTCGCCTGGCCGAAAATCGGATCGGGTCAAAAAGCCGCCTCCGGCGTGCTCTACAGTAACGACGTATTCAGCAACGCGCCCAAAATCCTCAAGGAAAAGGGCAAATACATTCGCTCAGTAGTTATGGACCCCAAGAGCTACACGACGTGGCACAAGACTGTCCAGCACGACGGACCGGCAGTCAGCGTATTCCAGGCCGATGGCGTAAAACGCATACTGGGAACCACGCCGATCGAAAAAGACGGAAGCATCTGCATGGAAATTCCCGCCGGTATCGCCGTTTCCTTCCAGGTTCTCGACGAGAAGAAGCAGTGCATCCACGTTATGCGTTCGTTCACAGGCGTAATGCCCGGTGAAACTCGCGGTTGCTTCGGATGCCACGAATCGAAGCTGTCGACACGCGGAAACCCCGCGGCAGGGTCGAACAGCATCGCGATGAAGAAGGGCCCGAAGAAGCCCGTCGAACCGGCATGGGGATACAACACGTCGATAAGCTACACCAGGTTCGTTCAACCGGTGCTCGACAAAAACTGCGGCAAGTGCCACCAGGACCCCAAGCACAAAGCGTTCGCAAAGCTGAACATGACCTACCGCCCCTCGAAGCATCGCTGGCGCACGCGAGTTAACACGCGTCCTGACGATGTCAGCCCGTTCACCGAGCCTTATTACACGCTGGTTGGCGGCGGACAGGGTTGGGGCGGACGCCAGAAGAAGATGCCCCTGTCGGGCGTTTATGTTGTTGAATCGTACAACAGCGGCGGCGACGGTTCGGACCTGAAAACGCTTCCGCCCTACTCGGCGTTCTCGCCCAAGAGCACGCTGATCAAGAACGCGTCGAGCGGTGAGCATCACAAGGTTAAGGTGTCGGCTGCAGATCTCGCGATGCTGGTCGCATGGGTTGATCTGAACGGTCCGTACCTCGGCGACGAAGAAATTCGCAATATGTACGACCCGATCTCATACGCCGCCGAGAACATCTCAGCGGTTCGACCCCGAGTGGCCACCGCGCCGATGATCGATCGCTTCAACATCCGCCAGGACGGCGACTCAGCCAAGGTCTCCGGACCGCTGAAGCTCTCGAAAAAGGCGATCAAACAAGCCCCGCCAAGACCCAGCAAATCGCCCAAAAAGCCCAAAACGCTGGTCTACACGAAGATCCTCAAGGTTACCTACGGAGCTGGCAAGAATGTCAACGACGTTACCGCAAAGGTGACAGAGAGCGCCAACAAAACCGGGATCATCACGATATCAAGCGAGCACAACACCCTCTTTGGCGACCCGATCAACGGGACCGTCAAGGAACTGGTTATTACGTTCGAACACAAGGGCAAGAAGCAGACCGTCAAGGCACTCCGGTCAACCTGAAGACAAAATAACCCGCCGCACCCAACCCGACGAGATTTAGCTGATTAAGCCCCCTGATAACGTCGGGGGGCTTTTCAGCTTTTTAGACTTTTTTAACGTACGACCCACCGAAGGAAGAAGTCCCATGGTCAAGACGCCACGTATCGCCCTGCTAACCATCACGCTGGTCACCCTGTTTATCGCGGGAGCGGCCTCTGCGGCAGCGCCAAAACCGAGTCTGAAAGGCTCCAACTGGATATGGCACAAGGGCGCGGGCCAGGCCGCAGGTACGTGGTATTTTCAGAAGGGCTTTGCGTTTCCCGCAGGTCAGAAACCTATAAGCGCCCGTCTGCTGATCACCTGCGATAACCTCTGGGTGCTTCACGTTAACGGTACAAAAACCGCTTGGAACGCCTCGCCAGACTCATGGTCGAGTCCGCGAAATGTGGATATCACCAGGCATCTGGTGATCGAAAAGAACGCGATCGCAATCGAAGGACGAAACACCGCGCCCGGACCGGCGGGGCTGATGGTGAAGTTGATCGTCGAATTCGAAAATGTCAAACAGACATTCCAGCTCGTCAGCGACGAGACCTGGATCAGTTCATCCAAACCGGACGAGGGCTGGAACGAGAACGGTTTTACCGCTGGCGCCAATTGGGCTCCGGTCAAGGTTCTCGGAAAGTACGGGATAGCGCCCTGGGGCAAGGTGCAGGTGGGGGGCACACGCAGGCGTCCGACACGGAAACCCGCTCCTGTGATCGAGCTTGTAACGGACGAAAAAGAACTCAGCAAACCGGTCTACCAACCCGGCGCCGTTTTTGTCGGCGGCGCGGTCGGTTTGAACGTCAACCGCCAACCGATCTACCACCAGAACATCCGCGGAACCCGAGCATATTTCGAAATGGACCCCATGACGCCGGCGGCTCTGGGACGCGAACTGTGGTCCGTAATCCCGCTCGGACCCGACGGTAAAAAAACGCTGCTCTGCGACGCAGGAACCGGAACAATCGGGTCGCCAAGCGTCTCGTACGACGGAAAAACCGTATTCTTCACCATGGTGAAACCAAACGAAGCATACTTCCATATTTACAAGATCGACATGACCGCAACGGGCGACGCCGCACCAGGCAAACCCAAAAGCGTAGTGCAACTCACCGACGGACCATTCCACGACTACGACCCCATGGAACTGCCCGACGGGCGAATCGCCTTCAGCTCAACACGAATCGGAAGCCGCGAAGAATACCACGCGAAATACGCGTCATCGCTCCACACTTACGACCCCAAGACCAAAAAAATCCGACCGCTGACATATCACATCGTAGCCGATCGCGAACCGCGAGTAATGGCTGACGGGTCGCTGGTGTTCATTCGATCGGACAACTTCCTGGAACGAGCGAAAGTGGAAGTGCACCTGCACCAGACTCGCATGGACGGTACTGCCGGTCAGGTAATCATCGGACCAGGGCGAAAAGGCGTGAGGCTCGATCGCGACGTAGCGGCTGAACCGGCGATGAACTGGCTCCGCAGATACGGTATAGGCAGCCCGGCGCCGATGACTGACGGGCGAGTGGCTGCGATCAACCAGAGCGGTCTGGTGACCTCCGCCAGCGCCACTGGTATGTCGGTGGGCGGCGGATTCCTTCCGTTCGACCTGTCGCCCCTGCCCGACGGCAGGCTGCTGTGTACGTCCAAAGGGAAAAATCAGATCATCGTTTTCGACCCGAAAGACCAGAAGCCAAAAGCCATCTTCTCCATGAACGGTATCCATTCGGTAGTGCACATGGGCGCTCGCAAGAAGCCTTCTGTAATGCCTTCGATGATCGACCCCGCCGCTGAACGCCGGATCGACAAAACAGGCTTCCTCTACTGCCAAAACGTGCTCGACACACAGCACACCGCCGCCGACACGAAACGCATCCGGGCCATCCGAGTCTACGAAGGGCGACCCTTCACGCTGGAACCGACCAAAACGATCTACGCGCACATCGGAACCGTGGGCGTCGAGCTGGGAACCGTACCGCTGGCTGCCGACGGGTCGTTCTATATCGAAGTGCCCGCCGACCGTCCGGTGGCGCTGCAGGCGATTGACGCCGAAGGCCGAGCAGTCATCAACGAGTTGTCGTGGATCTACACTCGCCCGGGCGAGCAGCGGGCATGCGTCGGCTGCCATGCTCCGGTTGATGCGGCTCCAAAAATGACGGTGGCCACCGCGATGAAAACCAAACCGATGAAGCTCACCGGACAGGGCGACCCCCACCGCTTCCGAGCGAACAACGGAGCCAACGGCGGGATCGTGAACCTGCAGCTCGATAAGTTCCGAGAAGTTGTCGGCGTGAATCTCATGACCGTGCCCAACGACGCGAGCCTCTCGACGATCAGGCGTTTGGGAATTCTTCGCAACCGATCGTCGATACCCGTGCTGGTCAAAGCGTTGAAGGACAAGAGCCCCGAGATGCGATGCGCCGCGGCGATGTCGCTTTCGGCGTGCGGTAATCGTGACGCGGTCAAACCGCTCATGGAGGCCCTGGGCGACACTAACGCCACAGTAGCCCGCGCCGCGGAAGTGGCGCTGGAGCACCTGACGGGCAACCCCAAAGGCGGGACCGACTGGGCTGCTATCGAAAAGGCGCTGATTGGCAAAATGTCGGGCGAGGCCCAGCTGGCCAAGGCGTCTGCGGGAGCGGCGCCGAAAATCGTTATTAAGTCGGCGCTCTATGGCGTGAAGGGCAAGCCCGAAAAGCAGATGGATCTGACCGCGAAGATAAACAAACGCCTCGCCGCCGGTGAATGCACCTTCAGCGCGAGTTACAAGTTCGCCGGCAAGGATCCGGCGCCGGGAATCAACAAGACAACCGAACTGGAATACTCGCTCAACGGGAAGGTCAGGAAAGTGTCCCTTCGAGAAGGCGCCGAGTTTAACCTGATGACAGGCTCTGCAGGAAGCATTTCCACCACTAGCAGTAAGAACGGGCAGGAAGTGCATATGGCAATTGAATCGCTCGGCCATGTCGGCGGTGACGCGGGCAAGAAGGCGATTCGCGATTGGCTCAAGAACAATCCCAAGGGCGAGCTGCGAATAATGATGGCCGCCATCCGCTCGCTGGGCTACCTGCAAGATCGCAAGGCGATACCCGCCCTGGTGGAGATCATGAATGCGAATCTCAATGTCCGAGGAAAAGGCGGTTGGAACGAAGGCGGATTCAATCAGAAACCGACGTATCTTTGCGCGACCGCGGCGGAAGCTTTGGGGCGCATTGGCGGAGCCGACGTGGAAAAAGCGATTCTGGCGGCGTTGGCGAAACTAGGCAATTTCGAGACCCATGTAATACATACCGGCGAGCACGGTTGGCTCAGAAGCGCACAAGCCTCGCCGAACTACTTCCGCATGCTCGAAGCGCTCGAACGCATGAACAGCAAAGCCGGAGCCCCGCTTGCAGGACAGCTCGTCGAGTCGCTTCAGTCCGATAAGGACCGCGGGCTGCTGTACGAACTGGACACTTACGAAAAGCTGGTCGGGCGAACCGTCAAGCGCATCGGACGCATGGACGACGTTGTCGAAGCGTGCCTGGCGGTGCTGGGCGATAAGTCCGGTAACACCAAGCCCGACGCCGCACTGACCAAATCGGTATCCAAAGCCCCGCACAACGAGGGGCACATCAGGAGGCATTCAGCCCAGGCACGGGCGGCGCAGGTTATCTCAATTGTCTGCATGGACCTCAAATACGCACCGCGAATACGCAAAGTGCTGATGGCGCATCGAGCGGCGAAAGCGTCCGAAACGCGAGCGTGGGTTTGCTTCATGCTGACCCGCACACTGGGACGATTGGGCGATACCGGATCGATTGACCTGTTCATCGAAATGCTCGCCAAAGGCCCGACAGAAGCATCGTTAGGCCTGAACCCCCCGCCAGCGCACATTATTTACAAGGCATGGCGCCCGTTCCACCGCCCCGCTGCCGCATGGTCGCTAGGCCAACTGAAAGCAAAACAAGCTACGCCTACACTGCTGAAAACCGTTCAGGAACTCGGTAACGCATCGAGCACGCGCGAGCAAGCCGCAGCAGCACTGGGAAAAATCGGCGACAAGACCACACTTACCGAACTGAAAAAAATCGCCGAAGAATACCCCGAACTAATGACCAGGCGAGCACTGCTGAGATCAGCGAAAAAGATCGCCAAATAGCGTCGCAACGATACACGGACACCACGCGGAAACGGTTATTCTATTTCACTCAACTCGCTTGACACGCGAGTTGGATAAAGTAGAATCACTACTATGGCTTGGAAACTGGGACAACAAGAATCCGCATTTATGGCCTACGTCCAGATGCGAAATATGCGAACGGTTCGTTCGGGCGATCTGATAGCACCACTCAAATTGTCACCAAAGCAGGAGCAGAATCTCCTTAGTCGAATGAACCGGCGGGGCATAATTGCCCAAGTTCGACGTGGTTTGTATCTGGCTCCTGACAAACTGCCTTTGGGCGGTGTCTGGACGCCGGATGAGGCGTGCGCGGTCGGTGCGATCATGAGCGACAAGCGAGCTCGCTACCAGGTCACCGGTCCGAACGCCTTCAATCACTACGGTTTCGATGAGCAGATTCCCTCGCGCATTTATGTTTACAATGACGCCATTTCCGGTCAGCGCACCATTGGGCAAATTGAGTTAACGCTCATCAAGGTCAACCCGGGACGCCTGGGAGATACCGAGCAGGTGGAAACACCATCAGGCGACACTTTGATTTATTCATCACGCGTGCGGACGCTCGTGGACGCCGTATATGACTGGTCTCGCTTCGACAGCCTCCCTCGGGCATTCAACTGGATTCAAAGCGATATCGAGGCAAACCGCATTAACCCGATCGAGCTGGTCAAATCGGCAGTTCGCTATAGTAACCGGGGCTCGCTCCGACGTATCGGAGCCGTTCTCGAGAGACTTGGCGCGGCCGAGAATGCCCTGAAGCTGTTGGCACGCGCCTTACCGCGGTCTGGGGCGAAGATTCCTCTCATCCCCGAGCGGCCCACGCGAGGGGTCTTGATGAAACGTTGGGGGGTGGTAAACAATGCCTGATCACACCGAGTGGAATCTGCATCACGACACGGCGCTATTCCGAGAGGCGGTAAACTTCACCACCGCACGAACAGGCTTCAACCCACGCCTGATCGAGAAAGACTATTTTTGCACCGTAGTGCTGGCGTATCTCGCGGATCGCGGTGGTGATAAACTCGCATTCAAAGGCGGAACATGCCTGGCCAAAGTCTACGCCGACTTCTACCGCCTGAGCGAAGATCTGGACTTTACGGTCCCTATCGCAACTAACGCCCCCCGAACCCAACGCAGCCAAACCGTCGCGACGACCAGAGACGCAATATCCGAGTTGCCTGATCACCTACCCGCCTTCACACTGACCCACCCGTTGACCGGCGCGAACAACTCCACGCAATACAATGGGGCTGTTGAATACAAATCGCCAACTACAGGTCAGCCGGAAAGCATCCTTATCGAAGTCAGCATTCGAGAACCTCTGCTGACACCGGTGGTAAGAAGACCTGCGAGGACTCTACTGCTTGACCCAATAGGCGGCGAGACCATAACGCCTGACATAGAGGTGAACTGCATCGCCATGGACGAAGCTATCGCAGAAAAGTGCCGTGCGGCGCTATCGCGACGGGATGCGGCGATACGAGATTTCTACGACCTTGATTACACCGTCTCGCACCTCGGGATAGACCTCACGAACCCAAGGATGATTGAGATGGTGCGAAGCAAGCTCTCAGTACCGGGAAACTCGTCGCCCGACGTGGGCCCGCAGCGATTGGCGAGCCTGAAACGCCAACTCAACACTCGCCTCAAAACCGTGTTGAGGGACAAGGAATTCAAAGAATTCAATCTAAGCCGGGCATTTGCTCTTGTCACCGCGATAGCAGAACGCTTAACTTAATCATCAAACCAGAAGGAATACAACATGAAGAAAATCCAACTGATCGCGCTGACTTTGCTTGTTGTCGGCGTGGCGGGTTCGGTGCAGGGCGATGACGAGTTCGCTGCAAAAACATACACCGCGGGCAAAGAGACCCTGCTCTACCGGATCCACAGTCCGGCGAAAGTCGAGGCCGGTAAAAAGTACCCTCTTATCGTCCTGTTCCACGGCGCCGGGGAACGCGGCAGCGACAACAAGAGGCAGTTGGTCCACGGGGCCAGTGATATTGTAAAGTTTGCCAAGGCGACTAATCAGCCCGTATTCTTCATCGCACCGCAATGTCCACGCGGCCTGCAGTGGGTAAACACGCCTTGGGGAAAACTGTCTCACACAATGCCGAAAGGCCCGTCAAAATCGATGGCGCTGGCGATCGGACTGATCAAGAAAACCGTCGCCGATTTACCCGTCGACAATACGCGAATTTACGTTACCGGGCTATCGATGGGCGGGTTCGCCACATGGGACATAATCCAACGCATGCCCGATTATTTCGCGGCCGCGATGCCCGTTTGCGGAGGGGCCGACACCGCCCAAGCCGTCAAGCTCAAAACCATGCCCATCTGGTGCTTCCACGGCGGGAACGATCGCGTAGTTAAAACCAAACGTTCTCGCGACATGATCGCCGCGATCAAAAAAGCCGGCGGAGCCCCGAAGTACACCGAATACCCCGGCGTGGGGCACAATTCATGGAGCGCGACGTTCAAAGACAAAAAGGTGCTCACCTGGCTGTTCGAACAGAAAAAGACGCCCAAAAAGACCGCACCGCTCAAAAAAGAGCTGTTCAAGATTGCAGGCCAACCCGCCTTCCTGATTCTCCCGCCCGCTGACAAGATAAAAGCGGGCGCCCCCGTGCCCTGGGTCTGGTATGCACCGACATTACGCGGGCTGCCCGGCGGGGCGGAAAAGTGGATGTTCGATCAGTTCATGGACAAAGGTATCGCTGTCGCTGGCGTTAATGTCGGCGAATCGTACGGTAGTCCAAAGGGTAGAGCGATCTACTCAGCCCTTTATAAGCACCTGGTCGCCAAACGCGGGCTGTCGAAGAAGGCATGCCTGCTGGCCCGCAGCCGCGGCGGGCTGATGTTATACAACTGGGCTGCGGAGAATCCCCAATCGGTAGCATGCATCGCAGGTATTTATCCTGTTTGCAATATCAGCAGTTACCCCGGCCTGAAGCGGGCCTGCGGCGCCTACGAGATGACCAGCGAGCAACTGGCCGAGAAACTTACCGAACACAACCCCATTGACCGCCTGGCGTTACTGGCGAAAGCAAAAACGCCCATTTTTCATATCCACGGTGATAAGGACACAGTAGTACCGCTGGACAAAAACTCAGGCGAACTGAAAAAGAGATATGATAAACTGGGCGGTCCGATGACACTTGAAGTAGTCAAAGGCCAAGGTCATAATATGTGGCATGGATGGTTCCACAGCCAAAAGTTAGTCGATTTTGTGATCGCCAACGCTAAAAATTAAGGAGATTTGAAATTAACGGATTGGAACGATATTTAGGCGTATTGGCTGGCGAGGCGGTGGATTTTGTCCCGCGAACGCCGATTTTGATGCAGTTTGCCGCCGAGCATATCGGCTCGGACTACGCGAAGTTCGCCTCGGACTACCGCGTATTGGTGCAGGCCAACGAGCAATGCGCTATAGATTTCGGGTTCGATCAGCTAAGTTGCATCTCCGATCCGTATCGGGAAACGCAAGGTTTCGGCTCGAAAATCACCTATCGCACAGACGCCACGCCGCTGAGCACCCATCCCCTTGCCGACTGCAAGGACCTCGACGCCCTGACCCAGCCCAACCCGCTGGAATCTGAGCGAATGAAGGACCGAGTCGATGCAGTAACGGAGTACAAACAGCGGTTTGACGGGCAGTATTCGATTCTCGGGTGGGTCGAGGGACCGGCAGCAGAGGCAGCCGACCTGCGAGACGTCGCCAATTTCATGATCGATACGGTCATGGACGAGCAATACGCATGCGATCTGATGGACCTGTGCCTGGAGAACGCAATCGCGTTCGCCCTGGCGCAAGTCCAAGCTGGCGCCGACACTATCGGCGTGGGAGACGCCGTAGCAAGCCTTGTATCCCCAGATACTTACGAGTCCATAATCCTGCCCAGAGAAATGCTGCTGGTAAAAGCGATTCAGGACGCGGGGGCATACGTGAAGCTGCATATTTGCGGAAATATCGCCCATTTGCTCGACGGGATCGCAACACTGAACGTAGATATCCTGGACGTCGACCACATGATGGATATCTCACTGGTCCGCCAAAAAGTAGGCCCGAAAGTGGTGCTCGGGGGCAATATCGACCCCTCAGAAGGCGTCAGCAGAGGAAATCCCGAATCGATCCGAAAAACGATGCGTGAGGCCTACAAACAGGCCGGTAACCCGTTCATGGTGAACGCCGGATGCGAAATACCCTCGGGCACACCGATCGAAAACCTCAAGGCCATGTGCGAACCGATAGAATACCGACCCTACCGTCGTTATGTTTGAAACTGACGGTCTATAGACATTTTTGCCCGACTTATTAGTCAACATAAAGGGCGCACAAGCCGATAATTGTATTTAGATTCGATGGTTATCCAGGTACAAGATGCTCGGGAAATATCACTGCGGGAAGAACCTCTCGTAAGCGAAAGCTCAACATGATCAAAAAAATGCTCGCCTCAGCGGTGGTTCTGTCGATGGTTCTGCTCACCGGGACCGCGGCGGCGCCGGACAATAAACCAGTTTACCAATACACAGCCATCGCTCGGGCCAGCGAGGACATCACCGTTTCGGCGACGATGGCGGTTCGCGTCGAGAAGGTTTTTGTCAAGGACGGTGACACCGTCAAGCCCGACCAGCCCCTCGTTCAGCTCGACGATAAGGCAGAACGCGTTCAGATGGAGCAACTCAAGGCCCAGGCCGACGACAAAACGCACGTCGAAGCCGCTGAAGCACAACTCGCCCAGAAAAAGGTCGACCTGGCGGGAATAGTGGAAGCCAGAGAGAAAAACGCCGCCACCGAACTGGAATTGCAGCATGCCAAACTGGAAGTTACGATCTCGGCGCTTTCGCTGAAACTCTCGAAATTCGAACACAGCCAGAATCAATTGAAATACAAGCAGGCCGCGGCGCAAGTCGCTCGTCTGCTGCTCAGGGTGCCGACTTCCGACAAGGACAAACCCGATGACACGTTCAAGGTTTTCAAGGTGTTCATCGCTCGTGGTGAGTCGGTTGATCGCCTGAAGGAAGTTATACGAATCATCAAGATCGACCCGCTCCAGATCGACGTACCGGTCCCGGAAACAGTGGTCGAGAAGCTCAAGGTCAAGGTCAAACAAAACGCCGATGTTATTTTCCCGAATACCACAGATCCGCCCGTCAAGGGCACGATCATTTACGTAGCCGATGAGATAGACGCCGCCAGCGGAACGCAAACCGTTCGGGTCGAAATACCCAACCCGACCGGACGCCCCGCAGGCAAGAAGGTCTCGGTGCGATTCGCCCCGACGCCCCAATAAATAGTATTTCCACTTACAGCAAAGGAACGAACCGATGGCCAAAGACACACCCGAACCCACAAAAGACACCCCGGCGGACGCCCAGACCCAGCAGCAGACCGTACGAGTCCGCATGGATCAGCGCGACGTGAAGACCAGCTACGCAAACTCGTTCAATACTCACGCTCAAACCAACGAGGTAATCCTGGACTTCGGACTGAACATGCCCGTCCCGCCCCAGCCCGATCAGCAGCCTGAAATCCTGCTGCAAATCACTGATCGCATCATCCTGAACTACTATTCAGCCAAGCGTTTAGCGCTTACTCTCGGCCAAGTGGTTCGACGTCACGAAGAGCGTTTCGGCGAGCTGGAACTGGACGACAACAAGCGAGTCAAGGGCGACTCATAGCACTGCGACCGGGAGACTTAAAACCTCATGCCGCCAGAACACGCAGCTAATTCCGCGCCCGAACCGAACGGAGCGAAACTACCGACCCTGGCCCAGTTGTTCGAACAACTGAGCCGATACGACGGTCCGGTCGAAGGCTTCCTTACGCACCTGGTGCAGACCCAATGCATCGCAGCCGACGCAAACGGCGGTGCGATACTCCGCATTGCGCCTGATGGACGCCCACAGGTGCTGGCGGTTTATCCGGGCGCCGATCCGGGCTCACCGCCGCCGGTCTGGTTAGCGCGGGCTGCGGAAATCGCAGCAGAAGTCGCCTCAGCAGGCGTCACCGACGTAAGACCGCTGCACGACCCCGATGACCTCTACGGACAGCCCGTGCGAAGCCATCTGGCGCTCGTACCGCTTACCGGCGGGCAGGGCGCAAGGGGGCTGGCGGCGTACGTACTGGACAAAAATGACGAGGTCATGTTCGCCTCTCGCATCGAGCGCCTTGAACTTACCATCGTGCTGATGGGGCTGCACGAAATGCGACTTTCGCTGCAGCGGCGGAACAACGATTTGGCGAGGCTGAGGGTGTCGATGGACACGCTGGCGGCGACTAACGAGCACGAGAAATTCGCAGCGGCGGCGATGTCGCTTTGCAACGAGATGGCGTCGACCTGGAAGTGCGAACGGGTAAGCCTGGGCGTACTAAAAGGGCGATACGTTCAAGCTAAAGCTGTCAGCGGCACCGAGAAAATAAGCCGCAAAATGAAGCTGGTTCAGGACATCGAAGCGGCGATGGAAGAGACGCTCGACCAGGATATCGAGATTGTCGTTCCGACTGCGCCCGAGGCGACCTATGTAAGCCGAAGCGCCGGTGAGTTGTCGCGGCGCCACGGTCCTTCAGCGATTGTCTCGCTTCCGCTCAGGCGTGAAGGAAAGCCCGTTGGCGTAATCACGCTCGAACGCCTGGCTGAAAGCCCGTTCACCGCCGAGCAGATCGAAGCGCTGCGGTTGACGTGCGAACTGGCGACGCCCAGGCTTATGGACCTGCACAAAACAGATCGCTGGGCAGGGGCGAAAGTCGCACAAGGCGCCCGCGCCGGACTCAGCACGATCGTAGGGGCCAAACACACCTGGGTCAAAATGATCGTCCTGCTGATCTGCGGGTTCCTGGCGTTCGCAATCTTCGTGGAAGGCGACTACACCGCCAGCGGAGATATGGACCTCCAGGTCAGAACCCAATACGTGATCCCCGCGCCGTTTGAGGGAATCCTCAAAACCGTGAATGTCGAGATCAACGAAGCAGTCACAGGCGAAGACCTGCCGGGCGCGACGATCCTGGCGGAAATGGACACCTCAGAACTTCGAGAACGCCTGGCCGCTGCAAAAGCTGAACGCAGCCGAGCAACAAACCAAGCCGAACAAGCCAGAAACGAAGGCAAGCAAGTTCAAGTTCAAATCGCCGAAAGCGATATCGAAAAAGCCAACGCCAACATTCATCTGCTCGAGCAGCGAATCACGCTGGCGTCGATCAAATCGCCAGTCTCCGGAGCCGTCGTCAGCGGTGACCTGAGGCGCCATCTGGGCAGGCGATACGAACTGGGCAAGGAACTTTTCCAGGTCGCCAAGATCGAAAACATGCGGGCCGAAATGCTCGTCGGCGAAGATCAAATCGCCGAAGTTATGAAAAAATACGGAGAAAGCTGCCGCCAGCGAAATAAAATCCAGCGGGAACTCGACGCCCTGGCTCCCAGCGACACCGCGCGGCGCAAGGTGCTGGAAGGCAAAATAGCTGAACTCGACAAGAAGCCAAGCGGAAGGCTCGCGGCGCTCGGACACGCCGGCAGGCACTTTGAATTCGTCATCGAGAGGATCACGCCGGTGGCGCGACCCGACGAGGGCAAGAACGTTTTCCCGGTTCGCGTCAAGTTGCTCAAGACCGCAGCCTGGATGCGCCCTGGAATGACGGGCGTGGCGGAGATAGACATTGATCGACGCCCATACGCGTACATCTGGACGCGCCGGCTGGTTAACTGGATCCGAATGAAGTTGTGGTTGTAGGAGACCCAGACGATGCCGATCGACCGTCCTACATTTAGTGAATCGTGGTATCGCGTGGGCGCGTTGTGCCCTCGCCTGCGGTCATCGGTGCAAGTATTCCGCCAGCACTTTCGCGGGCAGATGTGGCACGTGTTGCAGGACCCGGGGTCAAACCAGTTCTTCCGCCTGAACGATACGGGTTATCATTTTGTCGGGCTGCTCGACGGGAAAAAAACCGTCGCCGAAGTGTGGAACATTTGCAACGGACAGCTCGGCGACTCAGCCCCCACCCAAGGCGAAGTTATCGCCCTGCTGGGCCAGCTCTACACGTCGAACCTGCTGCAGGCCGACATCCCGCCGGACGCACAAGGACTCTTCAGACGATACAAACAACGCGTCGGACGAGAAGTACGCGGATACCTGACAAACCTGCTGTTCATCCGAATACCACTGATCGACCCGGACAGATTCCTCGAACGATGGGTCGGGATATTCGGATCAGTATTCAGCATGATAGGCATGCTCCTATGGTTCGCGATCATGTTCACAGGAGCCTACTTCCTGCTGGGACACACAAGCGAACTGGCCAGCCAGAGCGTGGGCATTCTCCAAACATCGAACCTGCCCTTCCTGGCGATCAGCTTCTGGATCGTCAAGATCGTCCACGAATTCGGACACGGGTTCGCGTGTAAAAAGTTCGGGCTACAAGCCGGCGGCGGTGAAGTGCATGTCATGGGAATAATGTTCCTGATCTTCATGCCGCTTCCGTATGTGGACGCATCATCGGCGTGGGCGTTCAGGAGCAAATGGCATCGCGTGGTGGTCGGCGGAGCGGGGATGATTTGCGAGCTGGTGATTGCGGCGGTTGCGGCGATCGTGTGGGCGAATGTCGGGCCGGGAATGACTCAGGTCATCGCATATAACTGCATGTTCATCGCATCGGTGACCACGCTCATGTTCAACGCCAACCCCCTGCTGCGATACGACGGATACTATATCCTCTCGGACATCCTCGAGATACCAAACTTCGCACAGCGGTCCAAAAACTACCTGTACTACCTGGTGAAAAAATATATCTGGTCCGTACGCAATCCACGCAACCCAGCCAACACGCCAGGCGAAAAAACGTGGTTCGTATTCTACGGGATCGCGTCGACCATTTACCGCATGTTCATACTGGTCGTGATCTTGATGTTCCTCTCGGATCGCCTGCCCGAAGAGCTCAAGTTCATCGCCATTATCGCAGCGGCCGTTTCAGGCGTCGCGTGGTTGTGCACGCCGATATTCAAGTTCGTAAAATACCTCGCCACCAGCGGAGAACTCGCTCGCGTGCGGGGACGAGCGGTGGCCTCAACGCTACTGACCGTTACCAGCATAATAATGGTTATCGGCGTGATGCCCTGGCGAGATCGCGTTCGCGCAGAAGGCGTAGTCGAACCGCTGGGCCTGGAGGTGGTCTACTCACGAACGGACGGATTTGTGGACAACTTCCTACCGTCCGGAACGCCTGTCTCCGCCGGCGACATACTGCTAAACGCCATGCCGCCTGCAAGCGATCCGCAGGCCCGAGCAGCGTTCGTAAAGAAACTGAACGCCGAACTCACCGCCTCGCTCCGCATACTGAAAGCCGAATACGACAAGATCAAAAGACAGGAAGACTGGGCGCTGGCTGAAGGCGAACACGGCGTGGTCGCCTCGCGGATCGAAGAAGCCAAAGCCAAAGCCGAACAGATCGCCCGAATCGAAGAAGAGATAACAAACCTTACCCTGCGAGCTCCGATCAACGGGATATGGATCTCGCCGGACGTCGATCGACTCAAAGGCAACTTCCTGCAAAAGGGCCAGCAGATCGGTTTAGTCGCCGATCACAGCCCAAACAACCTTATAGTTCGAGCGGTCGCGTCGCAGGAAATCGGCGCGATATTCTACGAACTGCGGAACGAAAAGAACCACAAAATACCGCTGGAAATCCGCATTTTGGGACGACCAAATCCGGCGTTCGGCGGACATATAAGCAAGATACTCGACTCCGCCCAGGACGTCCTTCCCTCACCGGCGCTGGGATACGCAGTCGGAGGGTCGGTAGTCACGCGACAGGACGATCGCCAGGGCCTGATGGCCGCAGAAGGCTTCTTCGAAATTCACGTGACCCCGCAGGCGATGGTCGACGACAAACCAATAATGCTCCTCCCGGGCCAGCGAGTCGTTGTCCAATTCGACCTGCCGGAAAAACCGCTGATCGCACAATGGTGGCGATCGCTGCTCCAACTACTACAGAAAAAACAATGACCGGAGCACGCCTTTGAACGATATCGCCAGCACAACGTGGCGAATGCTCGCACAACGAACCGGTGGACGCGAACTGCCCCGCGGACTCGACGCCGCATGGGACACCGCAGCCGGTATGGCCCAAAAATTGCTGCCCAGAACCGCCCGATTCCTACGCCAGGCCGAAACCGTTCTGGGCTACGATAAAGAGTTCTCAAAACTGACCGAGGCGAAACTACGGGAACAGGCCGGCGAATACCACGATATGTTCCGACTCGGGCGAAACAGCGCCGCAGACCTTCTAAGAGCGTTCGCGCTGGTTCGCGAAATCGCATTCCGCCAGATCGGCCTGAAGGCCTACAAGGTCCAGGTCGCTGGCGCCCTTGCGATCTACGCCGGGTCGATCGTGGAGATGGCTACCGGTGAGGGCAAAACGCTCTCGGCGACCATGCCCGCAACGGTGGCTGGTTGGTGCGGCAAGGGCTGCCACGTCATCACCGTTAACGACTATCTGGCCAAGCGAGACGCCGAGGAGATGGGCCCGATCTACCGCTTCTGTGGGCTGAGGGTGCAGGCGATTGACCAGGAGTCGACCCCGCCGGAGCGTCGCGAGGCGTACAACTCCGACATCACATACTGCACCAATAAGGAAGTTACCGCAGACTACCTGCGCGACCGCCTGGCGATGGGACGCCTGACGGGGCTGTCGTCGGCGCTGCTGGCGAAAATCGCCGAAGGCGACCAGAGCGGGACAGACCGCATCGTGCAGCGAGACCTGAACTACGCCATTATCGACGAAGCCGACTCGGTGCTCATCGACGAAGGCGTCACGCCCCTTATCATCTCGGGCGAAGCGCCAAACGCCGAACAGGTCCAGGCCTTCCAGGAAGGAGCCGAAATCGCCGCGAAAATGAAACGCGACCTGCACTACAAAATCAACCACAAATACCGCGAAGTCAACATGACCAAAGAGGGCAAGGCGTTCGCTGCGAAACTTACAGAACCGCTCGGCGGGATATGGGCCGGACAACGCAGAAGCGAAGAAATGCTCGTCCAGGCGCTCACCGCTCGCGAAATGTTCCTGCTCGATAAACAGTATGTGATCCAGGAAGACCAGGTGGTGATCGTAGACGATTTCACCGGACGACTAATGCCCGACCGCGAATGGCGCGACGGACTGCACCAAGCCGTCTCAGCCAAAGAAAAAGTCGAGATCAAACCGCCAAAAGACACCTACGCCCGAATGAGTTTCCAGCGTTTCTTCCGAATGTACAACCGCATCTCGGGCATGACGGGAACCGCGGTCGAAGCGTCGGGTGAGTTCTGGCAGTTCTACCACACACCGGTGGTCATCGTACCAACAAACAAGCCGTGCATACGCAAGCAACTGCCCACACGCATATACCCCACGCAAGATGAAAAATGGCAGGGCGTAATCGACGAAATCACAAAGGCACACGAAAAAGGACAGCCCATTCTCGTAGGCACACGCAGCGTGCACGACAGCGAAAGAATCTCGCTGATGCTCAACGAACTGGAGTTCGAACACGAAGTGCTCAACGCCGTCAGGCACGCAGAAGAAGCCCAGATCGTAGCCCAAGCCGGACAAGAAGGACGAATCACCGTGGCGACCAACATGGCCGGTCGCGGAACGGATATCAAACTCGGACGAGGCGTCGCCGAACTAGGCGGACTGTACGTAATGGCCACCGACCGCCAGGAGTCCGGACGAATCGATCGCCAGCTCGCCGGGCGGTCCGGGCGAATGGGCGACCCGGGCATGGTGCGAACGTTCGTGAGCCTGCAAGACGAACTGCCCCGCCGATACGCCACGAAAACCGCTGAGTTCCTCCAGAAACGCCACCCACCTCGCGAAGGCAAGCCCCGCAACATCGCCAACCCGATGACGAGGCGCATGTTCAACAAAGCCCAGAAACGCGCAGAACACACCGCATTCAAGCAACGCCGCGCCGTCCTGAAAACCGACCACTGGCTAGACGAATATCTCGGCTTCGCCGGACTCGAACGATAAGGCGCCAGATCAACTCTACAGGCCCGTACGCGAGCGACTATTTTAGTGTGAATCAAAAAATAGTCGTGACTATTTTTTGATTTATGCTAAAATAGTCAGCATGAAGAAGCGGACTTACTACAGGAATGCATGGGAGGAGTTCGATGCGGAAAAGCACATGGTGCTTATTTCCGGGCCTCGGCAGACGGGAAAGACGACACTGGCCAGGGACATTGCATCGCGCCAGGCCGCGTCGGTTTACTTTAACTACGATGTCCCTACCGACCGGGCGAAATTGTTGAAAAACCCCGTATTCTTCGAGGAAACAGACCGCAAGAAAAACGATGTTCCGCTGGTTGTCCTCGATGAAATTCACAAGTACTCGGACTGGAAGAACTATCTGAAAGGCGTGTACGATGGTTACAGCGACGCCTTTCGGTTCCTTATCACCGGTAGCGGCCGGCTGGATCTTTCACGCCACAAAGGCGATTCGTTGGCGGGACGATATCTGCACTTTCACATCTTCCCGTTCACGCTGGGGGAACTGTTCTCATCGTCAACCGCCGCGGTCTCCGCATCGCACTTGAAAACGATCCCTCAAACCAATCGTCCGGCCCGCAAGGCATGGGACACCATGTTCCACGTCAGCGGGTTTCCCGAACCGTTCATGAAGGGCACGGAGAAATCCTACAGGCGATGGGCCGCGAGCTATCACAGCCAGGTTATCCGTGACGATATCCGCGATGAATTCGCTGTCCGCCGCATCGACCGGATGGAGATGTTGTATCTCCTGCTTGCCGACCGCGTGGGCAGTCCGATTTCGGTCGCGGCGTTGGCGGGGATATTGAAAGTGGCGCACACCACCGTCACGTCGTGGCTTGACGTGCTGGAACGGTTCTTTCTGACGTTCAGACTTCGCCCGTACAGCAAGCGTGTCTCGCGCAGCCTCGTGAAAGATTCAAAACTCTACTTCTACGACTACCGCCGTATCGACGACCCTGGCGCGCGGTTCGAGAACATGATTGCCGTTGAACTTAACCGAGCGGTAACCCTCTGGCGTGATTTCGGTCTGGGCGATTTTCAGCTTTTGTATCTCCGGAACAAGGAGAAGCAAGAGGTCGATTTTATCGTGACTGAAGGCTCCGAACCGCTATTCATGGTCGAAGCCAAGCTTTCGGACCCCACGGTCGGTCCGCAACTGAAAAAGTTCCAGAGCATGCTCAACGTCCCGGCGATACAATTGGTCAACCAGCCTGGGATCGGGCGACGCATCACCAATGGCAAAAACACGATTCTTGTCGCCAGCGCGGCCGACTGGCTCGCAGGATTGCACTGATCTAATATATCCCCCCGGAATTCAGCACATGCAACAGACACGCACATTTGAGTTGGTTATATTTGATATGGACGGCACGCTGATTGAGATGGTGCTCGACTTCAAGGCCATTCGTCGGCATCTGGCGATCCGCCCCGAGGAGGGCATACTCGAAGCCATCGCCGAAATGGATCCGTCGAAGCGAAAATGGGCCGAAGAGTGGTTGATCGAAACCGAACGACGAACATCCCAAAACGCCCGCCTCATGCCCGGCGCTCTGGAAACGCTTGCTGTGATCCGGGCTGCGGGTATCAAAACCGCCCTGCTGACTCGGAACACCCGAGCATCGATGCAAACGGTAATGGGCAAGTTTGATCTCCAGTTCGACCTGGCCTGGTCGCGTGAGGACGGACCGATCAAACCCGCTCCCGACAGCGTCCTGAAAGCTTGCGCCCTACTCGGCGCCGCACCGGGGCAAACCGCCTGCGTCGGCGATTTCGAATACGACATCCAAGCCGCCAACTCCGCCGGAGCCCTCAGCATCCTAATCGCACCCGATCAGACACCCCAATTCGCCGACACCGCCGACCACGTCATAACCAAACTAGCCCAACTGCCCGCCCTGCTGGGAATATGAACGACCAACGAGCAACATCGCCCGAATTACGCTCACTATCCAAACCGTTTAGCGGTCGAGCACCGCTCGACGCTCGTCGTCCGGCGAACGCGGGGCGATGCCCCGCCGCTAAACAGGATAATAGATACGAGGCGATGTTGTGTATGATCTGGAAAATCGGGTATCATCTGGGGATATGAAGTTCACATTCAACATTACCGCCCTGGTCGCCCTGCTGCTAACTGCACCCGCCCTGCGCGCCGATTGGCCCCAATGGGGGCGAACCGATGATCGAAATATGGTCTCTCCGCAAACCGGTCTGCCCGATCTGGGGAAAGGGAAACTCGACTTCAAAGACGCCAACTGGCCGATTCGATGGAGCGTGAAAGTCGGATCGCTGTGCTACGGAAATCCGACGATCTCGGGCGGGAAAGTATTCATCGGAACCAATGATCGGTTATGGTCTGACCCGCGTGCCAAACGCACCCGCGGCGGGCTGCTGCTGTGTATCGACGATAAGACGGGCAAGGTGCTCTGGCGACTTCTCGTTCCGCGATACAAGAAGAAGATATTCGGCAGCGGGTTTGATGATTTGAACGTCGGGGTATGCTCGGCTGCGACCATCGAGGGCGACAAGGCCTACATCGTGAGCAATCGCGGTGAGGTGCTCTGCCTCGACGTTAACGGGCAGGCCGACGGTAACGCCGGACCCTTCCGCGACGAAGGTAAGTACATGGCTCCGGACGCCAAAGAGCCCGTGAAACTCTACCGCGGCGATGGCGATATCATATGGCGATTCGACATGATCGCCGATCTGGAAAACGCACCGCACGATGCGACCAACTGCAACATCCTCATCCATGGCGATCTGCTGTACGTTAACACGTCAAACGGCGTGCATCGCATACCCGGCGAAGCGGACCCCAGGCCCGATGCACCCACGCTTATCGTGCTGGACAAGAAGACCGGAAAACTGGTCGCACAAGACGGATGCCTGATCGGGCGCCGGATGTTTCACGGTAACTGGTCGTCGCCGTCGCTGGGCAAGGTCGCCGGTAAGGAGCAGATATTCCTGGGCGGCGGGGATGGTTTCCTCTACGCATTCTCGCCGGTAAAGCCCGACCCAAAAGCAAAGAAACCCGCAGTATTCAAATCGATATGGAAGTTCGACTGCAACCCAGCGAGCTACAAAGTCGACAAAAACGGAGACAAACTGGACTTCTGGGACGGTGACGCGTCCCGAGCCGACGTACCGCACAACTACAAAGGACCAAACTCGATAATCGCAACGCCGGTGTGCTACAAGAACCGCGTCTACCTCGCCGTCGGGCGAGACCCCGAACACGGGATAGGACGCGGAATGCTGCATTGCATTGACGCGACGAAAACAGGTGACGTGACCAAAACCGCGAGCATCTGGTCGTACGACAAAATCGCACGAACAATCTCCACCGTCGCCATCGCAGACGGGCTGGTCTACATCTGCGACTACGCCGGACTTATCCACTGCCTGGACGCCGAAACGGGCAAGCTCTACTGGATACACAACACGCGAGAACGAATCTGGAACTCAGCCCTCGTCGCCGACGGAAAAGTATACGTGGGCACCGAGAAGAAAAACCTGTTCATATTCAAAACCGGGCGGAAGAAGCAGCTGATCGCAACGATCAAAATGCCGTACAAAATGTCCACCACGCCAATCGTCTCAGGCGGTTGCATCTACATACCAACGGCCCGAGCCCTCTACTCCGTAGGGAAAACCAAACCTCAATAGAAAGCAAACTGATGCGCCATATTATCGCAACCATCGTACTGGGTTTAACTATATCCATCGCCGGAGCCAAAACGCCGACAGCGTCAAACGTGCTGTCGACGCTGGACAAATCCCATCCGCGACTGATGCTCAAAGACGCCGGGCTGAAGAAGCTCAAGGCTCTCTGCAAGACCGACAAAGCGTTGCAAAAATGCGTCGCCGATACTATCAAATACGCCGACTCATGCCTGAAAAAGAGCCCGCTGGTCTACAAAAAAATCGGCCCGCGCCTGCTGGGCGTCTCGCGCGATTGCCTCAGGCGAACCTACGCATTATCTCTGGCGTGGCGGTGGACTGGCGAGAAAAAGTACGCTGACCAGGCGATCAAAAATCTACTGGCTGTTTGTGCGTTCAAAAATTGGAACCCGTCGCACTATCTCGACACAGCCGAAATGTCACACGCGGTCGGGCTCGGATACGATTGGCTTTACCCGCAGATCGACGAGGCGACTGGCAA
>JABGPF010000022.1 GCA_018645065.1 Phycisphaerales bacterium
CCCGCCAGTGTGTTCGATATGTTTTGCACATAACTTCTAATCCGTTAGAATAGCTGCTGGCCTTGTGCGTTAGATAATGCAGACGATGCTGACAAAAATTTCAATCTACGACTATCACGAGGACGTTTTCATGAAACGGATCTGTCTTATAACGCTACTGCTGTCGGCGTGGTTAAACGTTGCCCAGGCCGTGACCAAAGACATACTTATCGCAGACTTCGAGGGCAAGGATTACGGCGCGTGGAAAGCGACCGGCGATGCGTTCGGTACGGCTCCGGCCCGCGGCAGGATTGCCAGGCAGCAGGTCGTCAGCGGTTTTCAGGGCAAGGGGCTGATCAATACGTACCTCAAAGGCGATCGGTCGAAGGGCACGTTGACCTCGCCGGAATTCAAAATCGAGCGGAATCATATCAACTTCCTGATCGGCGGCGGATCGTATGCCGGAGAAACTTGCGTCCAGCTTGTCGTGAACGGGAAAGCAGTTCGCACCGCCTGCGGCCGCAATCGCGAGCTGCTTGCATGGAGCAACTGGGACGTTCGTATCCTGAAAGGCCGCACCGCACGAATCCGCGTAGTCGATAACGTCACCGGCGGATGGGGACACGTTAACGTCGATCACATATACCAGAGCGATAAAGCTAAACGCGACGTTAGGCCAGCCAAACCGCCCCGGCGCAAGCCGAGGAAAGCGGTCGTGCAACTCACGCCGGAAGAAATCAAAACTCATCGCAAAAAAGCGGCCGAACTGCTGACGAAAAACGGTGTGAACGATATTATCTTCGCCGCTCGCCAGGTCGACAACGACGGGCACTGGTACGCAAACTTCAGCTACTGGTCAAGCAATCCGAAACGAACGCTATACCATCCCGGCGGGCGACTTTGCCGCATGAACGTGAAAACCGGAAAGGTTATCTCACTGATAGACGATCCGACCGGCGGCGTGCGCGACTCGCACATGCACTACGACGGAAAGAAAATCCTCTTCTCGTATCGCAAGGGCGGTCAACCGTATTACCACCTGTACGAAATCAATATCGACGGGTCGGGGTTGCGTCAGATCACTAATGAAAAGTACGACGATATCGAACCGGTCTACCTGCCCAACGGTGATATCATATTCTGCTCGTCGCGTGCTAATCGGTTTGTGCAGTGTTATTTCGTGCGGGTGGCGACGGTTCATCGCTGCAAGCCCGACGGCAGCGACATCCGCGCACTGTCATGCAATATCGAACAGGACAACACGCCGTGGATCCTGCCTGACGGGCGAATCCTGCACCAGCGTTGGGAGTATATCGACCGCAGCCAGGTTCGATACCATCATCTCTGGACAATGAATCCCGACGGAACAAATCAGGCGATCTACTACGGCAACATGCACGGCGGGGTCGTGATGATCGACGCAAAACCGATCCCCAACACCGAGAAGGTGATCGTGTCGTTCTCGCCCGGGCATGGTCGAAAAGAACACGCAGGGATCATGACGGTTGTAGACCCGCGCAACGGGCCTGATGATCGCAAAATGGCTGTCCGCATCAACCCCGACGCAACGCTGCGTGACCCGTATCCCGTTTCGGAAACATGCTTCCTTGCCGCTCGCGACACCGATATTCGCGTGTTGGACGACAAGGGTAATTCGTACATGCTTTACGATCTGCCCGCCGAATGGGTGATCGGTCCGATGAAAATCCACGAACCGCGTCCGCTGCGAGCGCGGAAACGCGAACGGTTGATTCCCGACCGGGTGGATGAGTCTCTGGCCAATGGTACGGTGATGCTCCAGGACGTTTACATTGGGCGAAGCATGCAGGGCGTCAAGCGCGGTGATATCAAGAAGCTGCTGGTCCTCGAAGCCCTGCCCAAACCGGTCAACTTCTCCGGCGGGATGGAGCCGCTTACGATAGGCGGTTCGTTTACGATGGAACGCGTGCTTGGCACGGTGCCTGTGGAGTCTGACGGATCTGCGAGTTTTGAACTGCCCGCACAGCGGAGCATCTTCTTCGTAGCGCTCGACGAGAACGATCTCTCGGTAAAACGCATGCAGAGTTTCATGGCCGTCCAGCCGGGCGAGCGCCTTAGTTGCGTCGGTTGCCATGAAGAGCGCGGTAAAACAGCTCCTCCCGGCGTGCGTTCCAAAGCGATGTACCGCCCACCCAGCAAAATCAAACCGATCGCCGGCGTGCCGGACATCTACGACTTCCCGCGCGATATCCAACCGATTCTCGATAAGCATTGCGTAGGCTGCCACGGGCCGGAAAAAACCGCCCAGGGCGGACCGTACGCCGGAAAGGTGCTGTTCGATGGCGGACGCGGACCGATGTACTCCCACAGCTACCGGACGATAACCAATAAGAAGCTAGTCTCAGACGGACGCAACGGAGCGGGAAACCGCCCGCCGCGATCTATCGGATCGTCGGCGAGCAAGCTGATGAAACTGATCGACGGGACGCACCATAAAGTGAAAGTCTCACCGAGAGAAAAAACAATGATTCGACTTTGGATCGAATCGGCGGCGACTTACCCGGGAACCTACGCGGCGCTGGGAACCGGTTCGACCGGCGGGTTGAGGCATCTGCCCAAGACCGCAATCCCCAGTTGCGTCAAGTGTCACAAAGACGGAAAGTTCGACATGCGGCTGGCGGTCAACCTGACCGATCCGGAAAAATCGCTGATACTCACCATGCCCCTAAATGGAATGGTCCGCAAGGTAAAGAAGAACGGTAAGATCGTCGCCGAACGCGTCAAGGTCTTCAAGGACGCCAACGACCCGATCTACCAGAATATTCTCTCCCAGATCAACAAGGCCAAACAGGGGCTCGACCGGACCAAACGATTCGACATGCCAGGCTTCCGCCCGAACGTTCACTACATGCGCGAAATGAAAGTTTACGGCGTCCTGCCGCCCGAATTCGATATCGAAAAAGATCCGATCAATCCATACGAAATCGATCGAAAATATTGGAAGTCGCTCTGGTACAAACCAAAGAAACCCGCTAGCGGCGGGAAGTAACAACGCGCCGCTGGCGTCGCATTAAATTCAGGAGAACTGCTATGACTCGCTGGTCGATAACTTGCGGAATTATGATTTGTACGGCATTGTCCGGTTGGGCACAAGGGGCCGATGAATCGACACGCAAAGCCGCCGCCGCACTGCAAAAACGCGGCGTGAATGAAATCATCTTCGCCACGCGCAAAGTCGACGGCGACGGGCACTGGTACGCGAACTTCAGCTACTCGTCGAAAAATCCCAAACGCAAATACTATCACGACGGCGGGCAACTGTCGCGTCTGAACGTGAAGACCGGCAAGGTCACGCATCTGATCGACGATCCCAAAGGCGGCGTGCGCGATCCGCAGGTTCACTACGACGGAAAGAAAATTCTCTTCTCGTATCGCAAGGGCGGCCAACCGTATTACCACCTTTACGAGATCAACATCGACGGGTCCGGTCTCAAGCAGATCACCACCGGCAAGCACGACGAGATCGAGGCGATCTACCTGCCCGACGGTGATATCGTTTTCTGCACATCGCGATCCAACCGTTTCGTGCAGTGCTGGTTCACTCGCGTGGCGAACATCTACCGTTGCAAAGCCGACGGCAGCGACGCCCGGCCGCTATCGTGCAATCTTGAGCAGGACAACACGCCGTGGCTCCTGCCCGACGGACGCATTCTCCACCAGCGATGGGAATATATCGACCGCTCGCGAGTTCGCTTCCATCACCTGTGGACCATGAACCCCGACGGGACCAACCAGGCGGTTTACTACGGGAACATGCACCCGGGCATCGTGATGCTCGACGCCAAACCGATACCCGGAACGCAAAAGGTGATATCGTCATTTTCGCCGGGGCACGGTAAAAAGGAGCACGCCGGTTACATGACGATCGTCGATCCGCGCAACGGACCGGACGATAAAACGATGGCCCAGAAAATCAATAAAGATGTGCAGTTGCGCGATCCGTATGCGATCTCGACCGACTGCTTCCTGGTCGTTCGCGATACCGATATTCGCGTGATAGATGACAAGGGCGCCTCGGACATGCTCTATAAGTTGCCAGCAGAACTGGCTCGCCAGGGTATGAAAGTTCACGAGCCTCGCCCGCTGCAGGCCCGGAAACGCGAACGTGTGATACCATCCCGCGTGAACCTGGCGAAATCGACCGGTACACTGATGCTCCAGGACGTTAACATCGGGCGCAACATGAAGGGCGTTAAGCGCGGCGATATCAAGAAGCTGCTGGTGATCGAGGCGCTACCCAAGCCGGTGAATTTCTCGGGCACTATGGAGCCGATAACGCTAGGCGGTTCGTTCACGCTGGAACGCGTGCTGGGCACCGTGCCGATCGAAGAAGACGGCTCGGCGAGCTTTGAAGTGCCCGCACTGCGGAGCATTTTCTTCGTCGCGCTGGACGCAAATGGAATGAGCGTAAAACGCATGCAGAGCTTCATGGCCGTGCAGCCCGGCGAGCGCCTGAGCTGCGTAGGCTGCCACGAAGAACGCGGAAAAACCGCGCCTCCCGGAGTGCGATCAAAAGCCATGTTCCGCCCACCTAGCAAAATCACACCTTGCCCCGGGCCGGAGATTTACGACTTCCCGCGCGACATCCAACCGATACTCGACAAGCATTGCGTAGCATGCCACGGGGCGACTAAAACCGCCAAGGGCGGACCCTACGCTGGCAAGATTCTACTGGACGGCGGACGCGGAGCGACGTACTCGCACGGCTACTGGACACTGCACGCAAAGAAACTGGTTTCAGATGGCGACGACGCAAACGGAAACCGCGCGCCGCGAACCATCGGATCATCGGCAAGCAAGATCATGACACTGATCGACGGGTCGCACTACAAGGTAAAAGTCTCCGAACGCGAGCGAACGCTTATCCGTTTGTGGATCGACTCGGCGGCTGCGTATCCGGGCACCTACGCTGCACTGGGTAGCGGTATGGTGCGTGTGCATGCAAACGCCACAGCCCAGAAAGTGCTCAACGAGCGTTGCGGCGAGTGTCACAAGAGCGGGGGTAGGAGACCGGCTGTCAAGTTCAGCCCGGAGATAACGTTCAACCTGACAGATCCGGAAAAATCGCTGGTGTTGACCATGCCTCTCAACGGTATGGTTCGCAAGGTCAAGAAGAACGGAAAAATGGTCGACGAGTGCGTTAAGATTTTCAAGGATGCCAAAGACCCGGGCTACCAGGAAATCCTGAAGATGATTCAAGGCGCCAAGGCCCAACTCGATAAGATCAAACGGTTCGACATGCCCGGCTTCCGCCCGAACGTTCACTATTTGCGCGAGATGAAAGTTTACGGTATCTTGCCAGCCGACTTCGATATCGCAAAGGACCCGATCGACGCTTACAAAATTGATCGCAAATATTGGGAGTCGCACTGGCACAAGCCCGTGAAGGGTGCCATCGGCGGGGAGTAGTTCATGCGGCGTTGGGTTATCACATGCGGTTTGCTTGTTTGTCTGGCCCAGACCGCTGCCGGTGCTGGCGCCGCCGACCAGCTGCAACAACTCGAAGTCGGCGAGATTGTTTTCGCTGTGCGGCAGGTCGACTCCGACGGGCACTGGTACGCGAACTTCGGTAACTGGTCTGATCGGCCCGAGCGGAAACTGTATCACCCGGGCGGGCGGTTGTGCGTGCTGAACGTCCAGAGCGGGAAAGTCGTCAGCCTGATAAACGATCCCAAAGGCGGCGTGCGCGATCCGCAGGTCCACTACGATGGTAAGAAAATTCTCTTCTCGTATCGCAAGGGCGATGCGGCGTTTTACAATCTCTACGAGATCAACACTGACGGCTCGGGCCTGCGCCAGATCACCAAAGGCCCGCAGGATGATATCGAGCCGAGTTACCTGCCAGACGGCGGTATCGTTTTCTGCTCGTCGCGGGCCAGGCGG
Organism: Phycisphaerales bacterium; assembly: GCA_018645065.1. Taxonomy (GTDB): domain Bacteria; phylum Planctomycetota; class Phycisphaerae; order SM23-33; family SM23-33; genus BS750m-G57. The sequence goes on from JABGPF010000022.1 coordinate 5,902, forward strand.
TTTGTGCAGTGCTATTTCACACGCGTCGCCACGCTCTATCGCTGCGATGCGGCCGGCGGGAAACTTCGCGCAATATCGAGCAATATCGAACACGATAACACACCGTGGGTCCTGCCCGACGGGCGCATAATTCACCAGCGATGGGAGTACGTCGATCGGTCGCAACTTCGCTACCATCACCTGTGGACGATGAACCCCGACGGGACTAACCAGATGGTTTTCTACGGGAACATGCACCCTGGAACGCTGATGATCGACGCCAAGCCGATCGGGAACAGTAACAAGGTTGTCGCGTCGTTTTCGCCCGGCCATGGACGCAAGGAGCACGCTGGTTACATCACGATAGTTGACCCCAGCGGCGGCCCGGACGATCGCCAGCGGGCCCGGGTGATCTGCCAGCGGGAGATGTATCGCGACCCGTATCCGCTTTCTGAAAACTGCTTTCTCGTCGCCGGTGATACCGATATCGGCGTGCTGAACGCCAAGGGGAAATACTCGAAGCTTTACACGCTGCCCGATAAGTGGGCAGTTGGTGCGACGCAGATCCACGAACCGCGACCGCTGCGAGCCCGCAAGCGCGAGCGGGTGATTCCCCAGCGCGTGGATTTGTCCAAAGCCACGGGCACAGTCTCGCTGCAGAACGTTTACATCGGCCGCAACATGGGCGGTGTGAAACCCGGCGAAATCAAGAAGCTGATGATCATCGAAACGCTGCCCAAGCCTGTGAATTTTTCCGGCGGATGGGAGCCAATATCGATGGGCGGAAGTTTCACGCTTCAGCGAATTCTCGGCACGGTGCCGGTAGAGTCCGATGGTTCGGCGAACTTTGAACTGCCCGCACTGCGAAGCATTTTCTTCGTTGCACTCGATAAGAACGACTTGAGCGTTAAACGCATGCAAAGCTTCATGACACTCCAGCCGGGTGAGCGATTGAGCTGTGTGGGCTGTCATGAAAATCGCGGGAAAACCGCGCCGCCCGGTAAGCGGCCTCTGGCGATGCGCCGTGCGGCTAGCAAGATCGAACGATACAAAAACGTTCCGGACGTTTTCGATTTCCCACGCGACATTCAGCCGATCCTGGACAAGCATTGCGTCGCCTGCCACGGCTACGCCAAGACGCCGCAAGGCGGTCCGCGATCCGGCGGGGTGATTCTCACTGGCGATCGTGGTCCGTATTATTCGCACAGTTATTTTTCGCTGACGGTTACCGGCCAGTTTGCCGACGGGCGAAACGGTGACGGGAACCGCGCCCCGCGGATGATTGGTTCATCGGCCAGTGCGATTATGAAAAAGATAAGCGGGGCCCATCACAAGGTGAAGTTATCTGCGCATGAGCGGACGATGATTCGCCTTTGGATTGACGCGGCGGCGACATATCCCGGCACGTACGCCGCGTTGGGTACGGGCATGATCGATCGCACGCCGTCGCTTGACCCGAAAAAGAGTTTCGCCAATCAGAAGGTTTCTGCCGCAGTGAGCAGGCGGTGCGTTTCATGTCACCGCGGTAAGATGCGCATGCCGAGTTCGCCGGGCCATCTTATCATTAAAGGTTTCCGCCGTGGCGGGCATATCGATCCGCACGAGCCGGGCATGCGGTATTCGTCGCACATCGTTTTCAACTTGTCCAAACCGGCAAGCTCGCTGTTCCTGCTGGCTCCGCTATCGAAGCAGGCTGGCGGATACGGTATCTGCCGACCGATCGGAACCGATCTGAAAAAACGCCACGATCCTATTTTCAAATCGACGGATGACGCCGACTATAAATTGATACTCGGCGCGATCGATGATGCGAAGAATTATCTCGAGAAGATCAAGCGGTTTGACATGCCTGGCTTCCGGCCTAACGTGCACTACTTGCGCGAAATGAAGGCTTACGGGATCCTGGCTCCGAAATTCGATCTCGACACGGGCCTGATAAACCCGTACAAAACAGACGAAAAATACTGGCGATCGCACTGGTATCTCCCAGAGGTGAAATGAGCATGGCACGAATGCACAGAATCGGAATTTCGCTGTTCTTAGCGGTGGCGATTTTATCGCTCGGTTGTTTTGTATCTCAAGGTGATGCGGCGAGCAAACCGCAACGCAAGCAAAAGCCCCAGCGTAAGCAGAAGGCCCCGAAGAAACGCCCGGCGCCCAAACGCGCCAAACTTACCCCCGCCCAGCAGGCAGCAAAGGCGATGAAACTTGCCCGAGCTACGCTGGCGTACGTTCAGAAATCCGAACCGCGCCCGAAGCTGGCGGCCGAACTCGACGCCTTGGCGAAACGAAATGCTCCCGCCGACGAAATCGCAAAACTCCGGCGCCGAATTATCATGTCGCACCCGGCGCTGAATTTCGATCGCCTGCTGATCAACCAAAACCCTCCACCGCTATACAGCCACAACTGCGATCAGTATCTCGGTCGGCACAGCCGCACCGGCCCGGGCATCACCATCCTGGAATCGTGGAAGGATAATCCCAAGCCCGTTGTGCTGCTTAAAGGCAAGCTGCCGGTCGGGGCGACGAACAAACCGAAACTCTCCTGGGACGCCAAACGCATCGTGTTCGCCTTCTGCGATCACACGCAGAAAACTCCCAGCCTCCGCCGCTACTTCATCTACGAAGCCGCCGTCGACGGATCGCACGTCAAGCAGATCACCGGCTCGGCATCAGACGCGATGGCCCGCTGGGGCGGACGCCAGACCGTGCTCATCGAGGACAACGATCCGTGCTACCTGCCCGACGGCGGGATAGCGTTTGTCTCGACCCGCATGCAGGGTTACGGGCGATGCCATAACGGACGCTACACGCCCTCGCTGCTGCTGCACCGCGTCGAGCGAAACGGTAGCGGGCTGAAGCAGATATCGTTCGCCGAGGCCAACGAAGCCGATCCGGTAGTCCTGCCCGACGGACGAATGGTTTACACCCGCTGGGACTACATTAACCGCAACGTGACGATGTTCCACATGCTGTGGTACACCCGGCCCGACGGAGCGACACAGGCGAACTTCTTCGGCGCAGACACCGTAAGCCCGTGGATGATCTCCGAGACCGTTGCGATCCCCAACTCGACAAAAGTAGTCGCACTGGCGACGGGCCATCACAGTTTTTCGACCGGATGCATTATCAGAATCGATCCGAACGTAGGCGAAAACGGGAGAAAACCCATCACGCGCATCACGCCTGAAATCCCGTTCTTCGAGGCTGAGGCTCGGACCATCAAGGGCTGCTATTCCACGCCCTGGCCGATCACTGAAGATTTGTTCCTGGCGGCGTATTCGCCCCAGCAACTTCCCAAGCAGGGGCGCAAACCGGCTGACACGTTTGGGATTTATCTGGTCGATTCGTTTGGCGGACGCGAGCTGATTTACAAGGGTGCTGCGTCGAGTTTTTCGCCCACCCCGTTACGTGCGACAAAGGCGCCGCGACTTATTCCGTCATCGTTGCAGCCGGGCGCGGCGGCTACGGGCGTCTTCGCGGTGCAGGACGTTTACGAAACAATGAACGACCCGGACAAGCTCCTCAAACCGGGCGTTATCAAGGCTCTGCGGATCAACGAGATGGTGAATCAACCGGCGGTCTGGAAAAATCAACCCAGCCTCGTGCGACACGAAGTAGCGAAGAATATTCTCGGTACGGTTCCGGTCAAAGCCAACGGTTCGGTGATGTTCACCGCACCGGCGGGCAAACCGCTGCAGCTCCAGGCGCTGGATGAAAACGGTATGGCCGTGATGACCATGCGAACATTGGTTTATCTCCAGCCCGGTGAGTTCCGCAGTTGCGTAGGTTGTCACGAGCAGAAGGGCGCCGCGCCACCGGCGTCGCCGACGGCGATGAGGGGCAAGCCAATCGCGATTACCCCGCCCGCTGACCCGTCGTACAAAAACGGATTCAGTTTTATGCGGTCGGTCCAACCGGTGCTCGATCGTCACTGCATCAAATGTCACGGGCTCGGTAAGACCGAAGGCAAGCTTGATCTGCTGGGAACGGTGGAAACCCCGAGGCTGCCTCGCGGCTGGATGAAGTCGGCGATACTGAAGGTTACTCGATCGTACAATTCGATTTGCAACGCGCCCGGGCAGATTAAAATCGCCAAGTTTAAAGGCGAGACTCACGCCACGCGCCCGCGCGATTATTTCGCGGCCGCCAGCAAGCTCGCTCCGCTGCTTCTGAAAGGTCACGCCAAGGTGAAGTTTACCGCCAGGGAAATCGCTCCGATTATCGACTGGCTCGATGTGAACGCACAATATTGCGGTAACTATTCGTTCAACCGCATCGAAGATCGCCAGGCCAATCCAGCCGGTGAGAAAGCCCTTCGCGCCTGGATCGCCAAACGGTTCGACGCGAAACTGGCTGACCAACCGTTCGCCGCTCTGGTCAACGTAGGACGCCCCGAAGCCAGCCGCATCCTGAACGCGCCGCTGCCGATCGCAGCGGGCGGATGGGGCCAAATCAAATCCGGGTTCAAGAGCATAAACGACCCGGACTACAAGCAGGCGGTAAAACTCGTGACAGCCTCAATCCAACCCCGCAAACACCGCGACATCAACGGAACCTGCGGAAGGGATAAATGCATCTGCAAGAGTTGCTGGGTCCGCCAACTGGCGTCCGGCCAGCACAAATAAAGAGACGCCCGCAGCGCCGAGTTTGGCGGGGGGATATCGGGACTGTTTTTTCGACGGTCGCGGGCCGGGTGTAGACAGTCACCCTGACCATTGTTATAGTTGCCGATGTCAAATTAACTTAGGCGGGGCGTCATTCCGCTGAAACAACGAAAGGGATATTCGCATGACTTACGGGAAAGCAACTGTGTGGACGATTCTGACTATCTTGCTGGGCATGAGCCAGATCCATTGCTCCGGTAGGGACGACGGGCCAATCCGCGACGAAGAGGCTTCTAACGGAGTAGAACCGCGAGTCTCCCTGACTGTAAAATACCCGATCGGTAAGTACGAAATGATCCAGGATCAGGACATGACCACCAAGGGGACTGTCAAAGCCGGATCTAAGAAACAAAAAATGAACACCACTCAGCAGATGAAGCAGTGGATGGACGTGGATGTCACGCCCGATTCCGACGGTAAGGTGCTCATCACGATGGGGTTCAACCGAATCCGACAGGAAACCACGGGCGGACCGATGGGCGGCGTAATTGACACTGACGATTCAGCATCCATAGCCCGCAACCCTGCGGGCAAGGTTTTAAGGGCCATGAAGGGCGCCAAAATCACCATGAAATGCGACACCGATGGCAAGGTCACCGATGTACAGGGTATGAACGACCTGTGGGATCGTGTCGCTCGTGAGGATCCCCAACTGGCGCCGATGATCGGGCAGTTCAAGAACACAATCGGTGATAAGCAGATGGGCGAGATAATCGGCCGATCGCAGGAATACATGCCCAGTGAACCGGTGGGCGTTGGGGCGGTCTGGTACGCGCAGTTTACGATGCCGATACCCATGGCCGGTGATATGGAATGCGAAGCCAAGTGCAAATTGATCAGCCTTACACCCAGCGCCAGCGGTCAGATCGCTACGATCAAAATGAGGGCTCGGGTACTTTCCCAAGGCGCCAAGAGCACTTCGATGGGTCCGGCGTCTATTAAGGTGAAGTCGATGGATTTAATCATGAACGGTACGATGGAAATCAATGCCGATACCGGATTGTTGATGAAACAGTCCATTGATCTTGATGGTGCAATGTCGATGACAATATCCGCCCAGGGCAACAACGTGGAGATGGATGCAACTATCATCGGAACTCAGGAAGCCACGGTGAAAGAGATCAAATAGACAATCGACAATAATGTGCAAAAAAAGAGGCGCACCCGTCAGGGGCGCCTCTTTTTTTGGGTTCATGCCGGATTATTGGGGAGATGAATAAACGGCGAATATCCAACCGAGCAACAAGGAATATCCAATATCCAAGTTAACGGCCACGACCACAGCAAACGACAACAACTGAACGTTGTTACTACTAGACACGGTTTCTGTCCGCATTATCTAAAGCCCCGAAAGACATAGGATCGCTAAAACTGTCCACACTGTGGACACGATTGTCGTGGAGTTAATAAAAAGAGACGCCCGCGGTGGGCGTCTCTTGTGAAGCGTTTTATGTGGGTGAGTCTATTCGGCGTCGGTTACTGTCTTGGCGATCAGGTCGCCGACTTCTGTTGTCGAGAAGCCCATGCGGCCTGCCGACTGGCTCTGCATTTTCGGGGTAGTTTCTCGGATCGCCTGCTCGACGCGGTTGCCCGCCTCTACAAGCTTGGGGTTATCCGTGTTTCTGCCCGTTTCGCTGAGCAGCATCGCCAGCGATGCGATAGCGGCGATCGGGTTGATCACATTCTGGCCGGTGTACTTCGGAGCCGATCCGCCGATGGGCTCGAACATGCTCACGCCGCCGGGGTTGATATTACCGCCGGCCGCTACGCCCATTCCGCCCTGGATCATCGCGCCGAGGTCAGTGATGATGTCGCCGAACATGTTGCAGACCACGATCGTGTCGTAATACTCGGGGTTCTTCACGAACCACATGCATGCCGCGTCGATATGGTTGTAGTCTTTGGTCAGTTCGGGATATTCCTCACCGATTTCCATGAACGCACGGAACCACAGGTCGTGGGCGTACGTCAGCACGTTGTTCTTGCCGACCAGAGTAATCTGCTTCTTGTCGTTGCGACGCATGCACAGGTCCATCGAGTAGCGGATCGCCCGCTCGACGCCCTGACGCGTGTTGCACATTGTCTGGGTCGCCACTTCGTTGGGCGTGCCCTTGTACTGGAAACCGCCCATGCCTGAGTAGAGTCCCTCGGTGTTTTCGCGGACGACGACGAAGTCGATATCTTCGGAAGTCTTGCCCGCCAGCGGGGTCTCAACGCCCGGGTAAAGCGTTACCGGACGGAGGTTAATGTACTGGTCCAACTGGAAACGAGCCTTCAGCAGCAGACCTTTTTCCAGGATACCAGGCGCCACGTCGGGATGGCCGACCGCGCCAAGGTAGATCGCGTCGAAGGCGTTCAGCTCGTCGATCTCTTCTTCGGTGATAACCGGAATCGAAGCGGAATTCGGGTCGCCGCCGGCTGCTAGATAACGATCGCCACTGACGTCGAAATCCTGGGTTGTGTATTCAAAACCGACCTTCGCGGCAACTGCTTCGAGCACCTTGAGCCCTTCAGCCACTACTTCCGGTCCAGTTCCATCGCCGCCAATTACTGCAATTTTCATGATTCTATCCTTTTAAATCAGCGTAGTATTCTTACTACTTCATAATACAACAAGCCCCACATAGTACTATATGCGCGCACGTTATGATAGTCAAAAATTGCGAAAGCGAATCTGTGGTGTGCTACCAGATTTCTTTGCAAGCAAGATTCTCATATTGTTTGGGGTATCCGATGGTTTTGATTTCGACACAGAGACTCAGAGGCTCAGAGAACGGCAAGGGCAACGGCGTTTTTTTTGTTACGGCGAAAAAACGACAACAGAGAAAGCAGAGAAACAGAGGACGGCGAGAGTCTTTCTTGTTGTCTCCTCTGCTCGCTCTGCTTTCTCTGTCGTCGTTACAAAAAAGAACTTTGCCGTTGCCGTTCTCTGAGCCTCTGAGCCTCTGTGTCGAAAAGTTGTTTATTCGTCAATCTTGCTTCTGTTTTGTTTCCCAGATTTTGAAGGCGTCCAGGGCGGTTTTGATCGATTTTACTGTTACCCCCACCACCAGTGCGTCGTCGAGATAACCTACGCCGGGGATGAAGTCAGGGATGGCGTCGAACGGGTTTACGAAGTAGATGATCGCGCCTAATGCTATCGCGATTGTCTTCCAGGGCACGTCGCGGTACTCACTGGCTCCCCAGGCGCGGACCAGACGCACCAGTGTCGCCAGGTCGCTTACGACTTTGCGGAGTGAACCTTTGTTGCGTTTGGCCTTTTTGGCTGCTTCGACCGCCAACTGCATTGCGCGCTCGGGAGCGTTGCGGTAGTCGCGGGCGACTTTGGTTGCCTGATCGGCTTGGTCCTTGGCGTCAAAGTCTTTGAGATCTTCGGGTTGCTCGCTCATTGCGCGATCCGCCTGACGGTAATGGTACGCTCGATGTCCTGGTGATCTTTCAGGATAATCGGTGTGTCGAACTGATCGATATCCGCGATAAGTGCGATGATCGCCTGGTGCTGCTCGGCGCCGAATTCCAGAGCGAACATTCCGCCCGGAAGAAGCATTTGCGGTATCTGCGGTAGTAGTTTTCTGATGCAGTTCAGCCCGTCTGGCCCTGAGAACAGTGCTGCCGGAGGTTCGTGCTTAACTGATACGCCGATCGGGTCGTTATCGCCCACATATGGCGGGTTTACGGTTATCACGTCGAACTGGCGGTCTTGGAAATCGGGGCAATTTTCGGGAATGTTTACCAGATCTGCAACTCCGCAGCTTACTCGATCGGCTACGCTGTGTGTTTCTGCGTTTGTTTGTGCTACTGCGACGGCCTGTGGGCAGATATCGCTTGCCAGTACGGTCACATTGCTGACTTGCAGTGCAGTTGCGATCGCCACGCATCCGCTTCCCGTGCAGATATCCCACATCAGGCCCGGCCGGTCCAGCGTTTTCAGGTGGGCTTCAGCCTCGGCGACGAGCTGTTCTGTTTCTGGCCTGGGGATAAGCACATCTTTTGTGACTTTGAATTGTACGGAGTAAAATTCTCTCGATCCTACGAGATACGCCGTAGGTTCGTGCTGCGAGGCCCGTTTCACCGATTGCCTGTAATTGGTAAGTTCGTCTGGGGACGGGGTGTAGTCAAAGCGGGTGTAGAGTTCGATCCGTTGGCATTTAAGTGTGTGCGCCAGCAGTACTTCAGCGCAGAGTCGCGGTTGATCGACTTCCGCATCGGCGAAGTATTTTTTGGTCCACTCCAGTAGTTTCAGCACTGTCCATGCGCCCGTAGATTCGTTGCTCATATTATGGAGTTATCACAACTTGTCTCGGTCTGCAAGGGTGGGCTTGTCAATTGGTGGGGCGCAGGGATATAAATTGCGGGGCTGGTGACGTCAACGGCGACGGCGACGGAACAATATCCAACAGCCAACAAGAAATGTCCAATTTTCAAGTAACGTCAACGGCCAAAAGCAACGACCAACAGCGAACGACAACGGATACGGCGATAAGTGTCGCTTGCTGCTTTGTAGAGTAACCGTCACACAGCATCGCGCCCCAAATTACGACTCCAGATGCGTCGTGCCAAGCCGTTCGCCGTCGCCGTTGACGTTGACGTTCGCCGTTACTTGGAAATTGGAAATTTCTTGTTGGCTGTTGGATGTCGAAGATCCGAAGGAGGATTGATCCGTGATCCGTCATTTATGCATGATGCACCGCCGTTGCTCTCAGGCGGTGTTTTCGTTTTACGAGCTTTGGCGGGGCGATAATTTTGGATGTTGGGCAGCATATAACACCCTTTGCCAGCATTCTCCGCAGCGCCATATCCGCGTTTGGGTCACCGAGGTCGGCCACTGCGTCTTGGGCTAGTATCACCCCGAATTTCCGGGTCCTCAGCGCGATAGCGGTTTGTGCTATTCCGTCGGCCAGACCCGCTCCACACAGGATAAACGTTGTGTTTCCGTTCAGTTGGGTTAGCAGGCGTTCGATGCGAAGGTTACTTAGCGCGTTGGTGTCCCGTTTTTCGAACAGGACTTGGGGATAGTGCTCCAAAATATCCTGGGGAAGATCGGTGGTCCTTCGCGTCCCGAAGGCCCTGTGGTTTGGAAATACTGTTCTCGGAACCCGCAATTCGCCCGGGGTTCCTTCGATGCAGTAGTGCGGTCCGCCAGTTCCGCTCACGGTGCGCAAAAGCGTGCTTATTACCGGAACTGATTGGGTTTTCGCCCATCGGAGCAATTGCTTTATCTGCTTGAGGGCCTGCCCGTTCTTCTTGCTGTAGAAACGCCCTGAACTACAGAAGAAATCCGCTTGGACCTCCATGTCCAGTAGTATACGTTCATAGCTCATCGTTTTCCTCCCGTCGGGGGTATATTCACACCATAACGGTAATACAATTACGACTATTCCATTATAGGCGAGTATTCCGATTTGCGGGGAGAAAAATCGGCTTGAGAGGATATTTTTTGCAGATTGGTCGTAAGTGATTTAAATCGAGGTGTTTAAGCGTTTGATTAGGGCATAAATTCGTGAATTGCCCAAAGTCCGACCGCCAAGGCGAACAGGCCACCTAGCATATAGAAAATCAGGACGGTCGCTTGCTTGGGTAATTGACGTAGTGTGTGAACTCGTATGGTTTTATATACGATCGCCACGCCCGCACAAAGCGGTAATAAAAGCCACCACGTCATATGAAACGGTATGATTTGCGGATGTACGAATAACTCACCGAGCATTTTATTCGTCCTCCCCGCGTTTGGGTTCCGCTGCTGCTGCTGGTCCCAACAGTGCGAGCATGAATACATCGAACGCGCACATAAGGTTTAGCAGTCCTGCGACGCCGGCGTATGCTCTGGCGATAGTTGCCATTGGCGCCACCAGTGCGAGTTTCTTTTTTGAGAGTTCGCTTTCCACGTATGCGTTTCGTGTGGTGCTTAGTTTTCTTTTTGATATGGCGATGTTTTGGGCGTAGCCCTTTTGGTTCTTAAGCAGCCTCTCGATCTCTTCTGTCAGCCTTTGTTGCTGCTGGGCAGTTGTTGCGCGTTTGAGATCGGCGTTTGCCTGGGCGAGGTCCTCTTCGCATTGGGTGAGATGTTCCCGGAAGGATCGTATTTGCGCTCGACAGCTTGCCGCTTCGTTGGCCATTTCCTTCCGGATATCCGCTTCGTAATTTTTTATGCAATTTTTTTCGCGTTGCCAGCCTATTAGTCCATGGCCTCCGGTGAACATTTCGGCGATGAACCACCATTTTTGGCCTTCGTGATCCATAGTCATCACACCGCCCATGGCGATCCCGCCCCAGAACAGTGCTCCGATAACGAGGAAGATAATAAGTCCTCGCATGGGTCTGCCTACAAATACGTGTCCCGCTCCGGGTACAATCCAGGCCAGCGCCAGAGCGATCGGCGCTCTGAGCGGTGTGGGAATCATACTGTTCTTCTTGCTTTCGGTCATGGTCTGTTCTTCAGTAAGTTGGTTCAATGTCTCCGACAGAGACTTCCCTGTCAAGAATCTTCCCGGATGTTGCGTTAATTCTGTGCGATACGAGGGTGAATTCCGGAAAAAAATCAATGGAATCTGCTATTGGCACGTTGTACCATTAGTGACCGTTTGGGCAGATGGCGTCGGCGACGTCTCTGTTTGTTACGACGGGCGGATGCGAGAATAGCTCATAATTGAATTTTGAATGCAATGATTAACGTATTAAAAGGATAGACCATGGCAAATTTTGGTAAGGTCGTGTTGGTGGGTCTGATGGTTGTTGTGCTGTGCGGAATGTTTTCTACGGCCGAGGCGGCGAAGGGTCCTTCCGAGGCGGAGATCGCCAAGGTAAAGGCCGCCCTCCCCACTAAGGCTCCGGCCAAACCGTTGAAAGCTCGCAAACTGCTGATATTCAATCTCTGTCAGGGTTTCCGGCACGGGGCGATTCCGATTACCTCTAAGGCGATCGAGCTCATGGGCGAAAAGACCGGCGCGTACACTGCTGTGGCCAGTAGTGATATGGCGATGTTTGCACCTGAGAAACTCGCCGAGTTCGATGCTGTGTTGTTCAACAGCACCACTCGTTTGAAGTTCAAGGACCCCGCACACCGCAAGGCCCTTATGGACTTCGTTAAGAGCGGTAAAGGTGTCGCCGGTATTCACGGCGCCACCGACAACTTCTACGATTTCCCCGAAGCCGCCGAAATGATGGGCGGACTGTTCGCCGGACACCCATGGGGCGCTGGCGGGACCTGGGCGGTAAAGCTTGACGAGCCAAATCACCCGCTCAATAAGTCGTTTGGTGGGAAGGGTTTCAAAATCAAAGACGAAATTTACCAGCTCAAGGGCAAGGTATACTCACGCGATAAACTCCGCGTTTTGCTCAGTCTGGACATGACCGACGAAAAGACCGTCTCACGCGGAAACAAAGACCCCAAACGCGATGTCGCGATCTCATGGGTGCATCCGGTTGGTAAGGGCAGGGTGTTTTACTGCTCGTTGGGGCACAATAACGCAGTTTTGTGGAACGCTCCGGTGTTGGCGCACTATCTTGCCGGTATCCAGTACGCACTTGGCGATCTGAAGATTGACGACCGCGTTAAAGGCGCCGCGGCGGCTGTTGATGCTAAATGCACTATGGGCAAGCCTGCTCCCAAGGGCGCAGTGAAGATCGAAGGTCTGGGCGCCTGGAAAGGTAACACCGGTAAGTGGCAGGCCGTCGGCGAAGTTGGTCTGGACGAAAAGAATAACCGCAAACTGGCAACCAAGCCGGGCAAGGGTATTATCGATAACGGTGGGCGAACGAAGAACATCCTGAGCAAAGAAGAGTTCGGCGATATCGAAGCTCACATCGAGTTCATGGTGTCCAAGGGCTCCAATTCGGGCGTTTACTTCCAAGGCCGATACGAAATCCAGGTATTCGATAGCTGGAAAGTCGCAAAGCCCAGGCACAGCGACTGCGGTGGTATTTACCAGCGATGGGGCAAAAACCCCAGCGGTAAAATGGGCTACGAAGGCGTTCCGCCCCGCGTAAACGCTTCCAAAGAGCCTGGCACGTGGCAGACATACGATATTACGTTCCGTGCCGCACGGTTCGATAAGAACGGTAAAAAAATCGAAAACGCCAAGTTCGTCAAGGTAGTTCACAACGGGATCGTAGTGCACGAAAATCGGGAAGTCACCGGTCCGACGCGATCGGGCGCGTTTAATGATGAAAAGGCGCTCGGGCCGCTGATGCTTCAGGGCGATCATGGCCCGGTGGCGTACCGAAATATCTGGATCGTAAAGACCAAACTGTAGAGCCCGCGGAATAAACCAAGAAACACGCACCCTGAAACCGGGTAGTGAAAGGAATTCTAATGAAAGCACGTCACAGAGCAGTTACCTCAATCGTGTTGGCCCTTGCGGTCGTCATGCTGGTCGCCGGTCCGCTTCAAGCAGCCGATCATGCTAAGATCATAGGATACAAGTTTGGTGAGAGTCGCGTGGAGCTTGCGGCAATCGAAACTGAAATCCGAGGCGCCAAAGACACCAAGGCGATCGAAGCCGAACTGCTCAAGGCGTTGAATTCGCCCAAAGCTACTTTCGAGTGCAAACAGTTTGTCTGCCGCATGTTAAGGCGTATTGGCACGGACGCTTCGGTTGACTCGCTGGCGAAATTGCTGACCGACAAGAAGCTCTCGAACATGGCCCGTTTCGCACTGCAGGGAATGAGCGGAGCCTCGGTTGACGCTATCCTTCGCGATGCACTGGGCAAGACTACCGGTAATGTTCGAATCGGTATGATCGGTACGATCGCCGCCCGCGGTGATAAGAAAGCAGTACCCGCCCTGGCGAAATTGCTGGGTGATAAAGACACCACAACTGCTCGCGCCGCAATCGCCGCACTAGGCAAAATCGGCGGACTCGACGCTGCAAAAGCGCTCGACTCAGCGAAGATCGATGCGTCACTGCAGACAGTGGCTGACGATTCGGCGATATCGTGTGCAGAAAGCCTCCTTGCCGCCGGAGACGCCAAAGGCGCCGCGGTGATCTACAACAAAATGTTCGCCAAGAACAAACCAACCGTCGTTCGAATCGCAGCACTTGGCGGTATTGCACGTTCAGACAAAGTCAACGCCGCTCCGCTCATCGCATCGCTGCTGAGCGGTAAAGAAGATCCCGCAATGCAGCTTCCCGCCGCCAGCCACATCAACGACGTAAAAGGAACCGCAGCGACGAAGATGTTCGCCGATAAACTCGCCTCACTGCCCGCCAATGTGCAGGTCCGAGTTATCACCAAACTAGCAAGCCGCGGTGACCAAGCCGCCGCCGGCGCGGTATCGGCGGCAGCAGCATCAAAAGACGCCTCGGTCAGCATCGCGGCGCTGTCGGCGCTCGGTTCGATAGGCGATGCATCAAGCGCAGCGGTCCTTACTAAAGCTATCGAAGCCGGCGGAGATGCCGGAAAAGCCGCCACCGCAAGCCTCACAAACCTGAAAGGCGACGATGTAGGAACCGCGATTGTTAAAGCCCTCAGCTCAGACAACAAAACCGTAAGAGCCACGCTGCTGATGATCCTTGCGGACCGAAGCGAAAAAACCGCCACACCGGCCGTTCTTGCAGCCGCCGGTAGCGATAAGGAAAGCACCGTACGTCGCGCCGCATTCAAAGCTCTTGGGACGTTGGCGGCTCAGAGCGATGTAGAAAAAATGGCTGCGATGCTTGTTGCGGCCGACAGTTCTTCCGATAAAGCCGGGCTCGCAAACGCTATCCTGCAGGTGTCGGAACGCTGTGACGATGCCGATAAGCGTTCAGCCCCGATTATCGCCGCGATGGGAAAAGCCGACGACAAGACCAAATCCGTGCTGCTGGTTGTGCTCTCGCGTCTTGCCGGTGACAAGGCCTACGCGGAGATCAAATCGCAACTTACCGCCGGAAGCGACGACGTGAAAAAAGCCTCAGTGCGTGCACTTGCCGCCTGGCCCGACGCCACACCGGCCCAAACGCTCCTGGGCGTCGCGAAGTCCGATACCGATACGGCCAGAAAGATCCTGGCGATGCGAGGATACATTCGCGTAGTTACAATCCCGGGCAAAGAAGCGCCCACCGCCGCGGTATGCAAAGCAAAAACCGAACTGCTCGCAAAGGGCTTGAAAGTAGCAAGCGGAGCCTCGGAAAAGAAACGGATACTGGCTGCACTTGCGAGTTTCCCGACGACAGAAGGTCTGGCGATCGTACAGGGATGCGTCAGCGACGCAGCCCTTTCTGTTGAAGCCAAACTCGCCATCAGCCAAATTAAATGGGCAATGGCTCGCACCACCGCAAAGGTCTCAGCCTCACGAGGCGCTGACCAAGCCGCCCTGGCGATAGACGGACAACGCAAAACCATCTGGTCAACGGGCGGTGTAATGAAGGCTGGCGACTCCTTCACGCTCATCCTCGCCAAGGCCGACACCATCAATGGAATCACGATCGATTGCGGTGACAATATGCAGGACTTCCCGAGGGAATACGAACTGTTCCTGTCGAACGATGGAAAAACCTGGTCCACGCCGGTCGTCAAAGGCAAAGCCGTAAACGGTATCACAAAAATCCCCTTCACTGGAAAAACCGCAAGCGCCATCAAGATCGTACAAACCAAAAATATAAGCAGCAGAGACCGAAAAAACCGCAAGAACTGGTCGATCGCGGAAATTACCGTTTCGTTTGAATAAACTTGATCCTTTCAGAAGGATCTGTCGATAAGAAGAGGCCATACTTTATGAAAATGACATTGAACATAACGTTACTTATCACCATGACAATAGTGCTGGGCTGCGGATCGATGGGTCTGTGCGAAGCACCGAAACCAGCCGGCGATCACGCTGCGGTTATTTGTGCGGTTAAACCAGTCGCGACGGTGGCGCCTGTACCGTTAGACACCAAATCGACTGACGCGACGGATCTCCCGTTGGTTGGTGATTGGTCCGGTGCGATCGGAACCGATCCTCTCGTCGCCCAGGTAATCGATATGGGCAAGGGCGAGTACAGCGTTAATATGTTGAGCAAATTTGACACTCGCGACCCGAAACTCGCCGTGCTCACCGGACCAGCCGACAAGCTCGTCAGCGGGACCATTACCAGCGGGAAATATAAAGGTTCGACATGGACCGCCACGCTCACTGAAAAAGTCTTCATCGGTACAGTTACCGGTTCGGTTAAGGCTTCGTTCACTTTGAAGCGCGTGATGCGTCTTTCGCATCGTCTTGGCGCCAAGGCTCCCGCCGGAGCGACCGTGCTGCTGAGCAAGAAGACCAAAGACATCAACGAAACGTTCACCAAGGGCGGTGGTAAGCCTTGCGGTTGGAAGCTTCTGCCCGGCGGTGTGATCCAATGTGCACCCCGAGCCGGTTCGATAATCACGAAGAAAAAGTTCGGAAGCATGCACTTGCACGCCGAATTCCGCACCGCTTCGATGCCCGATAAACGCGGGCAGGGACGCTCCAACAGCGGTTTCTACATTCAGAATCGTTACGAATGCCAAGTGCTCGACAGCTACGGGTGCGAAGGCGTTAAAAACGAATGCGGCGGATTGTATCGTGCAGTGGCTCCTCGGGTAAATATGTGTGCTCCTCCGCGCCAGTGGCAGAGTTACGACATTTTCTTCCAGGCTCCCAAGTTCGACGCCTCGGGCGAAAAACAGATCGAAGGCGCCCACATAACCGTAGTGCATAACGGTGTTTTGATACATAACGACGTTGTGATGGCCAAGGGAACAGGTAACGGCGGGCGGCGCAAACCGATCGCTGCTGAGTATCTCCTCTTGCAAGATCACGGAAATCCGGTAGAATTCCGCAACATATGGGTTGCGGATCTCAAGAAACCAAAGACCGATAAGGATCAGAAGTAATATATTATTCCTGAAAGAGACTAGATATGGACAAAGAAAAAAAAGGTACAAACATGGCCCGGCGTAGTTTCCTGACCCGGACCGCCGCTGCGGCAGGAGCCGGAGCAATCATGGCAGGCGGACTCAGCAACGCCGTATCCCAAACCGCCACGACAAAAACAGCGCGCACGGGTAAGCTCGATGAGCTTAATGTCGCTATCGTCGGCGTCGGGTCGCAGGGAGATGTGCTGGTCAATTCATGCCTCAAGACCAATGCGGATATCCCTGGCCTGCGTTTCAAAGCCGTTTGCGACATCTGGGAGTTCAATCGCAAAAAAGCGGTTAAGAGGATAAACGCTTACAACGAGAAAAAGGGCTACGGGACGGTTACAGAGTATACCGACTGCCAAGAGATGTTGGACGATAAATCTCTTGATCTCGACGTTCTGATCGTCGCCACGCCTGACTGGCTGCACGCTGAGCACGCCATCGCGGGTATGAAAGCCGGTCTCGACGTTTACTGCGAGAAGGAAATGTCGAACTCGCTGGAACTGGCCAGGCAGATGGTGCTGACCGAACGCGAAACCGGTAAGCTGCTGCAGATCGGTCACCAGCGTCGTTCGAACCCTCGCTACAGGCACGCGATCGAGAATCTCGTGTTGGATAGCAAGGTGCTGGGACGCGTGATGCAGGGTTACGGTCAGTGGAACCGAGCGGTGTCTGAGGATATCGGTTGGGCTCCCAAAGACGCCCTGACCGCTGAAGAACTCGCCAAGTATGGGTACGACACGATGAGTCGCTTCCGCAACTGGCGTTGGTACAAGCGTTACGGTGGTGGACCGATCGTTGACCTCGGTTCGCACCAGATCGACATTTTCAGCTGGATTTTCGGAGCCGATCCGAAGTCGGTGGTCGCCTCGGGCGGTATCGATTACTACAAACAGCACGAATGGTACGATAACGTCATGTGCCTGTTCGAATACGAGCATCCCAAAACCAAAGAGATGGCCCGCGCGTTCTACCAGGTCCAGACCACAACGCGTTACGGCGGATTCCACGAAGCGTTCATGGGCGAATACGGTACGCTGGTGATCTCGGAAGTCCCGCGTGATGGAAACTGGCTCGAAAAAGAGATCAACTCACCTGACTGGAACAAGTGGGTCAAGAAGGGTTACCTCAAGGAAGTGTCGACCAAGATGGGCAAGACCAAAACCACCAACGTGGTCTTGGACGCCCGAGTTTCACCGGCGGCGCCGAAATGGCCTCTCCCGATCGAACTTGGAATGCTTCCCCACCAACCGCACCTGCACAACTTCTTCGACGCAGTCCGCGGTAAAGCCAAACTCAACTGCCCCGGTATCGTAGGATACGAGACCGCAGTTGCCGTTCTGGCGGTTAATGATGCAGTTAAGAGTCAGAAGAAAATTGAATTCAAACACGAGGATTTCGAGGTCCACGCTTGAAACATATAACCACCATTTTAATATCGGTTGCTGTTCTGGCCGGCGGATTGCTCGCCGAAGAACCGCAAAACCACCACTCCGACGGGACCCGGTGCGTGCCCCTGCACCGCCTGGGCCTGAAGGATATCGATGACCGAAGCATCCTGCCGACCATGCCGCGTTCGATGCCCATGTCCACGAAAAACACGTGCGGCATGTGTCACGAATACGGTGTTATCGCAGACGGTCTGCACTTTAACTCCACAAAGGGCCTGGCTTCAGGCCGACCGGGCGAACCCTGGGTGCTGGTCGATGCCGAGACCGGTACGCACTTGCCCCTGTCGAATCGAGCGTGGAAAGGGCTCTATAAGCCCGAGGACGTGGGGCTAACGCCCTGGACGTTCACCCAGCGGTTTGGGCGTCACATGCCTGGCGGTGATATGGCCGCTCCCAAAGACACCCTCAGCGACCTGAACGCTCGTTGGAACGTGTCGGGAAAAGCTGAGATCAACTGCCTGGCCTGCCACAACGGTTCGTTCAAGCAGGACCACAGCGAGTGGGCCAAACAGATGGCCCGCGAAAACTTCATGTGGGCGGGCACTGCTGCCTCAGGCCTGGGCGAAGTTGGCGGAATGGGCTCCAGGCAGCCTGATGTGTGGGACTACACTAAAGGCCCCAGCCCCGATGACACTGGTTTTGCAACGCCCCCGGCGGTTACATACGACCTGTCGCAGTTCGATTCAAAGAACAGGGCGATGCTCGATGTAGGCAGCCCGAAAGACAAAAGCTGCCTGAGCTGCCACTCTACAGTCACCACCGGTCAGAGCAAATGGCGCAGCGATCGCGATGTTCACTCTGCCGCTGGTTTGAGCTGCGTGTCGTGTCACCGAAACGGCATCTCGCACAATATCGTGCGCGGATACCCCGGTGAGGCCAAACTCCGCAAGGATCCGGACGTCGCGTCCCTGTCCTGCAAAGGCTGCCACATCGGAACAGACGGTACTGGCGCCCGGGCGATGGGCGGACGGCTTGGAGCTCCGGTTCCCAAGCACGCCGGACTACCCCCTGTCCATATGAAAAAGTTGACCTGCACGGCTTGTCACTCGGGCCCCATGCCCAAGAGCGAGCCTACCAGAGTTCGGACCGCACGCATGAACCGCATGGGAATCTTCGGACGAGCCCAGTGGTACACTGAGGCTCCGAATATCTCCGCGGGCGTGTTTGTCAAGGGCGATGACGGTAAAATCGGACCGCGCAAGATGATCTGGCCGGCGTTCTGGGCTCGCCTGGACGGTGATAAAGTCACCCCGATCCTGCCCAAGGAAGTAGCCCCGCTGACCAAGGGCGTTTTTGGCGGACAACAGCAGATCGCTGAAATCCTCAATATTCTGGCCGGACCGATCGCAGAAGATTACGGCAAGAAGGCCTCTACCGGCAGGCAGGACCTGATCAAGAAATATAAAATCGGCGGTCTTCCGGTATTCCTGCATGGTGGAAAGTTATATAAGCTTACCGCTGACGGCGGACTGGATGTTTCAGAGTTCAAAGGGCAGGCTCCGATGATGATCGGACCGTTCGCTCGAGACTGGAATGGCGAAATCCTGACGCTACTTCGCGATCTGGACCCCGAAGCCGAACCGACCGACACCACCGAATTCCTGAACGAAATGCCCAAGAAGCGACAGGATATTCTCGTAGTCCTGAAGGGAATGGTCAAATCGCTTGGGGATATTGCCCCTGAGGGCGAAGTTCCGGCGTTTGATTTTGGTGACGTTGCGTACATACGAGACCTCGTTTCCACTCCGCAAGAAGAGGACAAGGAAGCGGGCATTAGAGAGGATCTCGACAAAATGAGTTGGCGGCTTGTTCCGGTGAACACCGGCGCAGCGCGTCTTGCGGTTCCCCGTTTCGCGTGGATGACCAAAGATGGCGATAAGGTTTCGCTCAGGCCCCTGATTCCCGACGTTGTTATCGCAGGCGTTGCAGCCACCGCTGAGGTTGAAGAATCCTTCACCGAGCAGCAGGTTGGAACAGTTTTGGCGAGACTCCAGGCGAAAAATGGCGGAAAGTATGCTTATATCTCCAGCGGTAAGCTGTTCTCGCTGGCCGACGGCGGTAAGGTTGTCGCAAGCGATAATCCCGCTGCAGAGGCCTACTCCTGGCCGATGGCGCACGGTGTTCGCCCCGCTCCCCAGGCTCTGGGCGCCGGTGGTTGCACTGATTGCCACTCGACGGATTCGGCGTTCTTCTTCGGTAAGGTAAAGGGTACCGGACCGCTGCTGACTGACGCGGCGGATGTTAAGTCAATGCACCAAATGCAGGAACTTGACCCCGGTTTCCACGGTATGTTCGGTATGACCTTCGTGTTCCGACCGATCTTCAAAGCCGTACTGTTTGGAGTCGCCTTCCTTATCGCCGCACTACTGGCCGGTTATGCGATGCTGCTGATTCGCAAACTGACCAAAGTCGCGGGCGAAACCGATAAGTTCTGCTTCCCGCTACTGGACAAACTAGCTGGGCTGGTTGTCGCGGGCGTTGCATCGATTCTGATCTTCACGGGATTCCTCCCGGTGATTACGGGTTCTGTTATCAGCGGATGGATGCTGATTGCCCATGTCCTGCTGGGCGCCGTCTTTGCGGTTGCTCTGCTTGGAATTATCTTCTTCCGCGCTTCGGCGTGCAGCCAGGCTGATTCAACGCGATTCAACCTCGGGCAGAAGATTGGTTTCTGGATGTTGGCTTCCTTTGGATTCTTCCTGGTGTTGACAGCCGCTCTGGCGACTCTTCCGGTTCTCGGAATGGGTTGGCAGACGCTTATGGCTACTTTGCACCTGTGCATGGGTATTGGCGCGGTTGTGTCGATTATCGTGTACGTGGTTGGATCAATCGGTAAGAAGGTCTGATCAGGAGTTGAACCATGGGCGATGCGGCGTTAAATCTGCACCGGTTCGCCCACGAGGCGATGACCGTTACGTTTGAAGCGGTCATCGCCCATGATGACGCGGTTCTGGCGCGCCAGGCCGCAGGGGCGGCGTTCAGGGAAGTCGATCGTCTTGAACGTCTTATGAGCCGCTTCGACGCCTGCAGCGATATAGCTCAGGTAAACCGCCTTGCCCCGGGCGAGTGCGTCGGAGTGGATATTGAAGTTTTCGAGTGTCTGGCGATCGCCGCAGAAATGTGGGCCGATACGCTAGGCGCCTTCGACGCGACCATCGGCGCGGTCATGAAATACGCCGAGGTCGACAACGTTCCCCCTCCCGGTCCGGAAGACGAATCCCCCGAACACGCCCTGGACAGGGTCCGTATGGACAGGCTCATTATGGACCGTGACGGGTTCCTGGTCGGTGTGAGAGAGGCTGGAGGCGAGTATTCAGACGGTTGCGTCTCGGTGGATCTCGGAGCTATCGGAAAGGGGTTCGCTCTGGACAAGATGATCGAGATCTTCGAACACTGGGAGATCGATAACGCACTCGTCCATGGCGGAACCAGCACTGTAAGGGTTATTGGTTCACCAGGGCCTGAGGGTTGGCCTATTGCTATTGGCGGTCCCTGGGCTGAAGAAGCCGGTATCGAACGAGTGCTAATGACCTCAGGGGCACTCAGCGGATCGGGCACACAAGCTCGCGGAGAGCATATTGTAGACCCGCGAACCGGCGGACCTGCCGACGGACCGCTGGCTGCGTGGGTGATTTGTCATACCGGTGCGGTCGCCGACGCACTGTCAACGGCGCTTATGGTCATGTCAATAGAGGAAGCCGAAAGCTACTGCAAAGACCACGAAGATATCACCGTTCTGCTGGTTGTGCCCGACGAAACGGCGCCCGAAGGCGGGCGGATTTTGGTGCTCGGAGCCAAACGGAGAGACAATTTCGAAATTTTTTAGAAAAACCACTGGTGATAATTGCTCGCTTATACGTTATAATGATGGGTCCAGGATTGGCAGCTGCGTTAGCTGGTGATCCTGCCCCGCCAGACTTATTCCAAAAAGCGAACAAAGAATGGTTAACCCCGTAATACGAGGCAAAATGATGAAGGACATGAAACTGATGAACATATTCACAATAGCCCTGCTCGCCGGTGCAATGATTTTCGCCGGTTGCGGACCGAAGAAGGACACGCCCACCGATAAAGGCGATGGCGACGGCTCGAATGTGACGACGGCCCCGGCTCCCACCGGTACGAATGGCACGACTACAGTCAAGACTCCGACCGTGACAACCACTAAAGTCAAGAAAGTCGTTCTGGACATCAAGCTTCCCAAAGCCATGTTCAAAGGCACGCCTGTCCCGATGAGTGAAGATAATATCGCCAAAGGTCGCGCCAAAGGCGAAGAACGCCCCGTGATCAAGGTGCCCGATGGTACGGTCAATCTGGCGTTGGGTAAGAAGGTTACGTCCAACGAGTCGCTTCCGGTAGTTGGCGATCTGGAAATGGTCACAGACGGTGATAAGTCCGGTGAAGACGGACACAACGTTGACATCGGATTCGGAAAGAAGTGGGTCGCGATCGATCTGGGCGAAAAAGCGAACATCTACGGTGTTTCAGTTTGGCATTTCCACGGACAGGCACGAGCCTACCGCGACGTAATCATTGAAGTAGCCGACGACGAAGATTTCCTCACAAACGCCAAGACCATCTTCAACAGCGATCACAATAATTCCTACGGTATGGGAATGGGCGAGCAGATGGGCTACGTTGAAACCAACGAAGGCAAGTACATGTACTGCCCCAAGGGCACCACAGGACGTTTCGTACGCCTGCACAGCTTCGGAAATACGTCGAACGACCAGAACCACTACATCGAAGTCGAGGTCTACGGTAAGCCCATTAAATAATGAACCGCACTCTAACCAGCCTCGGCGTGTTGATCCTGATTGTCGCCGCCGCGGCGACGATAAGGTTAGTGCATCTGGACAATCGCCCCATGCACACCGACGAGGCTGTGCATGGCGCGAAGTTCGGAGACCTGTTGGAAAAGGGATCTTACAAATACGATCCTCACGAATTCCACGGTCCGACGCTTAACTATCTAACTATTCCCGTCGTCCGTATGGGCGGCGGGAATACTATTGCGCAGACCACAGAGGTGCAACTGCGAATCGTACCGGCGATTTGCGGAATACTGCTCATCGCGGGGTTATGGATTATCAGAGACGCCATCGGGTTGCGCGCAATGCTGTGTGCAGCGGCGCTGTGTGCAGTCTCACCGGCGATGATCTTCTACAGCCGCTACTACATCCAGGAAATGCTCCTGATATGTTTCACCTTCTTTGCAATCGCGGCATTCTGGCGATCCGCACAGAAGGGGGCTGTAGCGAAGTTCGTCTGGTTGGCGATAGCGGGCATAAGCATCGGACTCATGCACGCTACGAAAGAAACGTGCATAATAGCGATGTTCGCAATGTTCGTAGGAGGCCTTTACGTCGCAGTGCTCTCGCTGATTGCGGGAAACGGATGGACCAGGCGAAAAATGATATCCCTGTCGATCGCCGGCGCCGTTGTGCTCGTTGCCGCCGCTTTGGTCTCGGTCATCTTGTTCTCGTCGCTGTTTACTCATAAAGCCGGAATATCAGACTCAATCACCTCGATTACAGGGTACATTATCCGTTCCGATGGTGAAGGTTCCGCCGGAAACCACAGCTATCCGTGGTATCACTACTTGCGAATCGTCACCTGGTGGCAGGTGGACGATGGGTCGATCTGGACCGAAATGCTCGTGGTGATTCTCGCGGTTGTCGGCCTGATCGCCGGTCTGATCGGAAAAGGCTGCGGGAAGGTGAGTATTCCGTTCGTGCGGTTCGTGGGTGTTTTCACAGTCGTGATGACGGTTGTGTATTCGACGCTCTCGTACAAGACGCCGTGGTGCTTGCTGGGCTTCTTCCACGGGATGATCCTGCTTGCGGGAATCGGAGCCGCAGTGCTGCTGCGGATTGCGAAACCTGCACCACTCAAGGCGGTTGTTGCCGTTGTGCTGCTGGCTGCGACGAGTCATTTGGCATGGCAGGGGTGGCGGGGAAGTTTTTCCCAGTGCGCCGAACCGACCAACCCCTACGTTTATTCGCATACGACCTGGGATGTGCCTGAACTTGCCCGTATGGTAAGGGATATCGCCAGTAAGCATCCCGACAAGAACGCGATGCACGTGCAGGTTATCTGTGCGGACAATGACCCCTGGCCGTTCCCGTGGTACCTGCGAGATTTCCCGCGCCTGGATATAAGAGTGTTTCATAAGGACGGTCGGATCCTGCCCTGGCAGCTGGCGCCGATCATTATCTACCGCCCGGATCTGAGCGCGGCGGTCGAAGATACTCTGACTATAAAAATGCTCCAGACGCCTCCGTATTCCTGGTACAACCCCGCTGCCAAAGAGGGCCAGGATCCTCGCAGTTGGGAGCTTCGCCCCGGAGCCCCGCTTTCTGTGCGGATTGATCGTGCGATACTAAAGCAATATCAAGCCGCACAAGACAAATCGAAATAGCATTTCCTCGCGATAATTTTCAAATTTCGCAAAATTCCACTGATGACACCTGGTGTCTCGTTCGTCCTAAGTATGCATGCACATCAGGGACGAATTGAGAATCCAAAAACACGAGGTGGAAAATGAAGAACGCGAAATTAGCAATTGTATTTACTGTAGTTTTCATGACGACAATAGCGATCATCGCCGGTTGCAATGATGAGAAGCCAGTCCAGTCAGTCGATACCGCCAATGCAGGCCAGACAGTAGTGCATGGGGCGTCTGTGGTCGGCCCGGTTGTGACCGGCAAGCCGACCAGAGTTCCCAAGGTGGAACTCATCATTGCGTTTCCCAAGGCTGCGTGTGCTCCCACGCCTGTACCTATAAAGGAGCCCAATATCGCCAAACTTCGCCCCGCAGGCGTTGCCCGCCCGGTGATCATGGTTCCAAAAGGCGCCGTGAATCTCGCTCTTGGAAAACCGGTGACATCAAATGAAATTCTACCGGTAATTGGCGAGTTGAAAATGGTCACCGATGGCGAAAAGTCTGGTGAAGATGGTTACAATGTCGACCTTGGTTTCGGCAGGAAGTGGGTGCAGATCGACCTGGACCTGCGGGCCAATCTCTATGGCGTGTCATTGTGGCACTATCACAAGGGCTCCAGGGCCTATCGCGATGTGATTATTGAAGTCGCCGACGATGAAGATTTCACCGAGAATGTCCAGATTGTGTTCAATAGCGATCACGATAATTCTTACGGTAAGGGGATCGGCGACAATATGGGGTATGTCGAAACGAACGAAGGGAAGTTCATATACTGCCCCAAGGGCACGACAGGCCGCTATGTACGCCTCCACAGCCAGGGCAATACTTCCAACGATCAGAACCACTACGTGGAAGTCGAGATTTACGGTACACCAGTAAAATGAGTATCCTGAACGTTGCGGGCGGGCAATGGGGGTAGTATTGTCCGCCCGCTGCTGGTATCCTTTGAAGCGTGAGCATCGGGTTCGGAACCGGGCAGTCATAAATGGTGCGCGATAACGCTGATGAGGATCTCAACATGGCCCAGAATCGTAGAGACGGAGTATCGCGTCGCGAGTTCATGAGCACCGCCGCTCTGGCCGCAGGGACTGTAGCAATCGTGCCCTCGCATGTGCTTGGCGCTAAGAGCGGTTCGACTCCGCCCAGCGATACCGTTAACATCGCCCAGATCGGTTGTGGAGGGAAGGGATCCAGCGACTGTCGCTTTGCTGAGAAGGCCGGCGGGAAAATAGTCGCCCTCTGCGACGTGGATTCGCGCCGCGCCGCGGGTATTTTCAACGCGTATGGAAAGCGTGCGAAAACCTTCAAAGACTTCCGCAAGCTGCTGGAGAAAATGGGTTCCGATATCGATGCGGTTGTGGTCTCCACCGCCGACCATATGCACGCGAGAATTTCGTTGCAGGCTATACAAATGGGCAAAGGCGTTTACTGCCAAAAACCCCTCACGCGAACCGTCAAGGAATCCCGCATGATCGCCCAGGCCGCCGCCAAACACAAAGTGGCGACGCAAATGGGTATCCAGGCCCACAGCTCTGGAAGCCACCAATTGACCGGTGATTTCATTCGCGCCGGGGCTATAGGAACCGTGCGCGAGGTGCATATATGGACCGACCGCCCCGTGAAATGGTGGCCCCAGGGAATGGGGGCTCCTTCCGGCAAGCATTCGGCGCCAAAGGAGCTTTCGTGGGATTTGTGGGTTGGAGTGGCCCCCGAGCGAGCGTATCACCCGAGCTACCTTCCGTTTGTATGGAGAGGTTGGGTTGGGTTTGGTACGGGAGCTTTGGGCGATATCGGCTGTCACGCGTTTGATTCGCCGTTCCTGGCGTTGGGGCTGGGCGCTCCGTCGAGCGTAAAAGCTGTCTCCTCGGAGTTTAACAAGATCAGCTTCCCGAAGTGGTCGATTGTCGAATACCAGTTCCCTGCTGTTGGCGATCGTCCTGCGGTGAAGCTGGTCTGGTACGATGGGGGAAAGAAGCCTCCGCGTCCGAAGGAGTTGGAGAAGTCCCGCAGTTGGGGTAGTAACGGTAAGCTCTACATTGGCGACAAGGGCAAGATGTTCAACGGGCAGATTATACCCGAAACCAAACGTCGTGCATTCGGTAAACCGCCTCGGGTTCTGCAGCGGCCCGGCGACCACTATGGCGACTGGATAAACGCCTGCAAAGGCGCCAAAAAGGACGGTAAGCCAGTAGTGCCCGGCGCAAACTTCGCATACTCCGGACCCCTGACCGAAGCGGTGCTGCTGGGAAATATAGCCTTGTATTATCCCGGTGAAGAACTAAAGTGGGACTCACAGAAGATGACGTTCACCAACAAACCCCAAGCCGATGCGCTCCTTACCAGCGAATATCGCGAAGGTTGGAAACTGTAGGGGTTAGCAAAACTACCCGAGCCAATCCGCCATAACCATAGTGGAAATGCAAAATTGAAAACCGCTGAAGATCGAACTTCTCAGCCGTACCTGTCGATTGTGATTCCAGCTCACAACGAGGCTCAGCGTCTGGTCCCGACGCTGAAGCGAATCCGCCGGTACGTCGAGAATCATGACTTTTCCGTAGAGGTTATGGTAGTCTCAGACGCCAGCGTTGACGGGACGCCTGATCTGGCCCGCGCGTTCGATCCCGGTCAGATGACGATGAACGTACTGGCTTCGACCATGAGCAAGGGGAAGGGGCGAACCGTTCGTCGCGGTATGCTCGCCGCTCGCGGGCAGGTGCTGCTGATGACCGACGCGGATTTGGCTACGCCGATAGAAGAACTCGACAAGCTCCTGGTCTGGTTGGATGAGGGTTATGACGTTGTAATCGGATCGCGTGCGATGCCTGATTCGGTGTTATGCCCGCCCCAAGGACCGTGGAGGCGGTTTATTGGCAAGGTGTTCAGAAAGATACGCGGAATGCTGTTCCTGCCCGAAATTCGCGATACGCAGTGCGGGTTCAAGTGTTTTACGCGTGAAGTTGCCGACGAGGTGTTTTCGCGGCAACTGCTTGACGATGCGGCGTTTGACTGCGAAATTCTGCTCCTGGCGAAAAAGGGCGGGTATCGGATAAAGGAAGTCGGCGTGGCCTGGGGGCACGATTCAGACAGCCGCATGAAGCTGGTCTCCGACTCGTTCCGAATGCTCCGAAGCATCATCGCCATTAAATGGCGCCTGGGAAGCGGGAAATAGCAGGCAAAAAGCCACGACTAACGGCGAACGGCAACGGCTTTGCCACAGAGATCGCAGAGAACGGCAACGGCAACGGCGGAAAGATGTTTACGGCAACGGCGAACGACAACGGCTTACGGCTTACGGCGAGAACACAGAGGACGGCGAACGGCAACAGCAAGGGCAACAGCAACAGCAACAGCAACGATTTTTTTACCACGATCAAAGATCCGCCGCAGTGGGAAAGCACGGAAGACACGGAAATGAACGACAACAGCTATAACAAAAATGTATGGGATCAGGGCCCATGTCGTTAGGCCGTTGCCGTTCGCCGTTGCCGTTGCCGTTCGCCGTCCTCTGTGTTCTCGCCGTAAGCCGTTGCCGTTCGCCTTTGCCGTTGCCGTTCGCCTTTGCC
>JABGPF010000023.1 GCA_018645065.1 Phycisphaerales bacterium
AATCACTCGATAAATACAGGCGAATTTTAAAATCTAATTTTAGATGCGTAAGCCCCGCCGAACAGAGCGGCCATACGTCAGATGGATCATCCGCTTCCATGAGATGGGCTACCCGACCGGTTGGCCCTGCGGTGTTCGTCGGTTGGGCGGCGTGGATTTGTGTCCTGCAATGACCGTCCCAATTTCAGCGGCCCGGCGGCGGTTTACACATCTTCACACCTCCGCGGGGTGTGTAGCTCCGCGTCAACTGATCAGCGACCGTCCCCAACTATGTTGTGTGTGCGTAACTTCTTTGTATGTAGAATCTTGTATCCCTGAATTCCTGTGTTACTCATAGCCCGGATAAGTAGTACCACTTATCTGTGTATAATGTGCACACGCTAAAAGTGTGAAGCTATTGTGAAGCTGTCGCGGATGTCAGCGTGAGTGGATACCGAGGGGTTGTCTGCGGATTTGATCGAGAAGGGGGGCGCCAAACCGCATGGCTATGGCGCGGTTTTGCTCGTGTGGATTAAGAAGCAGGCGACGACCTGCAGATGCTATGTGGTATATATGGGCCTTCTATTTGCGTTGGGCGATTAGCTCGGTCAGCCCGCCTGCTGCGATGAACTGTTCGAAGGCTTGTGTGTCTGGGAAGATGCGGTCGCTGTAGACTCGCAGGACCCAGTTGGGCGCCATCGGGCTTATTGTCAGGACTATGGCGTTGTTGCGGGCGGCTTCGTAGATTTCGATTGCTGTGCCCATCGACGCGCTGGGGACGTATGCTATTAGCAGGTCGCAGTCTGCGGCGCGTTGGAAACCGTCTGCCAGGGTGGCTTGGATTTCGGGCATGTCGTATGTGATTGAGTTTGGGTGGAGGGAGTAGTGGCAGTAGACATCGGCTTCTGGGTGATGTGCGTCCAGGATGCGTTTTATAGGCGTTCGCCAGTCCTGGTCGTGGATGGTGGCTTCTGAGAGCGAGCCCTGTATTATGCCAGCCAGGAATACGTTCATTATTTGGCGGCCTCTGCTTGGCGTTGTTGTTTTCGTTCGCTCAGCATGGCCGCTACCCAGTGTATCATCATGAGCCCCACGCCCACCACCAGCCAGACGTCTGCGATGTTGAACACCCACTTATAGCTGAATCCGAACGGTAGGGGGATGCTGCTGCAGTCCAGGAAGTCTCGTACGTTGTATAGTATGGGCTCCATTCCGGGCAGCGCTACGCTGCTGGCCAGGCGGTCGTAGAGATTGCCCATCGCTCCTGCGAGTATCAATGCTGTGGCCAGGTGTACGCACCATGCCCTTCGGTGCGAGGTGGCGAACCAGCCGGCCATCATAATGGTGACTATAAGCGTAGCCCCGCCGACTATCATGCGATGCACGTTTCCCGACTTGTGCATCTCCATACCGAACACGGCGCCCTTGTTCAGCGAGAGGACGAAATCGAGCCCCGGACATACTTTTTTCCTGAGGTTCAGATATCCGAGCATTTCGCGAGATGTTAATTCGTCTGTGGTTTGCGACTGGATCAGCTCGATGCGCGCCGCTAGCGTTTCGTCGTCGGGCAGGAGGCTTTGGAACACGTAATGTTTGCTCAGCAGGTCAGCGGCCAGTGCTACAGCAGTAAGTGTCAGGAAGAACACGATCGCTCGCGTGCTTCTCATTGCTCGGTCCTGAGGCGCTACACCGTGGGGCGTTTGGGAACTATTGTCCGTCGTTTTTCCGCTTGCGCCCAATGTTAATTATCCTTCGCTGCGGTGTTGCTTATTCATCGTCGTAGTCGTCATCGTCAGAGGGGACGGGGTCGCCGGCTTTGATGATTCCCTGCTCGACCATTCTGGCGTATTCGATACCGTATTTCGACCACGGTCTGGCGTTGAGTCGGGGTATGCCGATGGGATTGCCCGTGCCTACGCATATTCCGTATGTGCGGTTTTCGATGCGGTCCAGCGCGTCGTCGATATTTTCGAGCAGTGCTCGTTCGCTTTCCAGCAGCCCGAGTGAGAATTCCTGTTCGTAGTTGTCCGAACCGATATCGGCGGGGTGGGTGGGCATGCTCGACAGATCGCCTCCGCCGCTTCCGCCTCGGAAGGCTCCGGCGGCGATTC
This sequence comes from Phycisphaerales bacterium, assembly GCA_018645065.1. Classification (GTDB taxonomy): domain Bacteria; phylum Planctomycetota; class Phycisphaerae; order SM23-33; family SM23-33; genus BS750m-G57. Next base: position 2,091 of record JABGPF010000023.1, read on the forward strand.
CGCTCATGTCGCCAAGGAGCGATTTCCGTTTCTCCAGGAGCATCGTGCGGAACTTTTTAAGTTGCGGTTTTGTCAGAGGGCACTTGATCTTTTTGGTCTTGGGCTTGGCTTTGACCGGTGCGGGCGCCTTCTTGGCCGCCTTTTTAACAGTCTTCTTGACTGCCTTCTTAACGGTCTTCTTAGCCGCTTTCTTGACAGTCTTCTTGGCTGCCTTTTTGACGGTCTTCTTGGCCGCTTTTTTGACAGTCTTCTTGGCCGCTTTCTTAACGGTCTTCTTGGCTGCCTTCTTAACGGTCTTCTTGGCTGCCTTCTTCACCGCTTTTTTGGCGGTTTTCTTATTCGTTTTCTTTGCAGCTTTTTTTGTTTTGCTGCACGATGATTTTGTCTTGGATATCTTTTTAGCCACGGCGTAATCCTTACCTTGGTTGCGTTGCTTCCACGTGTGGAGCGGACTGCTCCGGCGGTTGCTACACGGGTCGAGAATTATATGAACGTTCAGTGGGCAAGTCAAGCGATTTGAATGTGGAATCCAGAGCTGGCGAAGCTAATGCCTGCAAGCTTGATTCGGGGCGTCATTATCTTAAGGCCGATTGACTATTGCAGATGCGCCCTCTGGTCGATATAATTACCTGATTATTCGTTAATGCACCATACCCGCTTATTTGCGGAAACCTAAGAAAAGGAATAGACATGGCAACAAAGAAGCCCAAAAAGACCCACTTTTTTACAAGTGAATCAGTGACCCGAGGTCATCCTGACAAGGTCGCAGACCAGATTTCTGACGCCGTTCTGGACAGCCTGCTGGCTAAAGATCCCGACGCCCGTGTGGCTTGCGAAACGCTTGTCACCACTGGTTTGGTGATGCTCAGCGGTGAAATTACCGTTCATAACGATAAAGCCAAAGCCGCTCTCCTCGGCGTTGAAGACACCGCCCGAGCAATGGTTAAGGATATCGGTTACACCGATCCCGAGATCGGATTTGACTACCAGTCATGTGCGGTTCTGACTGCATTGCACAGCCAATCGGCCGATATTTCCCAGGGCGTGACCGCCGGTAAGGGTATCGATCGCCATCAAGGCGCCGGTGACCAGGGCCTCATGTTCGGATTCGCCTGCGACGAAACCAAGTCGCTCATGCCGCTTCCGGTATACCTGGCCCACAGGCTCACCGAAAAGCTGACAGAAGTTCGCGAAAACGGGCTGTTCGACTGGATTCGTCCGGACGGTAAAAGCCAGGTAACCATCGAATACCAGGATGGCGCCCCCAAACGAATCGATACGGTCGTTATCTCGACTCAGCACACAGAAGCCGTGATCGACCCCAAGACGCACAATATGTCGGAAAAGGCCCGCAAACAGCTGATCAAAGAGGTCATCAAGCCCGTTATTGAGGCTGAATGCCCCAAGATGTGGAGCACCAAGATCAAGTTCCTGATCAACCCCACCGGTCGTTTCGTCATCGGCGGACCGTACGGAGATACGGGCCTGACCGGGCGTAAGATCATCGTTGACACCTACGGTGGTCGTGGCGCACACGGCGGCGGGGCGTTCTCCGGTAAGGATCCGTCAAAGGTTGACCGTTCAGCCAGTTACATGGCTCGCTACGTAGCCAAGAACATCGTGGCTGCGAAATTGGCCAAGGTTTGCGAAATCCAGTTGTCCTACGCCATTGGCGTATCGACGCCCACCAGCGTACTGGTTGACTGCGAAGGCACCGCCGTTATCGATGAAGGTATCATCGAACAGGCGGTTCTCGACCTGTTTGACCTCACGCCCCAGGGCATTATCGAACATCTGAAGCTTCGTCGCCCGATCTACTCCGATACCGCTCACGACGGGCACTTCGGACGAAAAGGCAAAGGTTTCACGTGGGAGAAGACCGACATGGCCAAGAAGTTGCGAAAGGCTTGCGGGCTTTAATAGCAGCATAGAATAAGACAAAAGAAAGAATCCCACGTCGCGAGGCGTGGGATTCTTTTATGTCAACATTTAATATGTTCGGCTTTTTCGACGGTTTTCCGGCGCACGTCTTTCATCGTCCGGGCGAGGCAGGGGGCGTATTATACGGCCTGGGCCTGCTTGCCTTTGCGACGTTTGCTGTTGATGATCTTGCGTCCGTTTGCTGTGCGCATGCGGGCTCGGAACCCAAGTTTACGGGCACGTTTACGTTTTGAAATTCTGTGCGGATAATGCATCATTCACCTCTCAGTGATAATCGTCTCAGGGTTTTTCAGGTTTTTTAAGGTTCTCTCAACGTCAAAGAGATCGAGGAGTATACGGGGATTGTATGGCTCAAGCAAGGGAAAAGTCGCTTAATCTCAATGAATTTATGGGTTATCGGTCCCTTGACTCTTTTCTGAACGTTAACACGGTGTTAAAGTTCTGCAGTATTTCCCGCAGTTGGTTGATCGTCCAGGCGATATACGCCTCGGTGTGTGCCGGTTTACCGCGTTTTTCCGTTATCAGTCCGTTGTAGACAGGTGAGAGGAACGTTTCGATTTCCTTTTCTGTCAGTGGTTGCGGATTTGCGCCCCAAGCGAGCAGTTTGCGGAACCTGGTGCGGTAGGCCTGGTTGCTGTTGTGCTGCTTGACTGTAAGGAAACTGCCAAGCGACATGCCCATCTGCAGCCCCTTCAGCGCCAGTGCAACCAGTTCGTAGTTCAGGTTGCGTCCCAACCGCATGAACTTGAACTGCTGGACGTAGCGTCCCGGTTTTCGTCCTGCCCGAACGGCGCCGTACGATTCGTCGGAGCTTTCGCTTTGTCTGCGTGAGACTCGTGAAAATTGCAGGGTGTTGGCTTTTAGTATGTTTCCCTCTTCGGGCGGTTTGTTGCCCAAGAAATCCTTGCGGCTTATTTCGTCGTTCATCAGGCGGTTAATGACGATGTTTCCATTTTCGTCGGGTCCGGGGTCTCCGGCCAGTGCGAACAGGCATTTCAGCACGCTCAGCGGTGGTGGTCGGTCCACCGTTGGTCTGTTTTTGCTGCTTCTTAGTTGCATTGATATGTGGATACTGTGTGGTTCGATCTGGTCGTAAAATCGTCTTGTTTCGCTGATAATCTGATTGAGCACCCACGGATCGTCGGTAATTGGCATGGAGATATTTTCTTCGATCGACAGGCTTCCCAACGCCAGTTCGAAGAACCCTCTTCTCTGATCGTGCGATGATTTTACGTAGTGGTCGTCAATATGCCCACCGAGCTTCCAGGTCAGGACATCGAGCCCGAAGTCGGTGAAGTAGATGAAACCGTCGTATTCGGCGTCATGTATGCGTCTGGCCTGGGGGTCTCGTATTACGTCGTTTCCGATGTTCGAGAATTCCAGTTCGGCGCCCAGCGGGATATATCCTCTGGAGCCCATATTGTGGCCGATGAAATCGAGTTCGGATTTAACTTGTTGCGGGTCGTAAAATTCGTCGGCGGCGATTACGCCCCATCGCACGAATTCCACCAGGGCGTTTTTCGGGAACGTCAGTTCGTCCAGGCAGTCGCCTACGACCAGTTCCAGCGTATCTGAGAGTTTGTTCAGTATTCTCATCGCCGCCAGCGAACTTATCGTGCGATCGTACATGTCTTTTCGCAGGCCCATCTGGTCCAGTTCGTAGTGGCAGTCGTGATGGATGCGTTCCTCCAGTTGGTTGAACACGACTTGCCTGATGACCATTGACAGGTAGTTCGGCGCCAGTTTTGCGGCTTTTGGATCGTTGCTGATTCGTTCGAAGCCTGGCAGCGGTGCGTCCAGAAGCGATTGCCTGATGGTGTAGTCGCTGATCCCTCCGGCGGCAAAGTGGTGTCGAACCATATCGCGTATTTTGGGTCCGCAAAGTTCGCCCAGTGCTCGCCTGGTGAATGCGTCTGTGGTTTGCAGGCGTTTTTGTTCGGTTTCCAGGAGTGCGGCTTCGATTTTTTCTCGGAGCAGAATTTCCTGTTTGAACTCGTCTTTGAACGCATACCCGAACGAGTGTTCCAGTTGTTTGGTGTTGCCCAGGAAGACGATTGCTTCTTCGCGTCCTTTGCGTGTGGCGACGCGGACTCTTCGGCGCCTGTAGTTTCGCCCTTCGTACTTTCTGAGTACCGCCAGCAGGTCGAGGCTTAATGGTCCGATGAGATATCCCTGTATTCGTGAATGGCGTGCAGGCACGGCGTAAAGATATGTATTGTCAGGGCTTATCGTCTTGTGCCCGTTGAGCACAGCCCGCCTTGCCAGAACAGCGTCTTCGTCGTTGAGCATTGTCCTGTCGGTAACCAGACGTTTACCGGTAACGGCGCGCATGATCGTCGGGTTCTTCAGCGTACCGTATACAAACAGATTGAATGTTTCTCGTTTTGATGCCTGGTCCATTGCGGGATTATTGTAACCTCAATCCGCGTCGGGAGCAAAGGCCTTATGGCGCCATTGGTTAATACTCTAAAAAGACGAGCCCGACGGTTTGGCTTCGCGGAAATCAAACGTATAATTCTCTTGACGTTGTTGTGTCCGGGGCAATATGTTCTTGGTGTTTGGGTTCCGCTACGGATGGCGAGACTCTGTCCACAACATCTCTTTTTTGATGGTTTTGGAAGCAGGAAGTCCTGAATATGCAGAATGAACCAGACGCTAAAGCGAATGCGAACGAAAACGCTACGCCCCAGGCCAAGCCCAATCCTTCCATGGAAACAGAGTTGGGTAAGCTGATTGTCGAGCAGGGCCTGGCCACTCAGATTGAACTGCGAGCCTGCCTGGACGCTGTCCAATCGCCGGACAATACGGGTGATCCGAACATGACGCTCTTGCAGGTGCTTGTGAAAAAGGGAGTTGTCACCGCCAGCCAGATCGGGCGGGTCAAAAAGGCCATCGAAGCAACTAGAGGCCAGGAAATACCAGGGTACCAACTACTGGCGAAAATAGGCGCAGGGGCGATGGCGATGGTGTTCAAGGCCAAGCAAATCAGCCTCGATCGTATTGTCGCGATCAAAGTTCTGCCCCGTAAACTCTCGGAGAACGTTGAATATGTCACCATGTTCTACAAAGAGGGAAAAGCGGCTGCGAAACTGAACCACGCTAATATAGTACAAGCCTTCGACGTAGGCGAAGCCGGCGGGTTCCACTACTTCGTCATGGAGTTTATCGAGGGGCACGATCTCTGGGACGAACTCCAGGCAGACGGTAAATACGCAAAAAACTTCACCGAAGCCGACGCGCTGGACGTTATCATCCAAATCGCACGCGCTCTGGAGCACGCTCATAGCCACGGACTAATACACCGCGATGTGAAGCCCAAGAACATAATGTTGACGATGGACGGTGATACTCCGATCGCCAAACTCGCCGATATGGGCCTGGCTCGTTCAACCGAAGACGTCGATTCAGCCAAAGCAGAGGCTGGGCGAGCATACGGAACTCCGTATTATATCAGCCCCGAGCAAATCCGCGGAGAAGTGGATATCGATTTCCGTGCAGACATATACTCATTGGGCGCAACGTTTTATCACGTAGTAACCGGGCGGGTTCCGTTTGACGCAGAGACCCCTGTAGCGGTTATGCGGAAGCATCTGTCCGAACCGCTGATCCCTCCGGATCATCTGAACACTGCACTGTCGGCCGGTGTGGGCGAAGTTATTGAAGTAATGATGGCCAAAGATCGCAATGCGCGATATTCGTCCACAAGCGACCTGCTTATGGATCTTGAAGCCATCGCCCAGGGCAGACCACCGATGCAGGCTCGCAAGCAGATAGACGCCGGAGTGCTTAGCGGGTTATCGGCCTCCACCGCTGAAGAGAGCGTTGAGGATTCCGCCGAGCCTGTTGCTGAAATTCAGGGCAATAGTGATCTGATGGTTTATATCATAATGCTTGGCGCCGCATTGGCGGTGAGCATATTGTTCAACGTTATCCAGTTGATTATGTAAAATAGTTGTCTTGCTGCGTCTATTTATTGAATTTCAACCAGCCTGCCTTGACACGGACCGGTATGAATCCTACTATCTGGTTCTAGTGCGTAAGAATACAGGAGACTAAAACTGATGTCAGAAACACCCGCGAATAGTTCCAGGATGCTTTTGGAACAGGCAGGCGATGTAATTATCGTCGAACTCAAGGATCGTAAGATTCTTGAGGAGATGAGCATTATGCAAATAGGCGAGCAGCTTAATGCTCTGGTCGCCGAGACCGATACACCCAAGATGGTTATCGATTTCACCCATGTGGCGCACATGTCGTCCAGTGCGCTGGGGATACTAATTACGCTTCACAAACGCATTCGCGAAAAGCGAGGTCAGTTGCGGTTGTGCTGTATTCAGTCGGCGATTTACGAAATTTTTGTGATTACCCGACTCAACGAGATCTTCACGATAAGCCAATCGCGCAGCGAGGCGCTGAGCGATCTATCGTAAGGCGTAACAGGTGCGCCGTCAGGCCGGGGCTGAATGTTGGATTCAGTCCAGCCTGTGAAAGGTTTCAGGTAGAATATTGGCTACAATGTCTCAACTCAACACATTGGATCAGTGCTACAAGGTGACAGACGCCTTGCTGGGGGAATTGCAGCAAAACGACTACTCTGAAGCGGCAGTTTTCGCCGTACGCCTTGCTGTTGAGGAAGCGTTGAATAATGCCGTAAGGCACGGAAATGCGATGGACCCGTGCAAGACCGTTGAATTTACTTACGAAGTTACGCGTGAATGCGTTGATATAAAAGTTCGCGATGAGGGGCCTGGATTTGACTATCGTCACGTTCCGGATCCGACTCTCTCAGAGAATCTGGACAAACCCACCGGACGGGGAGTCATGTTGATGCGAGCCTACATGGACACCGTGGAGTACAATGAAAAGGGCAACGAACTCCACATGATCAAGCTTAATAAATAGGATATATCGCATGCGCTTACCGCGTAATCGATTCGCACGGGCATGAAACACGAACGTCATCACTGGCTGGAGAAACTGCAAGTTCAATTCGCAGGCTTTGCTGCGCTTGGGGTTGTCTTCTTTTGCGTCGGACCCATACACGGATGGTGGGACCCGCAGTGGCCCGCGACATATATCCCGACAGGAAGCTTCATGTCGCTTTTGCAACTGGCGATGCTTGTCTGGGCGATGGCTGCGATTTGTGCGATTGTAACCATTACCGCACGCCCCGAAGGAACGCTCTTCGCCACATTGGTCGGTGCGATGGGCGTCAGTATGCATTCAACCCAGATTCGGATGCTCTTCTGGAGCCACGATGGTTCGCTGGCGGGGTTGTTCCTGCAATTGATCATTGAGCTACTGGTGCTGTTTGTGATTGTCGTGGGGGCGATCCACATTATCTGGCGGATCCGAGCCTTGATGAGCAAGTCCTTCCCGAAATTAATGTGGACTGGAAGGATCACCGCTGAAACGGTTATTGATGATCCGCAGGACGCGGTCGCCGCTGCCGGCAGGCACGCTGAAATGCTTCGCGGATTGCACAGAATGGGGTTTCTGGGCGGGTTGTTGGGCGGGATACTCGGACCGGAAGGCATGCCGATTATCTCTTCCAAACAGGAACGCAAAAGTCGCAAGGCTATTCTCGTTTGCACCGTATCGTGCCTTATCGCTACGATTCTGTACAGTTCGATTCTGCTGATGTTGCTTATGCAATCGGCGCAACGCGGGCAGATAATCTTCGCACTATTCGGTAGCTTCCTGCTGGCGACGCTTATCGCTCACCAGCAGTTCGCCACGCGATTCAGTGTGGCGGCATGGTCGGCGCCGCTAATTACCGGTATCGTGTTCTATGTGCTCGCGATCGCCTCGAGTGGCGACGTGGAAGCCAACGCATGGACCAGGGTCCAGCTATTCACCCGAGCGCTGCCTATTGACTGGATGACCGCCGGTGGGGCAGGGGCTGTCCTGGGATATTGGATCAGCGAGCGAGTGCACGAACTCAGGCACCTTGAACGCCACCTGGAAGAAAAACAATCGTCTTGAACTTCCGCGCCCCGCCTGGCGTAGTAACTTTACCGCGAATGGGAAAGGATACGCCTGTGTTTTCAACAACCAATCGTCTCACTGTCATTTTATGCACCTTGGGCATTCTGGTTCTGGGTTGTTCCAAAGAGGCCCAAACGGCGCCTCCGCAAGCCAAGCTGCTCCTCCTGAAAGATTTTCCACACGTCACCCAGAAACCAGACTTCTGCGGAGAGGCGTGCGCCGAAATGGTGCTCAGGAAACTCGGAAAGAAAATCGACCAGAATCAGGTGTTCAACGCCTCTGGTCTAAATCCTATGCTCGGGCGCGGTTGCTACAGTGTCGATCTGCAAAAGGCGTTGACTAAAATCGGTTTCTCCGTTGGCAGCGTGTTTTACTACGTGAAGGCTTCCAGCGCAAAAGCGGGAATGCAACGCGAATTCGACGCCATGTGCGACGATCTCAAAAGCGATATACCCTCGATCGTTTGCATGCACTACGATTCGAAGCCCGTTACCACAGAGCATATGCGGCTTGTCGTCGGGTACGATCGGGCGAAAGACGAAGTGATTTACCACGAACCAGCGGTTGCAAAGGGCGCCTATCGACGCATGGGGCGAAAACAATTCCTGGCGCTCTGGCCGCTGAAGTACAATCGGACAAAATGGACCGTTGTTCGCTTCCGAATGAAGCCCGGACGCATCGCAAACATTACGCCGTCGCCCACGTTCACTCCCGCCGATTACGCGCAGCACATCTTGAAACTGAAGAAGAAGATACCCGCGGGCAAGGGGTTTCATATTGCGATCCAGGCTCCGTTTGTGGTTATCGGCGACGCGCCGGCTAAGCGAGTGTCCGCCTATGCTTCGGGCACTGTAAAGTGGTCGGTCGACAAGCTCAAACAGGCGTATTTTAAGAAGGATCCCAAAGATATTCTGGACATATGGTTGTTCAGTAACGAGAAATCTTACCGCAAGTACACATGGGAGATATTCAACGACAAGCCCAACACGCCTTACGGATATTATTCCAGCACGTCCAAGGCGTTGATAATGAACATTGCAACGGGCGGAGGCACGCTGGTTCACGAGATTGTTCATCCGTTTGTCGAGGCCAATTTTCCGGCGTGCCCGTCGTGGTTTAATGAGGGGCTCGGTTCGCTTTACGAGCAGTCCAACCAGCGTCGCGGCGCGATTATCGGTATGACAAACTGGCGGTTGGCGGGTCTCCAGAAGGCGATCCGGGCTCGGCGCGTCCCGTCATTCAAAACCCTTACCGCCACCACAACTCACCAGTTTTATAGCCAAGACAAGGGCACCAATTACGCCCAGGCCCGTTACTTGTGTTACTATCTGCAGGAGCGATATCTGCTGCGGAAATTTTATCGAAACTTCACCGCAAATCAGAAAACAGATCCCACAGGTTACCAGACGCTCAAGAAAATCCTCGGCGTGAAAACCGAAGCCGAAATGACCGCCTTCCAAAAGAAGTGGGAGGCGTATGTCTTGAAACTGGTTTACCGATAAACGCCAGAATCAATCGTACTGCAATGCGGGCCTACCGGCTTCTTGCCTCATTTCGGCTTGCATTTGTATCATGATCTGGCGGAGGTGTTCGACCATTTCGCCTGACTTGAATTGGCTGATGTCTTCTTTCGGGATCGCCTTTCCGAATGATACGGTGATGTCACCGGTTTTCGGTAGCGCTTTGTTTCTCGGCCATGCTTCGTATGCTCCGTCGACTACTACCGGTACGATCCACTTGGCCGCACGTTGGGCCAGTAGCGCCACGCCGGGAAGGAACGGTGCTATTTTTCCGTCTTGGGTTCGTGTGCCTTCGGCGAAAACGAGTACTTGTCCGCCCGCTTTGATGCGTCGCATTGCTTCTTTCAGGGCTCCGGTATCGGCTTTTCCGCGTTTGACGGGGAATGCGTTCAGTGCGGCCATTAGTTGGCCCATGCCCGGTACTCTGAACAGTGAATCGCGGGCCATGTAGCTCATCGGTCGGACCAGGCCAAACCCGACCAGCATTGGGTCCAGGAAGCTCTGGTGGTTCGAAATGTAAACCACTCCGCCTTCTGACGGTTCGTTATGACGCCCGTAAACCCGGGCCTTCCAGAACGCCGGGAGTACAACTCTCAGACCCCATCGCATTATGAAGTACAGCGGATTTGACGAGTGCAGTGTGTTCGGTAGTCCGAACTGTGGGAATTTTGGGTTGGGATGGCTTCGCTTGATCATGAGCGTTCCTTGACAACTCGCGCTGAGCGTACCTTACCGGTATCGAGGCAGGCGGTAAAAATTTCGGGCCACGCAGGCCCGTCGATAGTAATAATTATCCGCAGATTTTACACGAACTAACCGCCCGTGTCACCGGTGAACCCGCAGAGGCGTTAAACTGTGCTTGCATTTAGCGGCAAATCCCATACTCTCAGGGGCAAACAAGGAGCACTAATGCTAACTGAACACCTGAAAAAAAGCTGCGTTTTGATCTCTACTGTTATGCTGCTGAGCGGTACGCTCTCGGCGGCGAAAGTAATTCCGCCCGAGCCTGTAGGCCCGCCGCCGGACCTTACCAAGGGCGGAGTGCTGATCAATTCCGGCTCGTTCATGCTGGGACCAACTGGCGCCCATGGGCGAATGTTCGTTAGAAACTACATGAGCGGTGACGCTCGTCAGATTCTTATCACGCAAGTTGATGAAGGCTCCGCGGCTTCCGGTCTGCTCGCGGTCGATGATATCATTCTCGGGATCGGCGATAAAAAATTCGATAGCGACGCACGCAAAAGTTTCGGTAGGGCGATTAACGACGCCGAAACTGAAAAGCTAAAAGGCGTACTGAAGCTGCTGCGATGGCGAGCGGGCAAAGAGAAAGTAGTCAGCCTGAAACTCAAAGTGATGGGCACCTACAGCGACACGGCGCCGTACAACTGCCCCAAGTCCAAACGGATTATGGAAGATGCACTCAAGGTGCTGGCCGCTCGGGAAAAATCCGTCAAGTTCTCGCTGGATATCCTTGCGTTTCTGGCATCGGGCAAGCCTGAGTATGTAAAGCTCGCTCGCGAGCGGATCCACGCGGCCAGGTGGGCCTCGCCCGATACAAAGTGCGGTAACAGCGCCTGGAACGCCGGATATCTAGGCACGGTGCTGTGCGAATATTACCTGGCCACCGGCGACAAGTACGTTCTCCCGGCGATTCGGGAATACGCGATTAAAACAGCGATGGGCCAGGGCGGACCGGGCACCTGGGGCCATCGGTTTGCTCCCCCCGATGCTAATGGAAAACTGCACGGAAGGCTGATGGGCTACGGCGGGTTGAATTGCGCCGGCGTCCCGTGTTTCCTGGCGCTGACGCTGGCCAAGAAGTGCGGAGTGAACCATCCTGAAGTTGATCAGGCGATCAAGCGGTCCAGCAGTTTCTTCAGCCAGTTTGTCGGACACGGATCCATCGGTTACGGATACCATCGCGCCAGCCTCGAACGGCGCAGCAACGGGCGCAATGCACTTTCGTCAAACGGGAAAAACGGAACCGCCGCCGTGGCGTTTGCCGTGCTGGGCGATAAGCGGGTCGCACAATATTACTCCAAGCTGCTGACCTCGTCGTACGACGAACGCGAGTACGGGCATAGCGGTAATTCTTACGGCGTGTTCTGGGGCGCCCTGGGCGTTAACTGCGGCGGGCCAAAAGCAGCCGCTGCGTTCGGTAAGGAACTGCTCTGGTACAATGCGCTGACACGCAAAGCCGACGGTAGCTTTATCACCCAGCCGCTGGGCGGATACTATGGCGGTAGGGGCGTTATCGACGCAACCGTAGCGCACGTGCTGTCAAACGCTGTCCCGCTGAAAAAGATTTACCTCACCGGTAAAGATGTCCCGAAAACGCTGCATTTAAGCGAGACAGACGTGAAAGATGCGATCGGCTCGGGCAGATGGCGCTGGGCTGAATACGATAAAATGACCGCCGACGAACTGATCGCCAAGCTCGGCGACTGGTCGCCCGCGGCCCGCGAATGGATCGCCGACTGGCTCGGTAAGAAGAGCGGTAATCACACCGCCAAGTTGGTTAAGCTGCTGGCCAGCGACGATCATTACACCCGCGCCGGGGCGTGTGCCGCGCTGGGATATCAGGGCGAGCGATCGGCGGCCGCTGTTGACGCTGTGTCAAAAGCGCTTGCGGACGAAAACGAAGTTGTGCGAGTCGCCGCCAGTTACGCACTGATGCGAATCGGTAAGCCCGCACGACGAGCGGTGCCTGCGATGATTCAGGCGGCGTTGTCGACTAACGAAGCAAACACGATGCAGCCGACGCAAACCGCGATCGCCTACAGCCTGGGACACGATCCCACCGGCGGTGCTCCGCTGTATTGCACGGGCATGTTCCCCAAATGGCCCAAGGGCGAAGACCCGCTGAAAGGAATTGATCGCAAGGTGCTTTACCCGGCGATTAGAAAGCTGCTGAAGCATTCGTCGGCCCGAACGCGCGGGTCGGGGGCGTATGCGTTTAAGTATTTAAACCAGCAGGATGTCGCTGTGTTGGCCCAGGATATTTATGACATCACACGGGAGATGGCGCCGCATTATCCGATGTTCGGTGATGTGCCTCGTCAGTACGGGCTCGACCTGATGGTCCGTATGAACTTGAAAGACGGCGTCAAGATTTGCGTCGATACGATGGAACTGGGCACATGGGGCGGCAGCACTCGCTACCCGCACCGTCTGGCCACGCTGGAAAAATACCGCGGCGCAGCTAAAGAGTTTCTGCCGCAGATCAAGGCATGGCTGCCGAAGTTCCGCAGACCAGATGAGCGTGCTGCACTCGAAAAGGTCATCAAGATAATCGAGGATGACAAGAATCCGCCGAAGATGACCAGCCTTGCCGAACTCGTCGAAAAGCGATTGGCCGACGCACTGGCTTCGGCGAAAACGGACAAGCAACGCGCCGAAATCTGCGCGCAACTCGTAAAAGACAACCTCCGCGATACCTTCATGATCGCGGCGGTAAGGAAGTATCTGGCGAAGTAAAAATTACACAACTCGACAGTCAGGAGCATGTTCATGAAACGTCGTGATTTGCTTGGTTCCGGTATCGCTTTGGGTGCGATTTCTGCGTTTGGTTCGTCTGCTGGAGCGGCCGAGACGGATGGTAAATTCGCATTCACCAGCCCGCCTGTGGTCCAGACGCCGCTACCGGACTCGATTTCCATATCGTGGACGACCGGAGCGTTGGCCAACTGCTGGGTCGAATGGGGCTACGATCGCAAACTGGCGTTCCGGGCCAAAGCCGCACACCACGGTTTGATTGAGTTCAGCGAGCGTTTCCACTCGATCCGAATACGCGGTATCAAGAAGAAGCGAATATTCTATCGCATCGCCGCACAGGAGTTGAAGTACGGCGGGGCCTATCGGATCCGCACCGGCGAGACGATCTATAGCGACGTGTTCAGCACGGGCCTGGCCGATCCTGACGCGGAAAAAATCTCGCTGACAATCACCAACGACACGCACGCCAAAAACGCTCTGCTTGACCCGCTGATCGCGCGGATCAACGCTCTGGCTCCGGATTTTCACGTGTGCAACGGTGATATTTGCGATAGTTTTAACAGTGAAGAACAGTTGGCCAGAATTTGTCTGACCCCGGGCAGCAAGCCCCTCAGCGGTTGGGCGAGTGATCGTCCGCTGCTGTACGTTCCGGGCAATCACGATGTCCGCGGGCGGCATGCCGGTGCGGTGGTCAAGGCCATGTCGCCCTGGCCGCTTGACCCCAGCGACCCACCGGCGCTGAATCGCAGTGCTCACATCGCCGGGCGATATTGTTTCGCACTGAGGCACGGTCCGCTGGCGTTGATCGGCCTGGATACTGGCGAAGACAAGCCCGACAGGCATCCGGCGTTCGCGGGCCTAGCCGATTATGAAGACTACCGCCGTGCCCAAACGCAATGGCTGAAAACAGCACTGAAGCGTCCTGAGATTAAGTCGGCTCCGTTCCTTATCGCCGCATGCCACATACCGCTCCGCGGCCTGAAAGGTCAGAACGACGGGCAGACCCTCAAGGGGTATGCATCTTACTCGGGCCACGGCCAGACCGAATGGCTGAAACCTCTTGCCGATGCGAAATGTCGCATGATCATCAGCGGCCATACGCACCGACCTCGCATTCAAAAGCCTGATGACGATTGCCCCATATACCAGGTGATCGGCGGTGGATCTCGCGCCAGTTCGGCGACGCTGGTCAGGCTGCAAGCCGATAACGCCAAACTCCAACTAACCATCGAAGATCTGCAGGCAAAACAAATCCATCAACTCGTTCTGAAACGATGAAATCTTAGCTCCGGTCGCTACGGTAGTTTTGTGTTTGGTTTTACCGCGTCTTTGGGGCGCGGGTTGTCCGGGCCGAACACCAGCATCGCTTTGTACTCTTCAACCGTTACGAACGATTCGTCGATCTTGTCATTGCCGCCCTGGACGGCTTGGATGTTCAGTTTCAGGTGTTTGGCCAGGAACGGATAGGCGGCCAGACGTTTCGACTCGCCGTAGTCGTGGCCTTCCTTGGCAAAGTGTGCGTTTTCGATTTTGTCGCTGGCTTTGTACAAATCGTAAACGCCGCGGATGTACGGGAAACCGGTTTTGGGAATGAACTGCGTCCAGTCCTTACCGTTTGAGATTACCAGTTGCGGGCGGGGGGCGGCGAGGGCGGCGATCTCGGCGTTGTTTGTTTTGTGAGTCGGGCTCCAGTGGATCGGCATACCGCTTTCGCAAACGCATCCGCCGAAGAAGTGGGTCGACACCTGGCAGACCGGAACCGAGACTGCAATTCGTTCATCAATCGCCGCCAACACGAACGTCTGGGTCCCGCCGCCGGAGCAGCCGGTCATCCCGATCCGCTTGGGGTCAACGCCTTCCAGCGACAAGAGGAAATCCACCGCCCGTATACTGTTCCACGTTTGCAGCCGCAGCACTTCGGGCGTTTTCTTATGCGACCAACCGGCCTCCTTCCAGTCACCGTATCCGACCATGTCGTACTGGAAGACAACCGCTCCCATCCTGGCCAGCACGGCGCATCGCGTTTGGCGTGCGGCGTTGAATCGTCCGCCGTGTCCGTGCGGGCAGAGTATCCCGGCCAGCGAACCTTTGTGTTCAGTAGGGCGATAGAGCGAACCGGTGACATAAAACCCGGGCGAGCTCTGGAACGCCACGTTTTCGACGGTGTATCCTTTGTACGTTCGTTTTTTGAAGTGCAGCGGTTTGAGGGGCGTTTTCTTTGGTAGCGTTGCCAGCCTGGCGCCTTTTAGTATCCCTTCGCGGAGGAGTTTTTTGCGTTTCTCCCACCCGGCGAGATCTGAGTATGAAGCTTTGAATTGCTTGAGTTCCTTCGCCGCGGCTTCGGGCTTTTGGGCGTAGCCCCTTCGCAGCTTCGGTTTGGCGGTTTCTGAAACCGCGAAAGAACCCACCGCCCCAACAAGAATAATAAACACAAAAACTCGCATGGCTTCACCTGCTTTCATTGTTGAAGCATCATCCTAACGGCTTGCGGGGTTGTGTCAATGCAGATAATCGTCTGGTTCAATGTGATTTGGACAAAGGCGCGTGAAAGTCTAACGACAACGGCGTGCGAAACCGCAAGCGGTTGTCTGACTGGCGAACGCGTCTGTGGGCTCGCACTGAGTAGCGTTTGCGGTTTCGCGAGCTGTTGGTTTACCACCGCTCCCTTGAGCTTCCCGGCGAGATTCGCTAAAGTTGGACCACACAACCAGCAGGAAATTTATAGAATGTCAGACGCTGCACAACGAATTAAAGAGCTCCGCGAGATTATTGCCCATCACGATAAACTCTATTACGGCCAGTTACCGCTGCTGGTGGAGATATCCGATCGCGAGTATGATGGGCTGCTCGCCGAACTCAAGATGCTCGAAGCGGAGCATCCTGCGCTTATCACACCCCAGTCGCCCACCCAGCGTGTAGCCGGTAAGCCTATTGACGGGTTCGAGTCGGTCGCTCACGCAGTGGCGATGCTCAGCATCGACAACACATACAACGCCGAAGAGGTTCGCGAGTTCGATGCGCGCATCCGAAAAATCGTCGGGGACAGGGCGTTTCACTATCTCGCCGACCCGAAGATTGACGGAGTGGCTTGCTCGCTGAGATATGAGTCAGGCCGTCTGGTCCAGGCCGTCACGCGCGGCGACGGGCTCACTGGCGATGATGTAACTACTAACGTTCGCACGATCCGGTCGGTACCGCTTGAACTCACAGGCGCCGGCGTGCCCGATGTCCTGGAAGTACGCGGTGAGATTTATTGGCCCCTGGCGGATTTCGACGCCTGCAACAAGCGTCGCCAAGCCGCCGGTGAAGATAAATTCGCCAATCCGCGGAACGGTTGCGCGGGCACTCTCAAGCAGCATGAACCGGGCATTGTGGCTGAGCGAAAGTTGGCGTTTCTTGCCCACGGGCTGGGCGAGATGTCAGAGCGTCCCGCCGCCAGCGCCAGCGGGATAAATGAACGTCTGGCTGAGTGGGGAGTTCCGACCAGTTCGTACGGGCGGGTCTGCAAAACGATTGATGAGGTGCTGGAAGTTATCGGCGAGTGGTTAACGCTTCGCAGCGAGGTCGGATACGAAACTGATGGATTCGTTGTAAAAGTCGACGAACTCGACCTCCGCGACGAAATCGGCGCCACCAGCCGATACCCGCGATGGTGCATTGCATACAAATACGAATCCGAACAGGCTGAAACCGTTCTGCTGGGCGTCGATTTTCAGGTAGGCAGAACCGGCAAGGCGACCCCGGTTGCCCACTTCGAGCCGGTGCAGCTCGGCGGGACAACGGTGTCCAACGCATCGCTGCACAACTTCGATCGGGTGGACCATTTGGCGCTGCGGGTGGGCGATACGATAGTCGTCGAGAAAGCCGGTGAGATCATCCCGCAAGTAGTCTCCGTAGTCGCTGAAAAACGAGTGACAGGCGGCCCGCTGGTCGCCACGCCGAGCGAATGCCCCGAATGTCAAACCCCGCTGGAGCGTGACAAGCCCAAAGAGGGGCATGTTGCGTTCCGTTGCGTTAACGCCGATTGCGAAAGGCACATGGAGCGGAGGCAGTTGTCGAAGGCTCCTGAGACTTGTCGCGGTTTGCGCGGGCGCGGCTGCGATGGGCCTGTGGAGATAGTTGACGGGATGGTGGCGTTGCGGTGTCCGAACCCTGAGTGTCCGGCGCAGTTCCGCGAGCGATTGGGCTTCTTTGCCGGGCGCGACCAGATGGATATTGAGAACCTGGGTCCGGCGGTGGTTGACTCGCTGGTCGATAGCGATCTGGTGAAGCACTTTGCCGATCTGTATCGCCTGCCGCCCGGGAAATTGGTCGGCCTGGATCGGATGGGTGTGAAATCCGCAACGAACCTGCTGGAAGCTATTGAGAAAAGCAAATCGCGCGGGTTGGCCAGGGTGATCGCAGCTTTGGGGATCCGCCACGCAGGCGGCAGGGCGGCGGGGGTGTTGGCTCGTGAGTTCGGCGATATTGAAAAACTGCGGGCCGCCACAGTCGAAGCTCTAACGGAGATAGACGAAATCGGACCGGCAATCGCACAGAGTGTTTACGATTTCTTCCACAGCGAGGCAGGCAAAAAAACAATCGACAGTTTGACCGAAGCCGGCGTTCAAATGACCGCCGCCTCTCAAACGTCGCCAGGGAGCCCAGGGGCCTTCGAAGGCAAAACGATAGTAGTTACAGGGACGCTTGAAAGCTTCTCACGCCGCGAAGCTAAGGAGGCGATCCAGTCCGCCGGCGGACGGGCGTCATCCAGCGTATCGTCCAAAACAGATTTTGTAGTAGCCGGCGCCGCAGCAGGTTCAAAAGCCGCAAAAGCCGAATCATTAGGCGTAGAAGTAATAGACGAAGCAGAGTTCAAAAAACGCCTGGGGTAACGCCATTACGTAGAAACGGCTTCGGGTCGCGATGAATTTCGCGTGTCCGAAGCCGCATCTAATTTGGTCATCAGGAAAACTGGCGTTGTGTTATTTGGGTGCTTCTGCGTCCAGCTCCTCCATTTTGGTTACTGCCAGTTCCAATGCGGTTTTGAACTCTTGGATGTCGGGGTACTTGTCGATTGCTTCCATCAGGTCGCCGAGGCATGTTTCGCCCAGTTCGTTGGGGTCTTCGATCAGTTCAAGCATCGACTTGTATTCCAGCAGGCCCAGTTCGCCCTGGCCTGAGGCTATTAACGCCAAGGCCAAATGATTGTGGGCGATCGGGTAGTCGGGGTTCAGTTCTATCGCTTTCTGCGATTGTGCGATGGATTCTTTGAATTGGCCCTGGAAATAGTGGATCCAACCCTGTTCGCTGTAGGCCAGGGTCAGCTGGTCTTCCTCGGCTTCGGGCATGTCGGTTACCGCGACGTAGTCCGCCAGTGAACCTTCCAGATCGCCTGCTCGTGCTTTTTCAGAACCGCGATTGAAGTATGCGTCGGCCCGTTGTTCAGGGGCTGCGTCGGGCATTTCGATCACGGCTGTGTAATCTTGCATTTCCCCGTCGTTGTCGTCCATTGCGCCCCTGGCCAGCCCGCGATTGAAGTAGGCTGAGGCCTTTTCCTCCGCCGGCGCGCCGTCCATTTCAATAACCAGCGTGTAGTCTGCGATCTCGCCTTCGATATCTCCGGATTCGCCTTTGGACCGTCCGCGATTAACGCAAGCCTGTGCTCGTTCGCTGCTGGTTGCTTCTTCGGCATCGATCACGTGGGTGTAGTCTGCGACTTCGCCTTCCAGGTCGCCCATTTCGCCTTTAGTCACTGCGCGATTAAAATATGCCGGTATCTTTGCGACCGCGGGAAGTTCGGGCGTATCGATGATCTGCGTCCACAAGCCGATGGCCTTGCCGAAATTTTCAGCTTCGCAGGCGGCAAGTGCGTCGTTGACTATCGCTTCGGTTCTCGCCAGAATCGCCTGCAACTTGGGGTCGTTCATTTGCGCGTCGCTGAACTTAAGTGTGTCGTGGGTATGTTCGTCGGTCATGGTCAAGCCTCGGTGGGACGGTGTAGTGGTTTATTGATTATCCGGGTTCGGATTATCGTTGCCCTTAATGTTGGCGTCAAGAACTTACGTTCTTATTTCAGAGGCGCCGGTGTAGTGACGATACATATTTCAGGTCAGATCCTACGAGGAGACGAGGGATACCGGCCGAAGTATTTGTCGCGAGGGTTGCCGCTCGTCGGCAAAGGGCGACAAATACTTCGGCGGTGTTTTTGATCGACTTGTCCCGCATTCTGAGGCGCGAACAAATGAAATACAACATACCGGACGACATTATGCTCAGGGCCCAGGCCAACAGTGCTGACGTCAATATGGCGATTGCTGTTGAATTCTATGCCGATAATCGCATAGATCACGCCGACGCCTGCCGTCTGGCCAATACAACTCCTGAACGTTTTAATCGCGAGTTGCTGCATCGCGGGCTGGGAATTCAGATCTACAAACCTGGTCTGAAGTGCCGCACCGCCTGTTGAGATCGCTTGCGGTCCAAATAAGCTGTTGACAATGGTGTTCAGGGTGCGACAATGTGGTTTCTGACATGCCATCCCCATCCCCAAATAAACCTGTTATAGGTATTATAGGCGGAATCGGTTCGGGTAAATCCACTGTGTCCCGAGAGTTCGCCAGCTTGGGTTGCGCGGTGATAAACGCTGATGAGATTGGGCACGAACTTCTTGACGATGCAGGAGTTATCAAAGAATTGCGTCAGCGATGGGGCGAATCGATATTCAATGTTTCTGGGCAAGTTGATCGTTCGATATTGGGCGGTATTGTGTTCGGGGCCCGCAAGGAACTCGACGCATTAAACGCAATATTGCATCCTCGCATAGGCCAGGAAATGACTCGTGCGGTCGACAAAGCGTCCAGTGACGATTCGGTCGAGGCGATAGTTCTCGATGCGGCCTTGCTCATCGAGGCCGGATGGGACAGTTTGTGTAATTGTGTTATTTTCATCGATACGCCCAGCCAAGAGCGATTGAGAAGGGTGAAACAGGAACGCTGCTGGACGGAAGAAAATTGGTCGTCGCGAGAAAAAATGCAGATTTCTCTGGACATTAAGCGAGATAGATGCGATTATTCTCTTGACGGCAGTTCGAGCGTCTTCAGTCTGCGTCAGCAGATTCGTAAGCTTTACCCCCGCATAACCCACCCCGCGGACGGTTTTGAACACAGAAACAGGCCGGAATAATCGCACTCGGTTCGGGAGACGTACTGTACAACACCGAAGCGATGTTTCTCGGGACGGGACGTTCAAAACAGATACCACGGGCCGCAGTACGTAGAACACGTCGACCAGTACATTTTCCAAAGATCGAGACCAATCAGACTAACCAGACGATTTAACAGAATTACTAACGTTCTCAGGGGAGATACCTGACTCTACCGGATAGGATGCCGGAACCATAGTCAGGTGCTCCAGATGGAGGCTGTGTAAGACACATGGCAAAAACGATAAAGAAAACAACGAAGAAAACTACAAAGAAGGCCGCTAAAAAGGCGACTGCTAAAAAGGCGGCCAAGAAGACCGTCAAGAAGGCGGCCAAAAAGACTGTCAAGAAGGCGGCCAAAAAGACCGTCAAGAAGGCGGTCAAAAAGACTGTCGTCAAGGCCGCCGCAGATGCGGTCAAAAAGGCAGCCAAGGCAGTGGCGAAAACTGTGACCAAGAAAACTGTCAAGAAGGCGGCGAAGAAGACAGTCAAGAAGGCCGCAAAGAAGACCGTCAAGAAGGCTGCCAAAAAAGTCGCAAAGAAGGCAGTCAAGAAGAAGATCGAGGCCGAAGTGCTCCAACAGGATGTTCAGGACGCCGCGGTGATCGACGGTGGACTCTTCACTGAACCACAGACCGAAGCGCCGGTCGACCCGCCAGCAGCTCCGGAGCCTTCGGTTGAGGAAGCGGTCAAGGAAGAAGCACAGGAAGAGAAGGTCGAAAAAACTCCCGCTCCTTCCGAAAAGAAGCCCGAAAACTCACAGGGCGATTCTGGTAGCAAGGCCGATACGAACAAGAAGAAGTCAGGTCGATCTGACAATCGCGATAAACGCGACAACCGCGACAATCGCGACAACCGCGACAAACGCGATAAGTCAGGGCGATCGGGTAAACACGACAATCGCGGTAAGCATGGGAAGCAGAAAAAACTTTCAAACGGTTTTGATGCTGTTATGCACGCCAAGTACGAGGAGATCAAGCGGGGGACGCTCCACATTACTGAACTGCAGTCGCTGTCCACCCCGGATCTCCGCAAACTGGCCAAGGACGAAGGCGTAGAAGATATTGAGTCGACCGGTAACCAGGAGCTGATGATTAAAATCATCTCAAACCGCGTTAATAAAAGCGGTTTGATGTTCGGTGACGGTGTGCTCGAAATCCTGCCCGACGGCTTCGGTTTCCTGCGTAGTCCGGAATACAACTACCAGCCCGGTCCGGACGATATCTATGTATCGCCCAGCCAGATTCGACGATTCAATCTCAAGCCCGGACACATTCTAGCCGGACAGATCAGGCCTCCCAAAGAGTCCGAGAAGTACTTCGCACTCCTGCGAGTCGAGGCGATCAACTACCAGGATCCCGACAAACTGTCGAAAGTCACGAGCTTTGAGGATCTCACCCCGTCCCATCCGGACAGGCGAATCTTCCTGGAGACCGAAAGCGACGAGATTTCGATGCGTGTGATGAACCTTATCTCACCGATCGGTTTCGGACAGCGAATGCTGATCGTTGCGCCTCCGCGAACTGGAAAAACTATCCTGCTGAAGAAGATCGCAAACTCGATCACCACGAATCACCCTGACGCATTTGTGATTGTATTGCTGATTGACGAACGGCCTGAAGAAGTGACGGACATGCGTCGAAACACCACCGCCGAAGTGGTTTCCTCCACGTTCGACGAAGGCGCCAAGCGTCACTTGATAATGGCTGAGATGATCTTCGCCAAAGCCAAGCAGATGGTCGAATTCGGACACGACGTCGTGATCCTGCTGGACAGCATTACGCGTCTGGCCAGAGCCTGCAACGCTGAAGCTCCGCACTCGGGCAAAATCCTGACCGGCGGTGTTGACGCGAGTGCTCTTGCTCTTCCGCGAAAGTATTTCGGTTCGGCAAGGTCCGTGCTCGAAGGCGGCTCGCTTACGATTATCGCAACGGCGCTGGTCGACACCGGGTCGCGAATGGACCAGGTTATCTTCGAAGAGTTTAAGGGCACCGGTAACGCCGAACTCTACCTTGACAGGCGTCTGGTTGACAGGCGAATCTGGCCGGCGATTGATCTTGCCCGCTCCGGTACGAGACGCGAAGAGCTGCTGATGGACACCGACGAATGCAGACTGGTGACCAATCTGCGTCGCGTTACGAGCAATATGCAGGCGACCGATGCGATGGAACTGCTGATCAAGCAGCTTTCAAAGACCAGTTCAAACGCCGAGTTCCTTATGTCAATGAAACTTGACTAAATGGCGACTGTGATTCGACGCGCAGAATAATTGAACATTTAAACACTAGTTGGATGGGAACTTGCCTGGCGACTGGCTGGTTCCCATCTTTTTATACCGAGATGATGAGGCCCGATTACTTATGAAATGCGAAGCGATTATTTTCGATCTGGACGGTACGCTGCTTAACACTCTGGACGACCTGGCCGATGCGAACAACCAGGCCCTGACTGAAATGGGTTTCCCTACTCATCCGGTCGAGAGCTACAAGTACCACATCGGAAACGGTGTAAGGCTGCTGCTTGAGCGAACCCTGCCCGAAGACTCGCGCGACGACGCAATGGTCGAAAAGGGCGTTGCGATGATGAAGGCCGCCTACGATAAATGCTGGGCCAACAAGACCCGCCCCTACGAAGGCATCGCCGAAATGCTCGACGAACTTACCCGCCGCGGTGTGCGGATGGCGATTCTCTCGAACAAACCGCACGAGTACACCCAGGTTATAGTCGACAAGTTGCTGGCGAATTGGAACTTCGAAGAAGTCTGGGGCGTCAGCGATACGACACCGCCCAAGCCCGACCCGGCCGGTATCTCCAGCCTCGTTGAGAAAATGGGCGTAGCGAAGGAAAACCTCCTGTACCTTGGCGATACAGCCACCGATATGGAAACCGCAACCGGCGCCGATATCTTCGCCGTTGGCGTATTGTGGGGCTTCCGCGAGGCTGATGAACTGACCCAAAGCGGAGCCAATGTGCTGCTGAGCAAACCGGCGGAATTGCTGGACGTTATGGACAAAGACTAACCGTCAGTTTCCGTTTACTGCTCCGTTGCCGGTTGGGTTGCCGGTGTTTTACGCGAGTAGATATCTACTCGCCGCTGCAGGCTTGTCTGGCTTGGTTCGAGTTTTAAGCTATCGCGCCATGCTTCTACCGCTTCGTTCAGGAATTTCTCATCGCCTGTTGCGCGGTGCAATTCGAGCAGCACGTTTCCCAACCGCAGGTGAATTTCCGAATTGAACGGGGTGAGCTTCGCGGCTTTTCGGGTGGCGGTTACGGCGTATCCGTAGCTGCCGGCCGCACGGGCAACCGTTGCCAAATTAAGCCACGCCGCCACATCATTAGGCGTAAGCCTTGCCGATTCCTTGTACGCATCCAGGGCGCCTTTGTTGTCTTTGAGATCAACCAGGACCTGCCCCAGATGCGCATAAGCCGACGCCAGAGCAGAATCGTTCATGGTTTCGTTCGTTCGAATCAGGCGTCGCAGTAGTTCCTCGGCTTGGTCCAACTTGCCCTGAGACGATAAGATCACCGCGATATTGAATGTAGCCTCAGTGGCGAATTTTTGGCTTTTCAGTAGCGGTCGAAACACCTCCTCGGCTTCGGTCGTACCGCCGGACCGCATCATCGCCAGGCCCAGATTGAACCGCGCGGTCTCATCGTCCGGGCGGAGTTTCAGGATGTCTCGATACACCTCGGCCGCTCGCCTGTAAAGTCGTCTTGATTTGCTAATCGAGGCCTGTCTGGCCGCATGTGTTGATATCGCCACGGCCAAACCTCTATGCGGGTCCGGATTTTTCGGGGCCAGTGCGACCGCGCGCCGGAAGCAATCGATCGATAGTTCCGCCTGGCCGTTGGCGAGGGCCTTGTCGCCGGCTTTCATATGGGTCATCGGATCGGTCAGGTGCTTGTCGTATGCTTCAGTGGCTTCTCGCAGGGCGGTTAGTGTTATTTGGCGCCATGGTGTGGGGTTTTGCAGTTGGTTAATCCTGCGGTCTATTGCTTGGCGACGGTGGCGCCAAAACAGCGAAGGTTTTTCCACGACAACGGGTTGTGTGGCCGTCGGTTGCTGGTCGCCCGGTTTTTCGCCCGGTTTGCCCGGTTGTTCAGCGGGTTTCTTACATCCACCGAGAGTCGCGATAACCGCCAGCAGGCATGAGACGCGTATTGTTTTTGCTACTGCGTACATGTGCAGTATTGTACCCGTTTAAGCGGCTACGGAAAGATCAAATCGAGCAGGGCGGGGGTTTGTCATTCTTTTTCCGGTAGAATTTTCCAGTTGTTGCGCCCGTAGTAAGGCCATTTGTCCCACATTATTTCCCGTGAGGTTTCACGAGGATCGCCCGTTTTTTTCAGATATTCCGTTAATCGCTCGGAGAGTTTTTTCATTTCGGCTTGGCAGGTCGGGTCTCCGGCGAGGTTGTTCATTTGGAACGGATCTTTTCGGCAGTCGTAGAATTCTTCGTCGGTCTAAACGGGTTGACATTGCGATCATTACGCCGACTTGTCTGAATACTCCACCCCGATAAATACCACCTCCAGCATCGATTATGCACGACTCTGGGCTCGGTCTACTTGGTGTGACGTTTTGTGAGTTTCAGAAACTCTGTTACGGCGAATGGTTTGGCGATGAAAGCGGAGAATCCTTCTTCGGCGATCAATCGTCCGTTGAAGTCGGGAACGAACGCCGAGCAGAGAATAGCGTTAACTCGCGGATTGATCTGTTTCAGCAGGCGAAAAGTTTCGACACCGTTCATGTCGGGCATGAGCATGTCGAGAATTACCAGGTCGATTTCTTTACCGAGTTTCGCGTAAATGTCCACCGCTTTGGCTCCGTCGGAGCATTGGGTGACGTCGTATCCCTGAGACGATAGGATGCTTTTCGTCAGATGCCGTACGGCCGTGTCATCATCAACAACGAGTATATGCTTGGTGGTGGTGGGGGGGGCGGATTGTATTGTAGTTTTTTTGTGCATGGCGAATCTGTATAAACACAGTGCTCCTATTGAGCAACACTTAAGACTGTCTTACCTCCGCTCCATGCAATTTCATTGTAGGATAGGAATCCATTATTGACAAGGTGAATAATCGGATTGTTGGCATTAATATCGCAACTCTGAATAGTGGGGGCTGTATTGCTGGGGTCCGGTGGTGATGGTGGGAAGACGTTGCAAGAGGCTCCGCGAGATCGGCGCCGCGTTTTGTGCGTTGAGATTTTCGCGATATTAAACATGGGGTGCTGCTGTTTCCAGGGTCATGAACTCACAGGTGGGTTTCCGGGTGGGCAATATTACCTAAATAGGGGACTTGAGAGAACTTTTCGAGCAGTAAAAATATTTCCATGGTCTTATATCATTTGTTTGCAGTGGGTTAGCGGTGTTTTTGTGTCTTTGAGGCAATATTTTTTCAAAAAAAGATCGTTTTCTTGTTGTTGCCGAGGGAAATGCTAGATACCTTTTACAAAATGTAAAGTATGTATAAATCATGCGTGCAGATGGATTCGGGAAAAACGATATGGAAAGCATGTTAGTAGCGATCGCCGAGGTCGTTGAAATGAATGCCTCAGAGTTGGATAAATCTGAGCAGGGCCGTGACGCCAAAACTGCTGCGGGCGATAAAACCCCCGGTAGCGAACAGGCCGGTTCTGATGGTGTTACACATTCCAACGGGTCTGGGCGAGCGGGGATCGGAAATCGTTTCGTCGAACCCAAGCCGATAGATATCCCACCGAAGTTGTACCGTATTGGTGAGGTGATCGAGTATTCGGGCCTGAGTCGCCAGACGGTGCATAACTATACAACTATGGGCCTGCTGGTTGAGGTCCGACGAACCGACGGTGGTCACCGTTTATATGATGAGTCGGTGTTTCAACGCTTGAATGAAATTATCGCGTTGAAGGCTCAACACAAATCGTTGGCGTATATTCGGGAATATTGTACAGCGTTGGACGCTGAGTAGTACGGTAGTCAGTTCATCGTAAGGCCCCCTTACCGGTCATGGAGGACCGGGATGTGAAGAGGTTGAAACGACATGTTGTTCGTCTTAGAGTTCGCTTGGCTGGTTTGAGTGCTGGCGCGCGGTTTGCGGCTGGTGCTTTTGCTGCGGTGATTCTGGGCGGTGCGGTTTGGTTGGTTTGGGCGATGGTCTCGCCCGAACCGATGATAGCTGTCGCACGCGATCTCGACGGCGTTTCGCGGGAGCGAGCGGCGGTTGCTTTGGTGCGCCAGGGCGTTAAGGTCCGTCGCACTGAAGGCGGGCTCCTGGTTCCGGCCGGTTCTCTACCCGAGGCGCAAAAAGTGTTGCGTTCGACTGCGCCAAGCGTTGAATCGTCGGGTTTTGGTTTGCGAAAGTTGGCTGACAGTTCCAGCATGTGGCGGAGCAGTGCGGAGAATAAGCGTATCTGGCAGGCGGGTGTTACCGCTGAGTTGGGGCGTTTGATTACTGACCTGGCGCCGATCGAATCGGCTTCGGTGCTGTTCGAGCCTGGCTCGCCGGGCGGACTTGGCTCCCAGGGCAGGGCGGCACGGGCTGCGGTGAAAGTAACGTTGGTTAAAGGGCGTCGTATGGCTCCTGGTCTGGTTGTCGCCATTGGCGAACTGGTTTCGGGAAGCGTTTCGGTTGAGTTGGGCGAGGTTCGCGTGATTGATCAGACTGGGCGCAGTTATCGCCCGTCGTCTGACGTTTTGACGCTGGCTCGGCGTAATTCGGCTGAGTCGTATTACACAGAGAAGGTCACCTCGGCGCTTCGTTACATTCCTGGCGTGACAGCCGATGTGCAGATTATCGGCGCCCGGGTTGACTTGAACCAACTCGCCGGTGACGGGTTGAGGGTGTGGATATCGGTTCCGCGAAGCTATGTTTCGTCGTCCGGTAACACAGGTTCACAGCAGCAGCAAATAGCATCGATTAAGAATGCCGCTCACGCGATTCTTGGTCCGGCGGGGCGTCATGAGGTAACTGTAGCTTTACATGGCCCGGTTGGCGCCAAGGTGAACGCCGCCCAAGCCGCCGGCGGGATTGAACAAAGCGTATTCTTCATCGCGATTGTCGCCTCGGCGTTTCTTGGCGGGATGGGCTTGTGGTTGGCGTTGCGATATCGTCGCATAGCCGTCGGCAGGCCGGTAAGCATACCTTCGCCAGTCCGCGACCAGAGCAATGACGAGCTTGGCTACGATCTGTTGGCGTCTTTACCGCAGGAGCCTTCCGAGGAGCCTGACGATGAGTTCGCTGGCGAACATCCGCAGACTCTGGCGTTGATCCTGTCTCGCATGCCGACCGGGCAGGCCCGCGATATTATCTCTCGCCTTCCGTTGGAACTTCGCTCCGAAGTTACGCGGCGTATGGATGACCTGAGCGACGTTGACGCTGAAGTGGTTTCGGAAATTAATCGTGATATCTCACGCCGCGTCGGACGCAGCGACGGTGAAGCCGAAAATCCCGATCGCCGACGGGCCGAACGCGACGCTCTGAAATTGCTGGCGTTTGAAGACATTGTGCATCTGGGCTCGGGCGAGCTTAGGATCGCACTTGGTGCGGTCGACTCTGACGATCTTGCGATATCGTTGCGAATGGCCGCTCGGCACGTTAAGCGAAAAGTCCTGGGATGTCTCGTGGCGAAAGACGCCCAATACGTGCGTTCCAGGATGGACGGGATCGGGCCTGTGCGAATCTGCGACGTGGAATCGGCCCGTCAGCGTGTTATGGAAATAGTCAGTCAGGCTTCCGGTGTGTCTCAGGCCCCGAAGAACATAGACTGTGGTGAAATGATGGAGGGCGCCGTATGACTCAAATTATCAAAAAAAGTAAACGCCTGTCAGGCGCCGCAGATGCGGTAATGCAGCTTTCGGATATCGCCAGACAGGTTAACGAAGTTGTGCTTGACGCACGCAAAACCGCCGCCAGGATCAGCGCAGAAGCCAGAGCAAAAGCCGAACTCACACGTCAGCAGGCTCGCCAGCAAGGTTACGACGAAGGTTTCGCCCAAGGGCGAGAACAAGGCGTGCTGGACGGAGCCAAAGAAGGCGCCGAGCAGGCCCGATCGCAAATCGCAGGCGAATCGAAGGGGCTGACGCAGCTGGCTGGTTCGATTATGTCCGCACTGGACGGAAGCAGTGATCGGCCTTATGAACTGGCCAGCGACGAAGTTCTCGCATTTACGCTCGAATTGGCGACGAAAATTGTAGGCCAGCTCGCACGCACCGATATTTCGGTAGCTCGCAGTAATCTCGTCAAGGCGATGAAATTAGCACATGCCGAAGGCGAGATAATCGTCTCGGTTAATCCCGCCCAGTTGCAGGGACTTTCCCGTGACTTCGCGGAGTTCGTGGAAGTTATTGACGCCGCTGGACGCACAAGACTCGTCGCCGACGAGCAGGTCGGGCCGGGCGGTGTGAAGATTACAACTGCCCGAGGCGTTATCGACGCTACTGTCGAAACGCAACTGGCCAAAGTGGCTTCGGCGCTCGCAGCCGACGGCCTGGCCGGATCGCACGAAACGCCCGGAAAAACAGACGGTGTTCCGTCTTTGAGGATGCCTGGTTCTGATGGCCCCATTTGATCGATACAGACAGATGCTTTCGCAGGTCCAACCGGTCAGCGTGACCGGGCAGGTGGTCTCCGTTCGCGGTTTGACAGTTGCAGTTGGCGACTTCCCGGCGCCTGTTGGCTCGGGCTGCAGAATCATTCGCGGACACAGCGGGCTTGACGCTCGGGTTATCGGGTTCTCCGGTGAACAGACCCTCGTCATGCCGCTCGGCTCGACGGCGGGAATCTGCCGCGGTGATCAGGTCGAATGCACCGACGGTCAGCCGGCTGTACCGGTTTGCGATGCGATGCTCGGGCGCGTGGTCGACGGAATGGCCCGCCCGATCGACGGGCTCGGTGATCTTACCCCCGAGATGCACATGCCCCTCTGGCCCGAACCAATTTCGCCAATGATGCGACGCCGAATATCCGAACCGCTGGCTACCGGCGTGCGCGGAATCGACTCGATGTTAACCGTAGGCCGAGGCCAGCGGATGGGAATCTTCTCACCGTCGGGAGCAGGCAAAAGCGTATTGATGGGAATGATAAGCCGCTACTGCGACGCCGACGTCGTGGTCATAGCGCTGATCGGAGAACGCGGGCGGGAAGTTCGCGACTTTGTCGAGAAGGAACTCGGGACCGAAGGACTGAGACGCTCAGTGGTGGTCGCATCGACCAGCGATCAACCGCCTCTGGTTCGTGTCCAGGCCGGTGCGGTCGCAACTTGCATCGCCGAATATTTCCGCGACTCAGGAAAGAACGTTGTGCTGGTTATGGACTCGCTTACGCGATTGGCCACCGCCCAGAGGCAGATCGGTCTGGTCGCTGGCGAACCGCCCACCGCGGGCGGATATACGCCGAGTGTTTTCGGACTGCTGCCCGAACTGCTCGAACGCGTTGGGCGAACAGACGCAGGATCAATCACGGGCTTCTACTCGGTGCTCACTGAGGGCGCCGAAACCGCCGGGCCGATCAGCAATGCTGTGCGAGCGGTGGCTGACGGGCACGTGATACTGTCAGTTGACCTGGCGAATCGAGGCCAGTTCCCCGCGATTGATCTCCTGGAGAGTATCTCTCGCGTGATGGGCGAGGCCGCCTCAGTTGAGCACGTCCAGGCTGCGGCGAAGATCAGACGCGTGCTGGCGCTTTATCGAGAAATCGAAGACATGGTTAACATCGGAGCCTACCGAAAAGGCGGCTCGGAACAGTTTGACTCGGCGCTCGAAGCGATGCCTCTGGTGCGTGAATTTATGGCCCAGAAGGCGTTTGACCGCCCGGACAAGGAAATCTCGCAGACCCTTGAAGCGATGCTGGAGCTTTGCGAGCGGATCGATTGTGACGACGAATCAACAGGCGCATACATCCCCGAAATGACGCTGCACGGATAGCACCTTGAACGACACCAGAACTACAAAACGAAGCGAAATGCTGATGCGGATGCGAATGCACGATGAGAACATCGCACGCAGAAGCTGCGCTGAAAGTCTTGCTTGCCTCCAGGTGATTGAAGGACGCGTGGCGATGTTGAACGAGACGTTGGGACAATATGACGCCGCGGCTGGAGAAACCCTGCTAAGCGGCGTTTCGGCGAGAGTCTTGGGACAGTACGCCTTGAGAACGGGCGACATTCGCAAGGAACTATCGCGACTGGAAGAACAACGCAGCATGCTGAATCAAACGTTGCAGCAGAGCGAAGCAATGTTGCTTGAGGCGCACCGGGCCAGGAAATCCGCAGATCAGTATCACCTGCGTTTGGTCCGAATGATCGCACTGAAACGCACCGCCGAGATCGATAAACAAACCGGCCACGCCCATCAGGCTTATTCGAGTCGGTCGAACGATTCGTGGGAGAACCATGATGTTTGCTGACACAGAACCGCTGAGAGTCGAAGTCGGGCGAACCTGGTTATGGCCCGGTGAAGTGCCCGAATTAACTGTCGGTTCGACGGTGGAACTCGACACCAGAGGCCAGCAGGACGTGCAGGTTTATCTCGCCAGTCGTTTGATCGCACGCGGCCAGGCCGTTGTTGTTGCTGGGAAGCTTGGCGTGGAAGTATCGGAAATTGTACCGGTGGAGCAGTCGGAAGGTAATCGTTAAGAAATGATGGTAATGCTGAAACAATTCGCGGCCGGGATGTTGGTTGTCACGGTTGTGATGTGCGCTTCGGCGCTGGGTCAAGCTACTCAGCCTGCGGCGACTCAGCCAGCGGTGTCGGACATATCCACTCGTCCGGTCGGGCCCTCGGAAGGGCAGCGAATTGAAACCGCCCCGACGAACCCCATGGGCCAGTGGACTCGCACGCTCGGCGCACTGGCGCTGGTTGTTGTGCTGATATTCCTGGCCCGGATAATGCTCAAGCGTTTTGGTCCGGTTTCAGGCAGGGCTCGTCGTGATGTGCTTGATGTTTTGGCCAGATCGGCGGTTTCACCGCGTCATGAGTTGCTGTTGGTGCGGGTGGGGCGGCGTGTGGTGCTGGTGGGTCGTAGCCCGTCGGCGATGACCACGCTGAGCGAAATTACCGATCGTGACGA
>JABGPF010000374.1 GCA_018645065.1 Phycisphaerales bacterium
TCCCTCGATCTCAAACCGACAGCCTATTCCGGCCCTATGCGTCTGATGATCGGCTTCAATACATCTCCAATCCAATCCCACTGTTCTTTTTCGCTGACAGGTCGATATTTTTCATTGATTTCCTTCGTGAGCCTCTGTAACTCACGCACGCGAGCATCATCAGGTTTCTGACCCGCCGCAATCCACTCATCCGCCAGTTTGCAGAGAGTCTCATTTGCTTTCCAACGCTCCGGATTCAGAAATGCGCGTGCAGCATCAGGCATTGATTCCGCTAGCATAACAACCGCCGCAGCGAATAGTAAGGATTGATCGAGACCTTCTCCTTGCCATTGAACTGCCCTGATACCATTTTCAAGCCCTGAAACAAAGAAACCAAGGGGCGGCCCGGTCTCCTCAAATTCTGGTCGCTTGAATATCTTAGTAATCTCGCTCTCATTGAGGGTCTCTATCTCTTCTATGACATTCGTGATCCAAGCCAGATCGGGGCAATGCTCCGTAAAGTTTCTCCCGGCTGCACGCAACGACTCCCTCATTACCTCAATACGAACCTTAGGCGGCAGATTGCGAAACCATCTTCCCAACAAACGCTCAAGTTCCTCAAAATCACCTTCAGTTTCCCGTGAAGACGATAAATGCGACAATAGTTCCCGAAGACGCACATACTCTGGTTTCATAGTATTCATTTCTCTGGTCTCATGGAATAATTTAAAGAAAGAATGGTGCCTGGCCGACATATGCCTCAATTATTGATATGTATACGCTCATAGCACAACCTGCGGCCGGTAGGATAATCAGCATGCTGAGAAGTATCGCTGCGCTACCTCGTTTGCCTGGTATGACGCTAGAAAATGCAATGCCTCTGACAATGCACCACATCATAGGAATCACAGGACCCACGACGACTATCTTGGCCAAGGGCATGAGGGAGTCCACGATTGGCTTGGCTGGTTCATAATAAATTGAAAGGTAGACACTACCGATAAACAGCAGATTCAGTACTGGCGAGAACACAAGCGGCATAATTCGCCATGTAAACATCTGTCCAATCGTAAGTTCTTTTTTAGTTTGAAGCCGCAGCACTAACCAATCAGAGAAAAGCCCTCCAGTCAGAACAATTCCCATTGCAGTCATTGTTGCCCAAAGATACGCACATATCCGCGTCGCCTCCCATTCCGGCACATGTACTCCCGAATCGCCTATAAGTACAAAAGTAGGTGTCCAGATCATAAAATATGAGACACACCACAAGCCCAACACCGCAATGCCCGCGTATGCGGTGCGATACCGGGAGAGATCTTTCGGATACAATCTCAGTGAGTCTCGCAAAAGTTTCGTTACCATAATGTCTCCTATCACCAACAACAGCCCTTTACCGCGGTCCAGATGAAATTCTCAAAGCTCAAATTCCATTCCCTTAGCTTCTCTAATTGCATAATCGATTAGAGCATCAAGCGAGCCCAATTCCTCTATTAAAGCCTCCCTGTTAATTCGCACTTCTAAGGGGTTCCCATTTACGTCCCACCCACGTACAAACTCTATTTCTGATCCTTCACCCGCCCGTAGGTGTGCGATTACACGCCGCAGCAAAGAGAGCACACATGGCAGAGCCTCAACATCAACCGATTCTTCTTCATATTGATCGAACAATGTACCCAATTTGAAATTAAGATTATTCCAGAATCGAATAGCAAAAAGCCACTCTGAACATTCGGCGGATAATTCAACACGTCTCGAACTGACTGTTTCCGGCAACGTATATATGACTGAAGCTTGCATTAATAGTGTCCTACAATTTATCGGCACTCAGAAAACAGAAAACAGGGGGGGGGCAATTGGGGTCAGCTCTTCTTCTGTGCCTTCACGACCTTGCGAGCCTCATCGTAAAGTTCCTTATAGCTCTTCCCGATCTTCTTCTCGATAGCAGGAATGCTTATTGCATTGTAGATCTTCGCCATATCTCCCACAACGGCGGGATCTCTCCCGCCCCATCCAATGTATATTTCATGGACATCGTATGTCTTCAGGAGATACTCTGAAATACCGTTTTGGATTCGCGCATCCAGACGCATGGCAATACATCCATAGTCAAGGACATTGAAGTGACCGGCGGCGAGATCAGCTTCGGCCATCGCCCTGACAGACTCTTCGTAAGTTAGAGCCTGCAGGTGGAACCTGTTCTTGGCCTCTGGCGAAAGATTCTTGAAGCCAATGGCGAAGAGGGATTTCGTTCCTCTTGTGTTGCCGTTGGCAATCATGGTAGTCAGGTGATCAAGATCGGTCTTAAGGGCGGAAACCTCCTCCTCCGATCTGGCAAGTCGCTGATCGCTGACGCATCCTGCAGACAATGCCATGCAGCACACCATAACCGGAAATCGATATTTCATGTCATCTCCTGGGAGCTAACGTCTAAGCTCAGCAGCGTGGTCTTTTCGCGTCTGTTGGAGCGCCTTGTGAGCGTTCACAAGACTCGTTGAAAGAGAATCTAAGGAACCTTCGATTAGAGTACTCTCTGGAAAGCGGTACTTCCGCTTCATGCCCTTGGCATCTTTACCCGATTGCAGTGCACGGCCTAGTAGCTTAATCGAAAGCACTTTACCATTACGAGGAAGCCGCCGGATAATGAAGTGGTCATTAGGAAACGCTATTTCACCACCGGCCCTATCGCCTCGGTTTGCCTCATTCAGATTGTCATAGATGCGAGCATCGTACAGGTAGTATCCTTGCATAAACAGCAGTCGATCAACGCCGACTTGAAAACACAGGGCAAGATCATTGTCGCCTGCGGGCTTCATTTTTGACACCGCTGATGCTTGCACTTCGATCTCATCCACCTTGCCCTCTCTCAAGTCTTCAATCGCAGCCAGTCGGCCCGGCTTGTCGCCTCGTAGACAAGAAACGCTGGTGTGACCACCGATAGCCATCAGAACTACGACTACCGGAAAAAGCCTGGCAAACTCAGGCCCCTCAAAACCGGTGATACAAAACAGTACGAACCAAATCAACAATGACGGACAAACGCCAATAAAGAACAATATCAGGGCAGCCGCGACATAGTGCACTTTGGCTTCATTGCGCAATATGTCCCATTCTTGCTCACTGGGCTCAGTCTTTTTTACAATGCATGACATTGGAGGGCTAACAACTTAATAATCGTCACGGTTGTGGGCGCAGGGTTTCAGTATACTTTTGAGGATATTTCCCTGTCAAAACTTGCCAACGCCCAATTTTTCGTAGTTGCGTCTGGTCCTTTATAAAGTCGCATTTTCGCCATAACAAGCACAAACTTGGAAACTTACAGACGAACTCATTCATGGTAACGCTTTCTCATTGTACCGTGAAGTAGTGCTCTGTAGAAAAACCGCACATCTCTTGTCGTTAGGTTCAGGCCCGCTATTCTACAGCACAGGCCAAAGACATCCTTGCAGGATGTCCGCATAATGATACCATTACAGGAGCGGCGAAATAATCGCCTTCAGTGGAGACATACGAATCATGCGACCTATCATTCTAGCTGTTGTCATATCATTTCTCGCCACGACCTCGGTGCATGCTGAATCATTTGAGGACGCCAAGGTCGGCCCGCTTACAAAACTCGACACAAAAACAGGCCAGTGGCGAGCCCAATCCGGTCATGCCGAGATCACGCGACATACCGCACGGACCGGGCGCCAGGCGTTGCGTATTTTCGGCGGAACCGAGCGGACTGTGGAATTCACTCCGTCGACAGATCGCTCTAGCGGCGGAGTGCTGTCATTTTGGGCTGAACGATGGACGCGACGCGACCCGTTTAAATTCCGGATCGATCGTCTGAGCGGCGGGAAATGGATTGCCCTGTACAATGGCGACACGGCTATGCGTGTCGGCGGGTTCCACACGCTGGTCAGGATTGACCTGGCGGGCAAGGCGGCTGACAAGTTCCGCTTTGTCTGCACCGCCCCGGCGGGGTCGGGGGTTCTGATAGACGACATTAACCTCGCCCCAGCCGCGCCGATGAGCGTCGCTTCGGTAACCGTCGCCCAGGCGGCTACGCCGATACTGGTGAGGAACCGATACAACCCCGCCCTCGAAGTTCGCATCAACGTAGCAGGCAACCTCGGCGCCCTTGCCATAACGCAATTGCAGATAAACACAAACGGCTCGGACGATCTGGACGATATCGATTCGATCGAAGTGCTATCCAATGCAACCGGACAGAAGGTCGACTGGCGCAGTGCGGAGACCTGGGCGCCCAAGGCTCCGAAGCTTGGCGAACCGCAGAAGGCAGCCGCGAAACTTACCTTTAGCGGGAGCGTTCCCCTGAAACAAGGCGTCAATTCGCTGTGGGTATCGATAAAGCTCAAGGACCGGGCCGATATCGACCATCGCGTCGCTGCGGCCTGCCAAGCGGTTATTGTCACAGGCAAGGACGGGGCCAAAACGCATCGGCCAAAGAGTCAGGTCAAGCCCGTCGCCCAGCGTCTGGGAGTGGCGCTTCGCAAAGGCGGAGACGACAACGTTAAAACCTATCGCATCCCCGGCTTGGAGACTACTAACAAGGGGACGCTGATCGGTGTCTACGACGTGCGGTATCGCGGCTGGGGCGACCTGCCGGGCGATATAGACGTTGGTATGAGCAGATCGACCGACGGCGGGAAAACGTGGGAAAAGATGAAGATCATCATGGACACAGGCAGCGATAAAAAGTGGCGATACGACGGCGTGGGAGACCCGTCAATTGTTGTCGACACTGTGACCAACACAATCTGGGTCGCAGCCACCTGGTCGCACGGCAACAGATCGTGGCGCGGTTC
>JABGPF010000375.1 GCA_018645065.1 Phycisphaerales bacterium
TCTTATCCGCCGTTTGCCGTTGCCGTTCTCTGTGATCTCTGTGGCAAAGCCGTTGACGTTGACGTTGCCGTTCGCCGTCCTCTGTGATCTCGCCGTTTGCCGTTTGCCGTTGGCCGTTCGCCGTAAACATCTTATCCGCCGTTTGCCGTTGCCGTTCTCTGTGATCTCTGTGGCAAAGCCGTTGACGTTGCCGTTGCCGTTGACGCAATAAGAAATGTTGCCGTACGTTTCAGACAGGGATACACTAATCATACTGATTTGCTAAATTTGCGACACAACGTAAAGGGACCAACATGAGCAAACGAATTATCATTTCGATCTCAGCGATATGCGTGGCACTATCAATCGGCGTGGGGGCCCTGACCGCCAAGCCCAAAACCGCCCCGCCCAAATCGCCCGAAGAGGCGGAGCTTCGCATACAGGTCGCCATCGCCGCCACCGACTTCCGCGATCGCAAGCGATACGCCCAGCAGAAAAACCAGCTGGCCAATCCGCAGTGGGCTCCCCTGCCCAGCGAAACTGACGCGGCAAGCCTCGTCGCAAGACGCACGGGATTGATGCTGGCAGATATCAAGAAAATGAAAGGCACGCCGAGTCTGGCCGCAGAGGCCAAGGCGCTGGCGGCGCTATCAGCCAAAGCCAAAGCAGGCGGCGGAGATCGAACCGCCCTGCTCGGTGAGATTTGCAAAGTCCAACGCAAAATCGCTTTCGCCAACCCGCTGCTCAAGGGGATCGACAAGCTGCTGTTCGTCAAACGCGACCAGACGTCCAATCACATTTGCGACCAGTATTTCGGTAACAAGCAGCGGCCCGGAGGGAGTTTGTACGTCCTGTCCGATCCGTTCGGAGCCAAGCCGACCCTCCGCGACATACTGGAAAACTCGGTGGTCCAGAAGGGTCGCCTCAAGGGCAAGAAACTCGCTGGCGGGTCAATCATAACGCCCGATTTATCGTATGACGCCAAGACGATAATGTTCGCCTACGCCCAGCCGGGCAGGGGCAACGTGTGGACCCCCGAGCGTTCGTTCCACCTGTTCAAGGTGAACGTTGACGGCAGCGGGCTGGAGCAGCTGACCGACGGTAAATGGAACGATTTCGACCCGTGCTTCATGCCCAACGGGCGAATCGCCTTTATCTCCGAACGCCGCGGCGGATTCGGGCGCTGCCACCCGCGTCCCGTACCAACTTACACGCTCCACTCAATGCTGCCCGACGGAAGCGATATTGTCGCACTAAGCTACCACGAAACCAACGAATGGAACCCGAGCATCGATCATAACGGTATGATCGTTTACTCGCGATGGGACTATATCGATCGCGGAGACTGCATCGCCCACCATCCGTGGATCACTTTCCCAGACGGTCGCGACCCGCGCGCCATACACGGAAACTACCCCTCAAATCGCCGCGCCCGGCCCGACGCAGAACACCATATCCGAGCGATTCCCGGTTCGACCCGCTACTTCGCGACGGCTGTCCCGCACCACGGCCAGGCGTTCGGTTCACTGATCATATTCGACCCGCACGTGGAGGACGACGGAGCAATGGCGCCGGTAAAACGATTCACGCCCGAAGAGAAGTTCCCCGAGACCGAAGGCGGATCGGGGCGATACGCGACACCCTGGCCGCTCAACGAACACTACGTTTTATGCAGCTATAACCCCGGCGGGCTCAGAGACCGCAACAATCGCCCCGCCCTTTACCTGCTAGACGGGTTCGGAAACCGCGTGCTGATCCATCGCGACGCGAAGTATATCAGCCAGGACCCCATCCCGCTGCGGCCCAGGAAAATGCCCCCGGTTATACCGCACAAAACGCAGAACGGTTTCCCCGTGGGGCATCCCAAGCAGGGCCAAGCCGCAACGGTAAAAACCGCGACCATCCAGTGCATGAACGTATACAACGGGCAGAAGGCCTGGCCTGAGGGCACAAAGATCAAGGCGCTGCGGGTCTACCAGATTTTCCCCAAGCCGACTATCAAGGTCAACGTGCCGGATATCGGTGTCGGTAGCGAGACCCTGGTCAGAGGCGTACTCGGTACGGTTCCGGTCGAAGAAGACGGTAGCGTGAACTTCACCGCCCCGGCTGGTAAGTTGATATTCTTCCAGGCGCTCGATGAAAACGGTATGGCCGTTCAGTCGATGCAATCAGTCACGTACACCCATCCGGGCGAGACGCTTACGTGCCTGGGCTGCCACGAGTCGCGACACAAAACCTCGGCTCCGACGTCGGTGAAAACCGCACTGAAACGCAAGCCCTCGACGCTCAAACGCGATGTCGACGGATCCTACCCGGTATCGTACGCCAGGCTGGTCCAGCCGGTGCTCGACAAGAAATGTGTCCCGTGCCACACTAAAAACGCCAAGAAAAAGGCCCCCAATCTCACCGGCCAACCGGATCAATGGAAACGCGGCGGATACGGCGGTGGGAATCCGACCTGGACCAAGTCGTACATTTCGCTGACAATCGACAGCAAATACACTGAAGGCGGACCGCAAAAGGGATTCGCATTCGCATTCAGCGCACGCCCGCCGGGACGAACCCCCACCCGCACATTCCCCGGGCAGTTCGGAGCACGAGGATCAAAGCTCTATCCGCATCTGCAGAAGCACCACGACCTGAAACTAACACCCGAAGAACTGCACAGAATCACGCTCTGGCTTGACTCCAACAGCCTGTTCTACGGGGCGTATCACAAGCTGGAAGAACAGCGAAAAGGCGAGTTGATCATGCCGCCGCTCGAATAGAAAACGAGCCTGAAAAGCAGTCCTTTTAGCGGTAACGCAATATTGAAATTCCATCGTGATACCGAATTCCTAATGACATAGGCGTTCAGAGTGCGATATAGATATTAAGCAATACTGCAAGAAAAGGACTATAACCATGCGCTACGCCGTAATAATGGCCGGTGGAATCGGTCAGAGACTCTGGCCGCTTTCAAGAAAAAGTCGCCCAAAACAACTACTCAGCCTCGTCGACGGAAAAAGCCTGCTCGATGTGGCCGTTGACCGCCTGGCGGGCACTTTCGAAAACGAGAACATCTACATTATCACCAACGCCGAATACGTTGACGATATCGCCGCCGCCCTACCCCAACTGCCCGCGGAAAACATTGTCGGCGAGCCCATGGGACGCGATACGGCAAACGCGGTGGCGCTGGCTGCGGCGATCCTGGCCGGTAAGGACCCCGAAGGCACGATGGCGGTGTTCACCGCGGACCATATAATTCGCCCTATCGAGGAACTGGCCCAAAGCGTAGAAACCGCATGCCAAACCGCAGAAGCAGACACCCAAACGCTCGTGACATTCGGAATCAAACCGACCAGCCCGCACACGGGCCTGGGATATGTCCATTGCGCAAAGGCGTCTGAAGGCGATATATTCGACGTGGTGGGGTTCGTAGAAAAGCCCGACCACCCCACCGCCCGACGATACGTCGAAAACGGAAACTACTACTGGAACAGCGGTATGTTCGTCTGGACAATACCCGCAATTCAGGCGGCGATTGGCGAATTCCTGCCGGACTCGAAAACAAAACTCACCGCTATTACCGACCTGGTCGCCCAAGGCCAGGACTACACCGCCGCGATGAACGAAATCTATCCGCAACTGGAAAAGATCAGCATCGACTACGCGGTTATGGAAAAGGCACGCAAGGTCAGAATGGTGCCCCTGTCATGCGAATGGTTGGACATTGGCTCCTGGCCGGCGATTGAAAACGTCGCAGAACCGGACGATCTGGGCAACGCGGTAATCGCAAGCACAACCGTACTGCTGGACTCATGCAGAAACGTTATCGTCAGCGAAGACGACCATCTCATTACACTTATCGGAATGGACGACTGCGTAGTGGTCCACAGCCCCGACGCCACGCTCATATGCAAAAAGTCGGATTCGCAACGCCTCAAGGAACTGCTGGCGATGATCGAAACTAAGTCGCCCGGAAAATACACATAACCCATGAGCAGATGGCTGGGAATTGATCACGGAAGCAAACGAGTCGGAGTCGCGGTGGGCGACGAATCGGTCGCTATCGCCGCGCCCGTAACCGTTATAAACGGTGCGGAATTCGAGCATATTCTCGATCAGATCGTCCGAATATGCGACGAGCACGGGGCCGGAGGGGTCGTGGTCGGATGGCCTTTGAATATGGACGACACTGAAGGTCCCCAAGGGAAAATCACCCGAGATTTCGCCTCGCAACTCGCAGAGCGAACCGACCTGGACGTAAGACTCTGGGACGAACGACTAACCAGTTTCCAGGCCGATCAGGCGCTATCGCAAACCTTCACGCGCAAGAAGAAGAAAGCACGCCAGGACGCAATTGCAGCGGCGGTAATCTTGCAGGATTTCCTCTCGGCAGGCGGACCCCAAAGCGCCCCAAAACCCGACGAGATTACGGAGTAAAAAAACTCCATAATGGACCACCTGGGATAAGATCCTTGGGGGGGGAGGACGGAACAATATCCAACCGAACAACAAGAAATGTCCAATAACCAAGTTAACGGCAAAAGCGTACGGCAACGGCATACGGCAAATGCTGCGGCGTTGGTGTCGCTGTTGCCGTTGCCGTACGCTTTTTCCGTTAACTTGGTTATTGGACATTTCTTGTTGGATATTGGATATTCGCCGTCTACCCCCCCCCACTAGTCTGTCACGAACCTTAAAAAAACGCACCGCAACCCAGCGGGGTCACGGTGCGATAATAATTAGGTCCAACTCAATACGACCAACCAGT
Organism: Phycisphaerales bacterium; assembly: GCA_018645065.1. Lineage (GTDB taxonomy): Bacteria > Planctomycetota > Phycisphaerae > SM23-33 > SM23-33 > BS750m-G57. The sequence goes on from JABGPF010000375.1 coordinate 4,739, forward strand.
CTGAAACTCTACTTGCCCTTCTTGCGACTTTCTGCGGCAAGAGCTTCCAGT
>JABGPF010000376.1:0-2345 GCA_018645065.1 Phycisphaerales bacterium
ATAGCATCCGGCCCAATAGGATGGATTATTGGAGCGGTCTTGGGAATCGCCATTGGAATAGCAGGAGCGGGGGCCGCCAAGCAGATTCCCATCCCATCGCTCGCACTCAAGATGGTGTTGACCGACGGTAAGATCAACGACGCCCGCAGGAAGCTCCAGGATGACATTGAGGAGAAAGTCAGCGATCTGGCGGCGAAGCGTGATGATGACATTGAGGCACAAGTGGCCGATATGGTGAGCAGAGAAATCGATTCTCTCTCTGAGATTAACCAGATGTGACCATGGTTGTCGCATTTACATCGCACCGTCGTCTGATCGAGCCGCCCCTCAAGAACTGATCCATGTTAAGTGAGCGGGTACGTCACGGTCAGGCGAGGTCGGATCGAAGGTTGGTCGAACCTAGAACTATGCTTAATGTCAGGACTTACCGTAACCGTATCGCTCGGACACATAGGTGCCCCAGTGAGTCCATCGACCTTCATGGTCATGCTGGTTGACCCACGCCACCCACTGCTGGTGGGTGAACGCCGCGAAGCTCGCCCTGCCCGTAAAGAGCGAGCCCCATCCGGCGGGAAAATCGTCGATGCCCGTCTTACGCAGACAGCCAATCAGGGCCTTGTTGCGGCTGTCGTAGGCCACGCAGGAAACCACCAGATCGTACTGATCGCTGGCGGCAATGCCCTCAGCCAGGGCCTGCTGGCGCAGGAGTTGGTAGCCGCCAGTTGCGGCCGGGCACCGCTTCAAGATGCGACGGCCATGTTCGCTGAGGCAGATGTGATCCCAATACCTGCGGTTCTTCCGAGTTCCCGACTCCCACTGGCGCTGCCAGCACTGGTTGGGTAGGTCGGCAATCAGCTTCTGAAAATCCATACATCGCCCAGCATCAGGGTTACTCACGGACGCTTTTCGACCTGAACAGGGATAGAACGAATGCTCCACCAGTTTGTTCTCCGTGAGGATCAATCCCTTCCCTCTGGCAGTCCGAACCAGGAAGGCCACGTCGGGCGAGGTTTGGTTGACCGGCCTGATCGTCCCGTACGATACGGATAAGTTTGGTCACGTCGCCAAGCTGGCGATCGAAGCCCTCCAGGGATAATGAAAAATGGCACGAGGTGAACCGTTATTTCGACAGTGGCAGTTGCTTAAGACACTGCAGGCGAATCGTTTCGGACTGGCGACCGAGGATCTGGCCGAGCGGCTGGAGTACTCCAAACGGACTGTCCAGCGGGATCTCGGCAGCCTTCAGCAAGTAGGGTTTCCAATCAGCTTTGAGCAGCGTGACTTTGGCAAACGGTTCTGGAAACTTGCGCCGCACTACATCGAATCCGAGAAACTCCAGCTGACCGTAGTGGAGATGATCAGCCTGTTCCTCAGCCAGCAACTTCTGGCGCCCCTAGCGGGCACCCCGTTCGGTGACGGCCTGGCCAATGCGCTGCAGAAGATCAAGGCTATCCTGCCGGCGAGAATGACCTGTCGTTAAACCTGCCTGCTGGCAGGCAGGTCCCAAATCTAAGATCAATTGCTCTTCATATTAAAGCAGTACAAGTTCTTGTCGTAGCGGAGGTAGAGTCGCCCGCCGATTATCACCGGGTGCGACCAACTGGAGCCCGAACCTTTGACCGAGAAACTGCCCTTGACCTTGTCGCTTGGAGCCGACGGATCGACCAGAGACATCTTTCCGCCCCTGTCGGCGAAGACATAGAGCATCCCGTCGGCCCAGACGACCTGACCGGCGCCGACCTTCTCCTTCCACAGGGTCTCTCCAGTTTTCAGGTCCACACAGACCAGTCCGCCCCTGCCCTTTCCGTAAACCATACCGCCGTTGACAACGTAGTTGCCCGGATGGCTGCTAATATCGCGGCTGCGCCACGCCTCGCTGAACGACCACTTCCCGCCGCTGTTGGCCACCTTCAGGCAGATCGACCCCTTACCGTATCCCACTCCCCAGAACAGGTATCCGTTCGAGTACGCCGGGGTTGGGCAGTTGGCGGTGTTGGGGGCGGCGAATTTGCTGCGATACAGCTCCTTGCCCGTCTTTGCGTCGATGAACATCAAACCGCTCTGCGAACCGTTGCAGATGATCGTACTTCCGCCTTCTGTGATCGAGATGCACGAGCTGTAACCGGCCTGTGCTGACGCATCAGACTTCCAGACAGTCTTGCCCGTCATCTTGTCCAGGGCGACAATCGCGTTCTTCCCGCCGGGGGTGACGATCGCCAGCTTGCCAAGGATCAAAACGCTCTCGGCGTATTTCCATCCGCCTACCTTACCGCCCATATCGGATCTCATGCCTCGCTTCCAGATTAGTTTTCCGTCCGATGTGTTATGGCAGGTGACCGCCCCGG
>JABGPF010000376.1:2355-4740 GCA_018645065.1 Phycisphaerales bacterium
CGTCAACAGTCGGCGTGGACCGGGCGCCGGGGAAACCCCCGTTCGGAGCCTTGGGACCCTGCACGACCCGCCATTTCTCCTTGCCCTTAATGTCCAGACAGATCAGCATCTGATTACCGTCTGCATTTCCGGTAGTGTAAACGGCGCCGTCGGCAACGGCCATGGACGACCAGCCGGGACCGACATTATCGACCTTCCACAGCAGCGGCGGACCGTCAGCGCTCCAACTCTTCACAAGCCCCTTGTCGGGCGAATGTCCGTCGCGATTGGGTCCCAGGAATCCGGGCCAGTCGGCCGCGTTGACGGATACTGCGGCCAGACAGAGACCAACCAGCAGTGCGGCGGTGATAACACGGGCGGTTCCATTGCGTGTAGTCATGATAAGCTCTCCTGATTAACGGGTTGGGTTGAAAAGCAACAGTCCCCAAACTGGGATTTCCCAGATGGCGTTGCGCCCGCGACCATCGCGGGGCTTTCACCGCAATTGTATCCGATGCGGCGCGTTGGGCAAGCTGAATCTAGGATTTGGGCAGCGGACCATAGGCTTCGAACCACACTAACGGTGAAGTCGGAAGTTGAAAACAAGCTCTTTTCCGCGGCCACGGCGTACTTTCCCCGTCGGTATCGCTTGATCGCCATGCTTTCGACGTTCGTTCCGGTCATCCGGGCGTAGGAGTTTCTGGCACGTCCACCAACGATGTGACGCATGGTCGGATCGACGCAGAGGCGTTCAGCGTCGTTGGTGTCTTCGTATCCGGCCAAGCGGCTGAACACCGACTAACAAACCATGACCGACACCGTGTGTTGGGTGTTCCTGCCCGTACGCCAATCCGCCAACATCTGCGCCGCGGCGTCTGGCAAGCCCAACGTCTCATCCAACTCTCGATATGGGATCAACCCTGCTTCGCTGGTGATCTTCGGTCCGTGGAACTCCAACTTGAGACTGCCGTCAAACCCTACACGAATGGCATCCTTGCCGCTTTCACCCATTGGATTCTCCAGTCTTGCCGCCCTTGATCTTGAGGAAACCCTTTGTTCATGCAGTCGAACGATGCTCTACTATACCCAAGGACAAAACCTAAACCAGGAAATCCGGGGCAGAATCGATGCGACTGATGTTCGCGTCCAAGATTTACTTTGACAAGTTCTTCGGGATCGATTGTTATTTTCGTACTAGCTCGTGAAGATAGTGAGTTGGATACTATCCGGAAAATTCAGATTTAAGGGTGAGGTTGATATGAGCAGGCGAACGATGAGATATCTGGTGTTGGGATTGGGCGTACTGTTTTTGTTTGGCGGCGCATCATCGCTCGGGGCGGCGCCCAAGAGGAGCGAGCGTGACCGTCGCAACACGCGGCATCCCCCGATCGATCGCGCCGCATGGGCCAGCGACCGCATGGGGCTTGTAAGCTTCCCGGCGATCAGGATGGCTATTAACGATCTGGCCAAGACGTTCCCCAAGAGATACCCCAGGGGCGATGAGTATCTCCGGAGACTCGCCCAGTGGGAAAAGCGGGCCGAGGGGATTCGCAAGGGCCTGGCCAAGGGAGTTCCGACCAGTATCGGCGAAGTTGAGGCGTTGCTGGCCTTCCAGAGCGAGGTGCTTCTGGCCAATCCCCTGATGCGGTTTGACAAGCTGCTGCTGACCAAGCGCAAGCCGCTTGGCGATCCGCGAATGTGGCATGCGCCTGATCGCGGTGTGGGCAAGTACCTGGGCCTGCCGCAGCAGAGTTCCTGGCCGCTGGGGAGCATAAACCCCAGGACCAAATGGGAAAACGAGATATCGGTGCTCAGTCCGGTCGGACCCAAGGGTAAACTTTCGACGCTCTTCGCCCCGTCGCGCAAGATGCTGGTTACGCACGTGGATCTGCACTTTGGGGCTCGGAAGCTCATGTTCTCGATGCGGGACAAAGCCGAGCACTGGCAGGTGTACGAAGTCGGCGTCGATGGTAAGGGTTTGCGTCAGATTACTCCGGGCAGCCACAGCAAGGTGCATAATTATGACTCGTGCTACTTGCCCAACGGTAAGATCGTCTACGTCTCGACCGCCCCGTTCCAGGGCGTGCCCTGCAACCCGGGCGTAAACGTCGGCATGATGTACCTGATGGACGCAGACGGTTCGAATATTCGTCAGATATGTTACGATCAGGACCACAACTTCCATCCGGCGGTCATGAACGACGGGAGGATACTGTACATGCGATGGGACTACACCGACCTGCCGCACGTGTGGTCGAGGATCATGTTCAGCATGAATCCCGACGGTACCGGCCAGCGCGCGGTCTACGGGAGTAATTCATACTGGCCTAACGGAGTGTGGTACGCCCGCCCCATTCCAGGCAGTCCCACGCAGTTCGTCGGTATAGTTACGGGGCACCATGTCGG
>JABGPF010000024.1 GCA_018645065.1 Phycisphaerales bacterium
TTTTTTCAGCGCGGCCGTGAGCGATTTTGCGATTTCGTCAAGTTTGATCCGTCCTGGTGAGTCGAACATTTCCCCCCAGAGCATCAGCGTCTCGTCATCAAGTGCGAACTGCCTTTGAAGATCCTCATCGAGATCCGCCGGTTGGGTTGTCGCGGCCAGTCGACCTGGAAGCGACTGCACGAGAGCTACTATCGAATCGATCCGTTCTTCATCTGCGGTGAAAGTAGCCGCTGTGGACTCGCGCGATATCCGCACCTGGTCTTCCAGACGCGTGCGGGAAAGGACCTCGAATTTGACTCGTGATCGAATATCGTCTGGAATGTACTGGCCTTGGCGGTAGGGGAGCGGGTCCAGCGGGTAGATATCCAGCAAGAGCACGCCTATCCAGAACCCGAGCCCCAGCAGGACCGAAACCGGTCCGCCTGACCTGCGGAAACGCTCCCACAGCGGGAGGCTGTCGGCGGAGATGTCCTTGCGGACCTCCAGACGCCGATGCTTAATTCGTTTTTTTCGGAAAGGCCACACCAAACTAATATCCTGAAGCGACTAATAATTATATCCCAACAACCAACGCTAATTATCCAAACATTATCCGGCGCATGCAATCACCGTTTCATGGAGACTCTATATCTGATCGGTGTTTTTGAACGCCTAAATGAATTGAGAGCAATGTTTTATCGGGCGATTACTTGTCATCTCGACCATATGCGTCGACGATATTTTGCACGAGATGATGCCTGACAATGTCCAGTCGATCCAGAGTGACAAAGTCCAGGCCCTTGATGCCCGAGAGTCTGCGTTTGGCGTCGACAAGTCCGCTGAGTGATCCGTCGGGCAGGTCGGTTTGGCTTCCGTCTCCGGTGACTATCATTTTCGACCCGTGTCCCATGCGCGTAAGGAACATCAGCATCTGCGTGGCTGTGGCGTTTTGTGCTTCGTCCAGGATTATCACCGAATCGTTGAGCGTTCTTCCCCGCATGAACGCCAGAGGAATAATCTCGATCACATCGTTATCCATGAAGCGTCGCACCTGGTCGAACGTCATCATATCATTCAGGGCGTCGAGCAGGGGCCTGAGGTACGGATTAACTTTGGCCTGCATATCTCCGGGCAGGAATCCGAGTTTTTCGCCCGCTTCCACCGCTGGTCGCACGAGTATCAGGCGTTTTGCCTGCTCGGTTTTCAGCATGTGAACTGCGATGGCGACTGCGAGATAAGTTTTTCCCGTTCCGGCAGGACCGGTGCAGAACACCAGGTCGCATTTGTTCATCGCTTCGACATATCGATGCTGCCCCGGTGTTTTTGGTCTTACGGGTTTGCCCGAGACATAGACGTCGAGTATATCGCCTTCTGAAGATCCGGGGGCGTCGGAGGCGGCTTTGGCGATCGCCTCGGTCACTGTTGTTACGCCAACAGGCTTATTGCGTCTGATGGCGCGTTGCAATGTATCGATCACTGTCGCAGCCAGCGAAACCCGTTTCGGTGACCCGCTGATCTTGATAATCCCCGCACGTGCGACAAGTTGTACTGACAGGCTGTCGCGAATCAGCTTTAGATGCTTATCAGCAGGACCGAACAGCATCGCCGCCTTGTGCGGCGTTTCAAGTTTTATGCTTAGTTCCACGGTTATTTCTCCGCCAAAGCGGGCGACTGCCATAAAAATACGGGGCGACCCGTTGACCAGGCCGCCCCGCCAGTATTCTTGCGACTCTCAATGACGCAACGCGTCGATGAGAAAATTACGGATTCGGATTCACAGCTTCCAGCGGATGCGGTGTGATGTACTGATCATCACGCCACGCCGGAGTCGTGGAATCTTTATTCGTGATTCCGGTCGGCAGGTTCGTGCTTATCGTGTAGATATCATCGCCCTGAACGTTGGAATCTGCGAGACTCTTCTTGATGTCAACCTGTCCACTGTAGGTCAGGTAAACTTCGCCATCGTCGACGTGGTTTGAAGGTTCGGTGATACCTTCTTGAACGCCAATGCTTCCGGCGGTGGTGATATGGGGGCTCTTGTCGGCCATGATGACAAAACCACTCTTAAGTTTCGGACCCAAAGGAGCGGGGTTTCCACCAACACCGGGCTTGGCCGGGTCAGGCGTGGTCTTGAACTTGTAAGGATAGTGCAGACCATATGAGAACTGCGCCGAAGACTGCCATCCAACTCGACTGGCCAAACGCTCGGCCGGGGTTGTCAGGTTGCGTGCGATATAGTCATCGTCAGAGGGACATCCAAAAGCAGTATCCGGGACAAGTCCTCTGTCTATCATCAACCACATGTTCTGCATACCGGCAGGTTTCGAAACCAGGTCGGTCGTCAACGTACCAATATCCTTGGCGGCGTCAGACCAGATAATCGCCGATTCCGGATCGCCCGAATTCCACAGCAGCGGGAACTTGGCGTTCTTATCTTCGGCAGCGTACAGCGCGATACCTTTACCGATACCACTAAGATTCGCACGGCAGGAGGCCTGATTGGCCAGTTCGACCGCACGCCTCACCGCAGGGACAAGCAGCGTGGCCAGAATCGCGATAATCGCGATAACAACCAGCAGCTCAACGAGTGTAAAACCTTTAGTCCGTCTCATGATACCATCTCCTAAAATTGCGCCGCTTCGTCTGGCCAGACCTAATGAGAAAAGAAATATAAATGATAACTTTCACAACGGTAGCCTGAACAACACGTTACGACTTGGTCAGCGAATACCGCCAACCTCAGATTTATCGCCAATTCAACCAGACAGACAGAAAACTAGTCCGTCAGTCAAGCGTAATGTACACATGTAACCGCCGAGATGCAACCACAAAACCAAGCAAAATACCCGGCGCAACACACGTAAAACACGCACATCGTCGAATACGAGGCGACAGGCGAAATCGCCCAGCCAACAAGGCCGAGCACAGCCCGAGAAGCGACTTACGACAGCCCCTGACGAAAGCTCGCGGAATCATAAAGATAATTGCGGTATACTCGAGCCGTCGACAGGCCTCTTCTACAGACCTCTATTAATCTCTATAACTATTATAGACAGCATCACCAAATCAGACAAGATCAATATGCCCAATTCGGGAATAATTGCATATAAACACAGAATTCCAGCTTCAACGTGCGTTATGGCGCGCAACTGGATTGCCTGGCCTGGTCAAGTTTGAAAATTCCTTGTTGGATATTGGATATTTAACCGTTACCGTATATATCCTGAACATCCAAAACCGAGCCGGGAGACCAATAATCATGGCCGACATAACCGATATACGAACGAGGCTGCAAGCCTGCGGGCAAGAACACCTTCTAGGATTCTGGGACGAGCTGGACCAGAACGGACAGGAGACGCTCCTGGAGCAGATCGACACGATTAATCTCGAACAATTGCAGCAGTACATCGAGAAATTCGTCGCCAGCGAACCGGTTCCAGTCACGCCGGACGATATCACACCGGCGGTGGTTTTACCTCGCAAACCCGCCAACGACGAACAAAAAGATCTATACCAACGCGCGATAGAACGCGGAAATGAATTACTGGCTGAGGGGAAAGTCGCCGCCTGCGTAGTGGCCGGCGGGCAGGGAACCAGGCTCGGATTCGACGGACCCAAAGGATCATTCCAAGCTACTCCGGTAGCGAAAAAACCGCTCTTCCAGGTATTCGCCGAACAAATACAAGCCGCATCCCTCAGAGCAGGAAAACCGATCCCCTGGTACATAATGACCAGCCGAATAAACGATACCCAAACCAAAGCATTCCTCAGAAGGAACAACTACTTCGGGCTCGATCCGAAAAATGTGCGATGCTTCCGCCAGGGAACCATGCCCGCGATAGGTTTGGACGGGAAACTCCTGCTGGCGAAAAAAGGCACACTGGCGGTAAGCCCCGACGGGCACGGTGGGATATTACCCGCACTGCGAGACAGCGGATCGCTGGACGACATGGACCAACGCGGCGTAACGGTGATAAGTTACTTCCAGGTCGACAACCCGATGGTAAAGTGCATCGATCCGCTGTTCATAGGCCTGCACGATCTGAACCAGGCCGAAATGAGCGCAAAAGCACTGGCAAAACGCGATCCGATGGAAAAACTGGGCAACTTCTGCGTAGTCGACGGGAAAACCTCGGTAATCGAATATTCAGACATGCCCGAGGACCTCGCACGGAGCACTAACGATCAGGGGTTCTTGAAATTCTCGGCCGGTTCGATCGCAATACACATCCTAAGCCGATCGTTCGTCCAGCGCCTTACCGAGGGCCAAAGCTGCTCGCTACCCTTCCATCGGGCGGAAAAAGCGGTCCGGCACATAGATGCAAGCGGGACAAAAATCACGCCGAGTGAACCCAACGCAGTCAAACTCGAAATGTTCATCTTCGACGCCATGCCCCTTGCAGATAAAACCGTTATACTCGAGACCAGACGATCAGAAGAGTTCAGTCCGATCAAAAACGCCGAAGGGCTCGACTCACCGATTACATGCCTGCACCATCAGGTAAGGCGTGCGGCCAACTGGCTTAAAGCAGCAGGCGTGGAACTGCCCCTGGACGCGGAGGGGCAAACCGCGGCGGCAATCGAAATCTCACCGCTGTTTGCCGATAGCGCAGAAGAACTTGCAAAAAAAATCGACCCGAGCCTGACAATAACCGGCGGACAGCAACTCTACCTCGGTTCGCGAGGGCAAATCGGCGGAGCCAGATAACAGACGAAAGGATAGACGCTAATGTCCGGTAAAAAAATACTCATAGTAGCAAACTATTCGAAACAGGGCGTCGCCGACCAGATAGACGCTATCGAAGCCTGGATCAGCCAGCGCGCTGAAGTTACCGCAATTATCGGCGTGGATAAGCTCGATAACGCTCCAATCCCACCGGCTGACTTGTGCATTGTGCTCGGTGGCGACGGGACGATCCTATCGGCGGCTCGAGCTCTGGGCCAAACCAACACCCCGCTGCTCGGGGTGAATATGGGTAAGCTCGGATTCCTGGCTGAATTCAATATCGAACACATGCAAAAGCACTTCGAGGACGTACTTGCCGGAAAAATCGAACCGACCATGCGAATCATGCTCGAAGCGTCGCTGAGGCAACATGGTGAGGAAACTTTCAGCTCACCGGTTGCCAATGAAGTGGCGATCTCGGCGGGACCACCGTTCAGAATGGTCGATTTGAACGTATCGCGAGGCCAGGAGAACATCGCACGCTATCTGGGCGACGGGCTGGTCATCGCAACACCAACCGGATCGACTGGATACAACATGTCGGCAGGTGGCCCAATTATAGAACCCACGTTGGATGCAGTAGTTATATCACCGCTGGCAGCCCATACACTATCGATGAGGCCGATTTTAGTCCAGGTGAACCAGCCAATTGTGATCCGGGCCACACGGGTTAACCCCGGAACAGCGGTAATGATCGACGGGCAACTGACCCGCCAATTGCACGACGAGGACGTAATTAAGATCCGGAGAGCGGAAAAACCCGTACAGATCGTACCGCATCCGGGGCACGATTTTTTCAAAACGCTCACAACAAAGCTAAAATGGGGCCATAGCCCACACCACAGCACCGGCGCGTGACGTAATCCCGCACAGAACAGAAGAGGGCCGATAGTAGAAACCAGAGCAAAAAATCACGGCGAACGAAAACGGCGACGGCGAACGGCGAACGGCCAACGGCTTTGCCACAGAGATCACAGAGAACGGCAACGGCGGGAAAGATGTTACGGCCACGACAACGGCGACGACAAACGGCGAACGGCCAACGGCCAACGGCGAGAACACAGAGGACGACCACGACCACGGCAACGGCAACGGCAACGGCCTAACGACATGGCAAGGGCTCCTTCCGGTTCAGCCTAAGCGTCAAATGATCGAAGCAAACGGTAATTTGCAGAAAACATGTTGCACTACTAGAAAACTTGTTGCACTACTTGCACTTCTACTTGCACTACTCTCGTTGTCGTTAATTTCCGTGTCTTCCGTGTTTTCCCACCGCGGCGGATCTTCGACCGTGGTTAAAAAATGTCGTTGTCGTTGTCGTTGTCGTTGCTGTTTGCCGTCCTCTGTGATCTCGCCGTTGGCCGTTGTCGTTGTCGTTGCTGTTCGCCGACCTCTGTGATCTCGCCGTTGGCCGTTGTCGTGGCCGTTTGTCGTGGCCGTAACATCTTTTCCGCCGTTTGCCGTTCTCTGTGATCTCTGTGGCAAAGCCGTGCCGTTACCGTTTGTCGTTCTCTGGTCGTTCTCTGTCCCTCTGAGCCTCTGTGTGGAAAAACGCCTTTAACACCACGGCGGGAAAGAATTTTGCGTACTACTTTTATGTAAGTTCGGAAATTATCTTGGGGGTTTGTCGTCAGTTTCATAGAATAGGCGGACAATGAGTGTTGACTCAAGATTTTTGGCGAGTGAAGGTCCCGAGATTTTCAGCGGTAGCGAGCTTATGCTCAAGGGCGCCCTGGAAACAGAGGGAGGCGTACACCTGCTGGCAGGTTACCCGGGAAGCCCGATCGCAGGCTTCTTCGACTCGATGCTGTACATTCGAGAACTGCTGCTGGAAAAAGGAATACGCGCCGCGATAAATAATAACGAAGCGCTCGCCGCCGCGATGCTTAACGGAGCACAGTCCATCGGTTGCCGCGCGATGATCGCAATGAAAAGCGTCGGGGTGCATGTGGCCGCAGACGCTCTGGCGCTGGGCAACCTCGCAGGAGCGCACAAAAAAGGCGGCGCGATCGTAATCTACGGTGACGATCCATGGTCAGACTCAACGCAAGTCGCCTCCGACAGTCGATACATCTCCAAACACCTCTACATTCCCGTAATCGAACCATCGACCGCACAGGAAGTAAAAGACTTCGTCGATCTGGCGTTCAAAATCTCCAGGCGGTCCGAACTGTACATGGGGTACATAATCACGACGAATCTCGCCGACGGCGGCGGGACCGTACAGTGCGCCCCAAACCAGTTCCCAACATTTAACACCCATCAGAAAACCGTTCTCGACACCGCAGAGGTCGACTTCGACACCCGCGTGCTCCTACCACCTAGAACCTGGTGGCAGGAGGCAACGCTCGTGCCCCGCCAGAAGCGGGCAATGGTCGCAGCCAGAGAACTCGGCGTGAACCGTCTGGAACACCAGGCCAACCCCGGTGAGAAACGCCCGCTTGGTTTCATCACCAGCGGACTTGCCCACGGATACCTCACACAAGCGCTGATGGAATCAGGGAAGCTCGGTCAGTTCCCGATCCTCAAACTGGGCATGACCTATCCGGTGGACCCGGAGATGGTGGCCGAACTGGCTGGGCAGTGCGACCGAATAATCGTGGTCGAAGAACGCCGCGGATTCATCGAAGAGCAAGTCACCCAGATAGTAATGACGATGCGCCAGAACGGTGAACTGAGCCCGGATATCGAAGTTTGGGGCAAAAAATTCCCCGCCGGTTTGCAGGGCCTGCCTCATATCGCCGGGCTGCATCCGTCGATTTTGACCCAGCGATTGGCCCCGCTGATCCGCTGGGCGTGCACTACCGCCCAAGCAGACAGGCCGCAGGACGCACCGACGTCCATCAACGATAATTCCGACGCCGAAATGGATCACGAGCTGGTGATGATCGACGCAGCCAACAAGGCCGACGTCGGACAGCTGCCCCCTCGCATACCGTCGTTCTGCCCGGGTTGTCCGCACCGCGACTCGGCTTCGCTGTGTCTGCAGATCAAGAAATCGTTCATGGACGCCGACTACATGCGCCGGCGCCATAAATGCGGACCGACAGACGTGGTTTTCCACGGTGACATCGGTTGCTACACGATGCTTATGTTCCCCCCCAACGCCGGTTTGATGCACGATTTATCGGGCATGGGTCTGGGCGGCGGGACAGGGGCGGGCACCGATCCGTTCATCGAGAACAGCGAAGTTGTGTTCATGGGCGACTCGACGTTCTTCCACAGCGGAGTGCTGGCGATAAGTCAGGCGATAAAGCTCGGACAGAACATCACGTTCATTATCCTGGACAACTCGACCACCGGAATGACCGGTCACCAGACCACACCGGAACTCGACTTCGACGTGCTGGGCGCACACACCGATGTGCAGAGCATCGCAGAGACCGTTCGCGGACTGGCCAGCACCACAGAAGTTCCCGTAATACGAGCCAACCCAGAAGAAACCGCCGAATACAGACACCTGCTGGAAACCGCGTTCCTCCAAGCCGGAGTGAAGGTGATAATCGCCGATAAGGAATGCGGGATCACACGCACCAGACGCAAACGACGCCAGCAGCGCCAAGCCGTACAAGACCGCGGATACCTGCCAAAAGCGCGGCACATGAACGTTAACGAAGAAATATGCCGCTTCTGCCTCGCGTGCGCCGAACTTACCGGTTGCCCGGGCCTGAAACACGTTAAAACCGACTACGGAACGAAGATCGACACCGACCTGTCATGGTGCGTCGCCGACGGAGCATGCAGAAGAATCGGAGCATGCAACAGCTTCGAACGAATCACCGTCAAACGAAAACGACCTCCAAAATCGCGAGTGCCCGAACTGCACCTCGACGAAATACCCGAACCGGAAAAACACCCGCATGGCGAATTGTGGAGATGCTGCCTGACCGGTGTGGGCGGAATGGGAATCGGGACCGTGACCAGTATCGTCGTCCGGGCGGGGCACTACGAAGGATACAAAGTCGTATTCCTCGACAAAAAGGGACTGGCGATCAGAAACGGCGGAGTCGTCAGCCAAGTCGTCTACAACATCGCTGACAAACCCGTCACCGCGTCAATACCATACGGTAAAGCGGACCTGCTGCTGGGCGTGGACATACTGGAAGCCGCACGCGCAATGGACCCCAACGGGCGAATCCGAGCCGCCTCGCCCGACACCACCGCGGCAGTAATAAACACCGACAAGATCGCAACGATAAACGGCGTGATGGGCGCCGATGACTTCGACCCGGTCGAACTGGAAAAAATTATCCGGGCCCAAACCCGTCCCGACGACTACATGGCCAGGGACATCGCGACGATCTGCGAAAAATATCTCGGCTCGAAAGTCTACGCAAACCTGATGATGCTCGGATTCGCGTTCCAGAAGGGCCTCGTACCGGTTTCACTGGACTCGATAAGCCAAGCGATTAGTCACACCATCCGAGCACACGCCACACAAAACCTCTACGCGTTCAACATGGGCCGCAAGCTCGTAGTCCAACCGGACCTTTTCCGCGGACCGCCGAGACGATCGGAATGGGCTGAACTACTCGAAGACAAATACCGATGGACCGTCCGACGCTACCGCGCCGGTCGGCAACTCGGACAGGAGCTCAGAGAACTCGGAGCCCAGGTTATCGCCGACGTGCCCGAAATCAACGGTGAACTCAAGCGAGATATTATCGTTCGACTCTACGATACGATGCGCTGGGGCGGGATTCCCTACGCCAAACAATACGCCGATTCAGTGCGCTCGGTTTACAAGCACGATAACGCCCAGGCCGGCTACCCCGCCACCGAGGCGGTGGTCCATTCGCTGGCTTCGGCGATGCTGATAAAGGACATCGTATTCACCGCCGAACTGGCTACGAGCCCCGAAAAGTTCCATCGCGATAACGAGAAATACAACGTCAACCCAGCCAATGGCGACAAGATATCTTACAGACATCTGCTGACCGTTGAGTTGCCCATTCCGCTGTGGCGCCCGACGGTGAATATCGCCGCGCCCACCTGGTTGATGAAAACCATCAAACGCATGCCCTGGCTGCGAAGCGTGTTCACCCGCTCGCATCGCACCAAGAAGGACAACCTGCGAAAATACCGCCAGGCGATTTCCGACTTCCTTGCCGCCCCGTCCGGCGACTGCGCCGCCCTGGCGACACTGCAGGGCGGAACGTGCATGGAGTGCATGAACCCGCAATGCCTCGAATCAGGATGCCCGCTGGAAAACCGCATCCCCGATTGGATCGACCTGGCCAACAAAAATCACTGGCGCAAAGCAGCCGATCTTCTGCACGAGACCAACAATTTCCCCGAATTCACCGCACGCATTTGCCCGGCTCCGTGTCAGACGCAGTGCAAGGCGTCGATAAACGCTACATCTGTCGATATCAGGCAGACCGAACTGGCGATAATCGATAAGGCGTTCGCCGAGGGATGGATCGCACCGCAAAAACCCGCCCGCGCGACCGGGAAATCGGTGGCGGTTATCGGCTCGGGACCGGCGGGGCTTACCGCAGCCCAGCAACTGGCCCGGTCCGGACACGATGTAACGGTGTTCGAACGCGATGAAAAACCCGGTGGTCTGCTGCGATACGGCGTGCCCGAATTCCGCCTGGAGAAAGAACTGATCGATCGCAGAGTCAAACAGCTTAGCGACGAAGGGATCGTCTTTAAGACATCAACCATCGTCGGGAAAGACATCTCGGCGACGGAGTTGAAGGAAAACTTCGACGCGATATGCCTGGCTGGTGGCGCCACAGCACCGCGCGACCTGGACGTGCCGGGGCGAGAGCTAAGCGGTATTCATTTCGCGCTGGACTACCTGGCTGGGCGGGAAGCGATATCGGCGAAGGATCGCTGCGTAGTAGTTATCGGCGGTGGTGATACGGGCAACGATTGCGTGGAAACCGCACTGGCCCAGGGCGCCAAATCGGTGACGCAACTCGAGATAATGCCCGAGGATAAAATCTCGACCGACCCAACGCACGACGAGCAGACCGGGGTCGATCGCAAATGGTGCGTGCAGACCCAGGCGTTCGCCGGAAGCGATAAACTAACCGAAGTGGCGGCCTCTGAAATACAATGGACTCGCCAAGCCGGAGGCGCCAACGCGCCGGTCGCAATACCGGGCGGCGGGTTTACGGTGTCGGCGGACATGGCGATCCTTGCCGTCGGGTTCACGCGAACTTTCGATCCGGATCTCGCGGCGCAACTCGGGCTGAGCACAGACGACGACGGTGGGGTTTACGTGGAACGATACACCACCGCGGTTGACGGTATTTTCGCCGCTGGGGATATCGTAAGCGGTCCGGCGCTGGTCGCCAATGCGATTCGCAGTGGCCGCAAAGCCGCCGCCCAGATCGAAACCTACCTCAATCGGTAACACACTCATGCCACGCGAATCGAAAGCCAATCGGACCCTGCGAACCGCCGAGCTTATCACCAAACTCAAAATCGCCTACCCCGACGCTCACTGCGCGCTTACCCACGGTAATCCGCTGAAGCTGCTGGTGGCGACGATCCTGTCGGCCCAGTGCACCGATAAACGCGTGAACGTGGTCACCAAAACGCTGTTCAAAAAGTACAAGAAACCCCAAGACTACGCCTCTGCTGAGCCCGAAAACTTGGAAAATGACATCCGCTCGACCGGATTCTACCGCAACAAAGCCAAGAATATCCGAGGGGCGTGCGCGAAAATCATAAGCGACTTCGGCGGAAAAGTGCCCCGCACCATGGAGCAGCTTTTAACGCTGCCCGGTGTGGCGCGTAAGACAGCCAACTGCGTGTTGGGCAATTCGTTTGGTCTGGCTGAGGGCGTTGTAGTCGACACGCACGTGATTCGACTTTCCGGCAGGCTCGGCCTTACGAAGCACAAAAACCCGGTGAAAATCGAACGCGACTTAATGGAGCTCGTCCCACAAGACGAATGGATACTCTGGTCTCACATGCTTATATTCCACGGGCGGGCCGTATGCGACGCCCGCAAACCCGACTGCGAAAACTGCTCCATCGCTGAGCTATGTCCGTCAGCGGGTAAGCTTTAAACCACATCGCGGTTTTCGTCTTCGTGTGTGGCGTGTTCGGCTTGTGAGCGGTTTTCGTCCTGGCGATTGTGGTTGATTCCGAGTTTTTGTTCGTAGAGCCTGAACAGGTCCTGGGGCGTAACGCCGAGCAATTGGCAGATGCTGACCAGGAAGAACAGCATGTCGGTGGCTTCGACTCGCGCGTTCTGGATATCCTGCAACTCGTACTGGCGCCCTTCCTTGGCTTCGCGGTACCAGTGCTTCCACGAGAGGCATTCCTGCAGTTCGTGACACTCCGCCGACATGGCGTCTACGTAGTTTTTAATCGCTTTTCCGATCTCGGTGCGCAGTCCGCCTTCGTCGGGCAGCCCCCCGCCCGCTTCTGCCGCTCGCAAAGCTTCGCCCAATCCGAGCGTATCGAAACCGGATCGTTTATTCAGTTCCGCCTGCATCGGCCAGATATCGCCAAGCGACTCAATCGATTCACTACTCATCATCTACTCCAGGTCAAAAGGTCATAATTCAAGCTGCGAGCATTCTACCAACCCGCCATTCGAAAAACACGTTTAGACCTGAATTTCCTTTCGCCCCTGGGGCTCAGGGAGCATCATTCCAGCAAATCAACAGCTCAATACGCACGCCCGCAAAAGCCCGCATCTCGGCGCCGCCATGTTTACAATAGGTTTACGAATACACGTTGTAAACCATGACTCGTAAAAGTAGTACTGCTTTTCCGGGCCATGGATCGTGCGAAGCGGTGTTTGATGTAACATCCTGTGGTGAAGTAGTTTAGAGTTAACCTATCGGGTGTATTACGGTCTAAACCGTCGATATCGGGCAGGTCAATGGGTCGTATTGGAGGTTTACACTACCCAATGGTGTAAACATGTGAGAAATCCGCCGGCTTGCTGATTTCGCGACGGCGATTCACATCCTAATCGCGACGGTGCGGCGGTAAATCGGGTTTCGGTTTCCAATTGATTCGGGCTTTTCGCCCCGCGAGGTCCACCCAGACATCGGCGTGTTCAAACGAGCGGGTGTAAACCCACTGCTTTTTCGTCGCATCGCCTTTGGGCTTGCCCAGGGGCTTGTTCAATTCGGGGTACTCGATCAGCCCGCCGTGTTGCTCTCGGTAGCCCCAGGAATAGCAGAAGTAGCTGTTTTCCTGAGCGGCTACCAGGAAACACGCCAACGGGAACGTGATCTTTTCGCGGGCCTCTTTTGCGAGCTTCGCCGCGGGTAGTTTCATTTTTGTTTTGTTCGTCCAGTTGAATTGCGGGTCAGGCCAGGCTTTAACCACAACGATCTTCCCCGCCTTACCGGTTTTAGATATCGCTTCGATATCGCGGGCGATGGATTCTTTGGTGCGGCTTTGGAAGGCTCCGAAGTGTTCGATTGCAGCGCCGTCGGCGTGGGCGAGGAATTGGGCGCCTTTCATGGTTCGGTTTCGGTCGGAGCTTCGCAGCCCGTTGTATAGCAGGATGGCGTCATTTCCCATTTTCTTTTTGGCCTGTCGGATCATGTCGACGACTGCTCGGGTGACTTTGGATTCTTTTCCGCGTCCCCAGCCCATCCTAACCCACTTGGGGTTCGTGGTTTGCAGGAGTGCGTCCATGAAGATACCGTCGCAGGCGTATTCCTTCACTGCCTTGGCTGCTATGGAGGCCCACCATTGGCGAAATTCCGCGTTGAGCAGGTTATATTGCTCCAGGGTTCTTGTCTTGTAGAGAGGCTTGCCCTGAGCATCGCGGAAAATCCAGTCCGGGTGTTTTTTGAACTCTTTGCAGGCGTCGTATAGCTGGTAGTTTAGGAACCCGTTCCAGTAGAACAGTACTTTTATCTTACCGTTCAGCGCCTTGAGTCGCTTGGCGTCGTGGGCGATTCCTTTTTCGGTGGACCCGAATCGCCCTTTTCCGTGACCCTTCTCGAAGCACACAAAATTCGATGTCCGAGCGACGAACTTCACCTCGTCGTCGGTCAGCGGTCCGCTGCTCTTGCCAAAGTGGATATAGACTGGCACGGTATCCCAGGAAAACGGCGCCAGGGCTGTTTTCTCCGCGGTGCATGCAGTATTGCACAGCCCCGTCAGCAGCACACAGATAACCAAAGTCCACTTCATTTGAATACTCCTTATTGCAATTTGCGTATAGTCGCCAGAGGCAGGAACAGGTGGTTCGGATCGTCCTGCAAGCCCAGGAATCCATACGCATGGTAGAATCCGCGGGCTTCATCGTCCAGCGCATAAACCGTCACCGCACAGATACCGATCTGCTCAGCCAGTGCTTCAATGCGCCTTAGTGCGTCAACGAGCAGTATCCCACCGAGCCCCCGTCCCTGGAATCGTTCATCCATCGCCAACCGGGCCAGATGCGCTATGGGAACCGGATACCTCGGCAGGCGGGAGCCAATATCGCTCGGTAGCGTTTTGAAAGAAATGCTCCCGCTGGACAGCGTGTAGTACCCGATAACAATGTCGGATCCATCGGGCAGGCATACATATGTACGCGAGATGTCTTTTCGGGCGTTTTGGGCGGCGTGTCGGATGAGGAATGTGTTGAGGGTCTCCCGCCCGCAGTCAAAATCGGAGCAGTCGTGTTTCTTCCCCAGCAGCTCGATTCGCCAAGTCGTCATGAACTAAGACCTTGTGCGTGCGCCTCAGCAGCTTTGCGTAGACGGGCGTTGGGCTCGGGCGGAGCATCCAGAGCCGATAGGAAACTATCGCGATCGCGATCACTCAACTGTAGGGATGAAAATCGCTCGACAACCTGCTGCGCCTCGTGAACCAACGTGGAAACGGTGAAGGCACTGATAGATTCGCCAAGCAATTCCGCCGCCCGTTGGATGAGCTGCTTGTGCTCACCAGCGAGTCGAACATCCAAACGCGTACTATGTGCTGTAGTGGCCATCGTATTCTGCTTCCAATGAACTCTTCGGTTATCTGGTAACGGAAGTATAACACATTGTACGGCAAAATGCCACACAATTTCAGTTTGCCGGTTTCAATCGCGGGTCGCTCAGGTCGAGGCGGTAGAGGATTTGGTTGTAGTTGTATCGTGGGGTTGGCGCAGGTGTTTTGGAGAACGTGTCGCTGTATGTGCCCTCGAAGTGAATGTATCGCCCGTCTTTGCTATCCATAAATGCATGATGCACCGGGTTGTAAAATGAGTATTTATCGTGCGTTACAATCTTAACCGCAGACCGCCACGGGCCGCCCAACGACGCCGAACAGGCGATCCATATCTCGCCCAGATACGAACTGGCCCCGCCGGACTGCACGCCGATAAGCACCCACTGCTTCAGGTAAGCGTTCCACCGCACCGAACCGCGATGCATACGAACCTCAGCGCCAGACGCATCACGCAACTGGAAGCGGGCCTCGGCGCCGGTAAGCAGGCCGGCGGAGATCATCTGCTTTTCCTGGGGCTGGGTGATCGGGTCGGTGTTGCGCTTCCAAGCCCAGATTATCTTTCCGCTCGCGTCGCGATGGATCTGCGATTTGCCCTTGGCGTATCGCGAGCCGGGCTTGAGGCATGTGAAAGCCTCGTACTGCTTCGAATCGCCCAGCGCCGCCAACGTCGCCGCCGCGCGAACCACGGGCCAGGGATTGGCGAACACGATCCATTTACGCTTACCCTCGCTAAACTTAATCGCGTGCCCCTGCGGAATTCGCCATTTCTCGTCGAGTGCAAATTTACCCGCCGGTTCGAAAACCGCCTTCTTATCGTTCCAGACAGCAAGACCCTGGCCGAGCATCTTGCCCAGGCTCTTCATCTGCGAGTAGCGCGTCGTCAATCGCTCAGCACCGGATGCATCAGCAACCACCGCCAATCCGTCGATCCAAACCATCGTTGCGGGGGTTTCCGCCAGCGGGCAGACCTTGCGGCTGAAGCCCGATGGCGAGGTGAAGTATTTGTACTCGATCGCCCTGCTCTGATCGAGCCGCCCCGTTGCGAGCAGCTCCACCGTCGCGCCTGAGGTCTGGAAATGACCCAACGGATATCCAGGCCGCTGCGTATCGCCCCAGAACCAATACGCCTTCCGGCGATAAATTGCGGCTTGGGCCGAATCCTGACCAAACACTCGCCCGTTCAGCAGCGGTCGAGCCAACGGAGCTTTCTTGCCCAGCAGCACGGTGTCGCGGTATATCCCTCCACCGGTGAGCCTGCACAATCGCTCGGCGATATTCACGCGTTTTATCTTCAAAATCACCGACCCGCCCGGGCTTATCTGCAGCGCCTTACCGGCGAATCCGAACCCGTCTTTGGGGAATGTGTAACCGTGGCTGCGGATGGTGAAGAACACTTTGCTGTTCATCAAGCCGGGCTCTGCGAAGGCGATCCGCCCGGCGCTGTCGGTGACGAACCGCATACCGTTTACAGTTTCCAGTTCGACCAGCGGAACGCCCCGCTGGCTCGCGCTGTCAACCACGCGGATACCGAACGGCTCGGCAGCGCGGGACAAACCCGCCCACCCAACCAACAGGCCGCATACAATGTAAGCAAACGCCCGTTTCATATCCGTTCCTTTCCGAGTATCACGGAGTGGTTGACTTGGGAAACACAAGCTCACTGGAGACCAGCGTCTGGCGTTCGTCGCTGACTGTAATGAACCAGACTGTCGCTTCCTTTGGCGGCGCGGCGGCGGTGATGGTGTTCTTTTCGATCGTCGCGGGAAGCTGGGTCCACTTGCGGGTGCGGTTGTTGTCAGCCAGTTTCGCGGTGGTGTAATGCAACGATGCGGAAGTCAGTTTAGTCGATGATTTTACGCTCGCTGTAGCTTTACCGTTTGCGATTGTCGCCGGACCGACTTGCGGCAGGGCGACACCGTCCTGGAGATGATGGTTTATGAAAACTTCCACCGCTTTGGGCCGATCGAAAATGTGACCGTGCCTCAGACTCGGCACGAATCGCATTGTTTTTCCGGGCGCTTTTACCAGAGCGGCAGTCTTGGCGTGCGAATCGGGCGGGGAGGCGAAGTCTGTTCCGCCGTTAACGAACAGCACGGGCATAGACGCAGAGCCCGCGTACGATGACGGGTCCCACAGCTTCACCCATTTGGTCCGGTTCGCGTCAGACATTTTTTTGAACTGTCCGAGCCATACGCTGTTGTCATGCAGGAATCCGCAGCCGTAGACTGGGATGGCGGCTTTGAAGCGGTCGTCAAGTCCCATAACGATGCACGTGAGGTACCCGCCCCAGCTTATACCCGTCACTGCGGTTTTTTTGGCGTCAACTTCCTTGAACGATTGGATCAGCGAGTGTGCGAGTATCACATTCGAGACTGCGTGATAGGTCCACATATCGCCGTTTGGTCCGTCGACAGATCCAAACTTGGTCGCATCGCTCTGATCCGGTCCACCGTCCGGCAGGCGTTTCTTGCCCGGTCCGCATCCGCCGAGGTCCATCGCGATAGCGGCGTATCCGCGTTTGGCCCAGGTCTTGGCCCAATGGTCGAACGCCCTACCGCCCCCGCCGTGCACGAGCACAATTGCGGGCAGATTCTCATCCTGGTCGGGGTCGCGAGCCAGCGTGCCCGGTGTTGCGTAATAGGCGAACACGCGCGTGGGCTTGCCCTTGTAACTCGGACCGGTGAAGTACAACGACCGAGCGCCCTTGCCCTCATCTTCACCCCATGTAAACTCAGGAGCCGCACTCAGCACCTTCAAATTCCAAGGCGTAGTTTTCGGCAGCGTGCCTGCCGGTTTGATCGGCTGCGGTTTCCCAGCAGCGCAGCAAAGCGAACCGACCGCCAGCAGAACGAGCAAAGCGGACAAATATCGATAACGCATTTTCAATTTCATTGTGTTTCCTTATCTATTTATAAAAAACGGAGTAGGAAGCGACGGTTTTGCTGTTAGCTTTTCGCCGTTCTCTGTCGTTGGCCGTTACTAATTCGCGCCGTCCTCTGCGTCTCTGAGTCTCTGTGTCGAATCACAAACCGCTCGCCGCCGGCGGCTGGCCAGGACTACGTACACGCACCATGCCAGCGCCGGGATCAGTGTTAGGATTAGTATCAGTGACGACGAGGTCCCGCTGGCCTGGCCGACCCAGGCGAAGGCGAATCCGATCGGGACTGATCCGAGCGTGAGGGCCAACAGAAAACGCCCGAAGTGCATGTTCGCCAGGCCGGCAAGTAGCGTCATAACTTCGGGCACTACCGGCAGTGCTCGTGAGGCGATGATCCCCGCGGCGCCCCAGGAGTCGAAGAACTCTTGCAGATCGTCAAGTTCGCTTTCGCTGGCCAGGAGGCGTGCTGCCTTCATGCCCAGCAGGCGCGCCAGTCCGTAGGCTGTCAGCCCGGCGAGCATTGTTCCGATCGTCGCGATAACACCGCCGATAAGCGTACCATATAGTGTTCCCATGGCGGCCATTATCGGGGCGGCGGGTATTGGCAGGAAAAGGTCGGCTACGATCAGGCCGATGCCCACCGCCCAGGCATAAGGGCGTATCGACACCAGCCACTGCTGATAATCGTCAGAAGCGAAATAGGCGTCCATTTCCGCATGCCAAATGAAATAAGGCGTAAGCAAGAGCACCACAATCGCCAAAATGATAAAAGGCAACTTCCGCTTCAACGTCATCAACAAACTCCTAAAAGGATCGCATAATCATTGGCGCCAATGCTAAGCGATAAACCCCAAAAGTCACAGCAAATTCGACCCGCGTGATCAAGAATGTGTGCGATATGAAAAAGGGCAGCCTGAGGCGAACTGATAACGGCAACGGCCAGCGGCAACAGCTTTTTTCCACCACGGATGGCACGGATATCACGGATGTAGATACGGCAACGGCAACAGCAACAGCAACGGCGGATATGCTACGGATAACGCGGATAACGACAACGACCAGCAAAAATTTAGCCTTTTCGTCGGCTAAGAACTGTAACATCTCTTTGTAATCTTTGTTCAGCATCATGATATTTGCTCAAAGCCGCCGCTTCCCGGGTGAGTTGCCAAACGAGGCTGATGCGACTGGCCGGGCTGCCCGGAACGAAGTCGTCGTTCTTCTGATCTGATATGCGCCCCGTGCTTGTTACAGTCCTGTCCATGGCCCAATTATACCTTTTTTCGCCTGTTTTGGCAATGTATCCTCGACCCACCACAAGAGCTTTACTCACCTTGGCGGGCGAAGTATTCGCGGATCGCTGTTACGCCCTGTTCAGCCAGCACTATCGGCGGGTCGAGCAGGAAGTTGCCCTCTACGCGCAACACCTTGAGATTGTCCCGAGCGACCAGATCGGCGGGCAGTTTCGTCAGCTCGTTCGAGTCGAGATACAACTCAGCCAGATTCGGCAGGCTGATCAACACGGGCGGTAGCTCCGTCAGGCTGTTGGAATCGAGATACAACCGCTCCAGAGTCGTAAGATTCATCAACTCCGGCGGGAGGGTTTCAAGAGCATTGAAGCTCAGGTGCAGTTCGGTGAGACCCGACAGGACGAATATCGCCGCCGGCGGAGACGTCAAACCGTTATCGTTCAAGTAGAGCGTTTTCAGGCTCGCCAGATTGACCATAGACCCGGGCAGATCGGAGAGATCATTACCGCTGAGATTCAGCGTCGCCAGTTCGCCCAGAATCGCGATTTCGCCAGGCAAGCTCGACAGGCCGTTATCGCTCAAGTCAAGCTCGACCAGAGCGGTAAGGCTCATCAACTCTTCCGGGAATTTACGCAACGAATTCCCGCCCAGGTGCAACGTTTTTAAACCGCTCAGGCGAGTTATCCAGGTCGAAAGCTCCGTCAGATCGTTGGAGTCCAGATCAAGCTCAGTCAGGTCAGTGAGTTGTACTATCTCCTGCGGAAAAGTTTTCAGGCGGTTCTCGCTCAGGTCAAGTCGCCTCAGACCGCTAAGCTGAACTATCTCCGGCGGAAGTTCGCCCAGGTCGTTGGACGCCAGGTCAAGCGTCGTGAGATTACCCAGGTGAACGATCTCCGCCGGTAGCGATTCGAGCTCGTTCCCGCGGAGCCCAAGCGTTGTCAGGGCCGATAGGTTGGCGATTTCTGGCGGGAGTGTCTCAAGCCCGTTGGCGCCCAGGTCGAGCGTTGTCAGCGCGGTTAATTGTTCGAGCTCAGCCGGCAGAGCCTCCAGGCGGTTTCCGCTGAGTTTCAGCGTTGTCAGGTTCGTAAGCGATCCGATAACAGGCCGAAGGTGCGTGAAGTTGTTGCGGGTCAGGTCGAGCGTTGTCAGGCCCGCCAGATCGGCCAATGCGTCGGGCAGTTCGGTAAGCTCATTAAAACCCAGCCCCAACGCAGTGAGCGACTTGAGACCGATAAGTTCAGCCAGCAGTTCGTCCAGATGGTTGCAAAAATTATTGGCGCTGATATCCAGTTCGCTCAGTTTTTCCAGATCCGCCAGTTGCCGCGGCAGGCCGGTAAGCCCGTTGTCAATGAGATCGAGTGTCTCCAGGTTCGACAGGCGATTGATCTCTGGAGTCAGTTCTCCAAGATCGTTCCTGCGGAGGTTCAGTGTCTTCAGACCGGTCATCGTGAGCACTTGGTCAGGTATCGCCCTGAGCCCGTTTCCGCTGAGGTCCAGCGAGGTCAGGTTCTCCAGCAGCGCCACTTCCGGCATGAGCGCAGCAAGCTGTTCGTGCCACACGTGCAGCACTTCCAAATACGCCAGCTCGTAGGAACCGCCCCCACCGCCGGACATGCTGTCAAGCGAGAGGTTCAGTTCGCAGGCATTAGTTTCACGAGCATAATCAACGCGCCTTCGCGCTTCGGTAACCGACATATAAAATCTCCATTCGGATGGCCAAAATTTGAAATCAAATCAACACCGCAAGCATACGCCCCAACCAGTCGGCGTGTCAAGATCGGCTGGGCTGTATCGCAGGAGGATTACCCCTTGGAGTTCGATTGTTTCGGTGCGGGACACTATTCGGCTGGGCGGTAAGACAGATTATTTATCTCGGTCCTGCGTGAAATATTGTAAGCGTCTGCGGTTACGGAAACGCGTCTTATTTTGTTGATTTTTTGTCAGATTTCCCGGATAGCCCGCCCACTGGCGCCTACAATTATTTTCGGCTCGCTCAGGGAACGGCCTGTTTGGATCCCGATCGAGGTCTGTGTGGACGTTGCTTGCGCCCGGCTCGTCTCGAGGTCATTTCGCCCTGGTTCCCTGAAACGGATTTTCCGCGCTTGTGGTGCGGGTTTCTGCGTGTCAATTGCTGAACATTAAAGGAGAACCAAAGATGAAACACGCTATATTAACGTTGATTTGCGTATCGTTACTAGTCGGTTCGGCCCTGGCCGACTGGGATCCAAATGATCCGTACAAGTGGGTCCAGCCGCCCGATCGATCACCGTCTGGCATGGACGTAAAAGTCGGTCCAAGCGTTCCTCCTGGCCCCAACGCGATGACCAAGGTGCTGGCCGACGACTTCAAGTGCATTCAGAAGAACCGCATAACTGATATCCACATATGGGGTTCGTGGCGTGACGACTTCCTTCCCACACCCGAACCGGACGGAACAGGCGTCAACCCGATTCCGAACCCGGGAAGCGCCAAGTTCACACTGGGCATTTGGTCTGATGTACCCGAAGTGCCCGGCCCGATTGGAGGACCGCCCGAAATGCACAGCCATCCCGGTCAGTTGTTATGGTCGCAAAGTTTCGATCCGCACACCTACCAGGTCAGAGAAGCATTCCAGGGGCCAGAAGACTGGTACGATCCCAATAGGGGTGCATTTGACAATGATAACCACCAGATAGCCTACCAGTACAACTTCCTGATTGATCCTGCCCGGGCGTTCGAGCAGGAAGGCGCCCCCGGTGCGCCGGTGATCTATTGGCTTTCGGTGGGAGTCGAGGTGTTCGACATCGAGCAGATCGCTGAATTCGGATGGAAGACATCGATGCAGCATTGGAATGATGATGCGGTCTGGCGGGATGAGATTGGATCGACAGCACCGAGTCCGTGGAACGAACTGCGGTATCCCGATCTGCACGAGTTCCAGGGCGAGAGTATCGATCTGGCGTTTGTAATTACGCCCGAACCGGCGACGATGATGCTACTGGCCGCTGGTAGTCTGTGCCTGCTCCGCAAACGGCGCAAGTAAATAACCATAATAAACTTAAACACAACGGCGCGACGGTGCGGCCGCTCTTGGGAGCGCCGCGCCGCCATCGCCGTATCGCTGTGCGCCGCAATATTACTGGAATTAGGCAAGATGAATTCTTAGTATGCGTTAGATAATATGCTGTAGATTGGAGCCTTGGACTCCGGTCGGTTGGTTTACGGGCTGCGCGATGCGGCCCGTATTCATCGAATCTCCAACAGAAGCAAAGGTAATGACTATGATACGCACGACTAAATGGATCGTCTCGAGCTGTCTTCTCGCCGCTCTGGTCGCAACAACCGCGTCGAATGCACAAGCTGCACGCAGACCGGTCAAGAATCTTGAATTCCCGGCTACGCAGAAGGAAATGATCGAAAACGCCTGGACGCGAGACTTCGGAACCGACGTCGCAAAGGCGATCGAACTTACCGAAAAAACTTTCACGTTCGTTGGCGATAACGCCACGGCCAAGAAGCTGCGTCCCAAGTTCGACGCGCTGAAGAAGGCGACCGGAAAAGATACGTATCTCAAGATCCGTTGGTTGAGGCGTGAGCTGATTTTATCGCATCCGACGTTGAACTTTGACAAGCTTCTGGTAAACAAGCGAGCCCCGACGGGCTACTCCCACCAGTGCGACCAATACCTCGGAAGGCACGCCCGACCAGGCGCCGGTCTGACCGTAGTGTCCAACTGGAAGACCGAGCCCAAAGCCAAGGAAATCCTCGCCAGCAAGCTGCCCGTGGGCACCACACTGCACCCCGACCTGTCGTACGACGGGAAGAAAGTAATGTTCGGTTACTGCGACGCGACGAACCCCAAGAAAAACGAACGGCGCTACTGGATCTGGGAATGCAACGTTGACGGAAGCGGACTGAAGCAACTTACCGGAACCAAGAAGGATGGCTTCAAGACTTGGTACGGTCGGCACACAGTGCTCGTTGAAGACTGGGACCCATGCTACCTGCCCGAAGGCGGATTCGTGTTCATCTCGACCCGCGCACAAGCGTTCGGGCGATGCCACGGATCGCGTTACACACCGTCTTACCTGATGTATCGCGCCGAGGCTGACGGATCGAACATCCGCCAGATATCCTACGGCGAGGCCAATGAATGGGACCCGGCGGTAATGTACGACGGACGTATCGTCTACACGCGCTGGGACTACATTAACCGTCACGACACCGTTTTCCAGAGCCTCTGGTCGACCCGCCCGGACGGAACCGACGTCAAACACTTCTACGGAAACTACACGCGTAACCCGCAAATGACCGCCGAAGCCCGCCCGATACCCGATAGTGAAAAGGTCGTCTTCACAGCGATGGGCCACCACTCGTACACCACCGGATCCATTGTCCTGCTGGACATATCCAAGGGCGAAGACGGAAAAGAACCCCTCACGCGAATCACGCCTGAAGCCAAGTTCCCCGAATCGGAAGGTTGGCCCAATCCGTTCTCAACGCCCTGGCCCCTGAACGAGCAGTTGTACCTCGCAGCCCACTCACCGCAACGCCAAGCCAGGCAGGGAAGCATCAACTCCGACAATGCGTACGGTATCTTCCTGGTCGACGCATTCGGCGGACGCGAGTTGATCTATCGCGACACGAAAATGTCCAGCTTCGCGCCGATCCCGATCAAAGCACGAAAGATGCCGAAAATCCTGCCCTCAATGCTCGATCCCAAGGGTAAGGACATGACCGCCAAGATCATCGTCCAAGACGCCTGCGAAACGCGCGTTAAAGGTGTTGTGCGAGACGATATCGCCGCACTGCGAATCAACATGATTCACGGACAACCCAATAACTCCAAGACCAACCCCTCAATCGCGAACAACGAAATTCTCAAACACGTAGTCGGTACTGTTCCGATCCAGAGCGACGGATCAGTCGCCTTCACGGCGCCGGCAGGTGAACCGCTACAGCTTCAGCTCGTAGACAAAGACGGACTAGCCGTCCTGACGATGCGCACACTTGTTTACTTCCAGCCCGGTGAGGCGTCAAGTTGCGTCGGCTGCCACGAGAATCGCGGTATGACCCCGCTGCCCAAGAAACTCAAAGCAACAGGCTCGTTCCCCAAGCCCACACCTCCGAAGTACGCCAAGCCTGAACTGGCGCTGGCGTTCGCGCAGACCGTTCAACCCGTGCTCGACAAAAACTGCATCAAGTGCCACGGACTCGGTAAGAAAATCGCAGGCAACATGAACCTGTTGGGCAAAAAGGGCAGGCGATACTCCCAGAGCTACGACTCCCTGACCGGTAAGAAGGGACTGATCGTGGTCGCCTACCGCAACCGCGAAACCAACGAATCGAAGATCAAGGAATACTACGCTCACGCAGGTACGCTGATCAAACACCTGACCAGCGAAAAACATCAGAAGAAGGTCAAGCTCTGCAAGGCCGACATGGCCCGCATAGTCGACTGGCTCGACCTTAACTGCCAGTTCTACGGCGACTACGAACAGGAAAAAGAAGAGAATCGCAAGATCAGCGGCGAGAACGAAAAAGCCATTCGCGCACTGATCAAAACCGAACTGGGCGACGAAATCGCAGCCCAGCCGATCGAAGCTCTTATCAACGTTGGTTACCCCGATCAGTCACGCGTATTGAACATGCCTCTGGCGATTTCCGCTGGCGGATGGGGACAAACCAAAAAGTGGTCCAGCAAAAACGACGCGGGATACAAGAAGCTCGCCGAGCTGATCAAAACCGCCCTCCCGCCGCTGAAGAAACGCGACATCAACATCTGGCGAAAGCTGAACCAGCCAGGTTACCAGACACTTTCATC
Organism: Phycisphaerales bacterium; assembly: GCA_018645065.1. Lineage (GTDB taxonomy): Bacteria > Planctomycetota > Phycisphaerae > SM23-33 > SM23-33 > BS750m-G57. Next base: position 24,549 of record JABGPF010000024.1, read on the forward strand.
TAAGTAGCCTCCGTCAATGAAGGCTCGTTGTACAAACGCCCGGGCATTACGCCCGGGCGTTTGTCGTTTAACACACAAACCCAGGCCGGTGCCGCAACACCGTCAACCGCACAAAAACATACGTGCACAGAACACAGTCAACCGTTTTGGACTGCGGCGAGCTCTCCGAGTTTACCCCGAAGAACATCGCCGCTTTCACTTGTCGCGGAGCGACGGTTCTGCCGTTAAGCCCTAGCCGTTGGTTAGGCCGGAAGGACCCGGAACACTACGCGATTTTCATCTCCGGTGTTCCTCGGCATAGTCGGCGGCCTGTTGCATTAGCTCAACAGCCCGGTCGATCTCCGCGAGATTTTCATATCCGTACGACAGACGCAACTGACGGCGCCCGGTTTGGGCCAACTCGCCCGATGAGTTTACGCAATGCTCACCGGGAATGTATATCACACGCGGATTGCGAGCCTCGGGCGGACCGTCGATATCATCATTGCCCGTGGTGCGGGTCAGGAACTTGAAAAAGTCCGACCCTTCATGCGTTTCGATATCCTTGAACGTTATGTAATAGTAAAATCCCGCCTGACCGCCGGTCACGTTTTCCAACAGCCCGCCCAGGCGATCGTCAATCCACTTTCGCACCACCGTCGCCTTTTGGCGGTAACCGTCGCGAACGTTTTTCAGTTGCGAAACTATCTGATGATCCAGCAGCCAACTGGCCAACGATTGGGTGATCTGAGGGGCACTGAATCCACCGTCGGAAGTGCGCTGAACCAGCGCGCGAAGAAACGGTCCGCCAGGTCCGATCAAATATCCGATCCGCAACGCTGGAGCCAACACCTTCGACAACGTCCCGATTTCATACACAAATTCAGCCTCGTCATAACGCAACGCCGATTCGACAGGCTCGACAGCCGGATCGTGGATAAGATCTTCATACGCCCGGTCGAATATCACAGGTATCTTCCGCCCGAGCCTGACAGAAAGCTCGCCAGCCAACCGCACCAACTCCCGCCGCCGAGCGTTCGAGAGAATCACGCACGAGGGATTGTTGACCGTAACGATATAAAACATCCGAATTTCATCGGCGCGCGGTCCGAGTGCTGCGATCTTGTCAGCCAGAATCTCGGTCTGAATCCCTTCGGCGTCTTCAGGAACAGTAAGCAGCTCGAACCCGGTGCGCTGGAGGAAATTTGTGTAGATGTAGTACATCGGGTCGGCGGTTACAATTATGCCTTTGGGCAGCACATACGCCATCGATTCCAGCAGGCTGGAGGCCCCGTTGGCGCCGATTATGATCTCATTACCCCCCAGCACCCTTTCGTCCAAACCGCCCACGGAGTTTGAGGTGAGGAAGCATCTAATCGATTCGATCAGCACGTTCGAACCGGCTGGCCCGCCGTAGTTCAACGCCTTGCGGTAGGTCTCGCTCTTATCGAGCACTTCATTAAACGCGACGCGGAAATGATCGGCGGGAATCGTCTCTTCATTAACATATCCCACGCCAAGATTAATATCGACACCGTCGCGGAAGTCGGCGGCGAAGCTGGCCATCATTCGATTAACCGGCGCCGGAGTGCTGGAGGCCAAGCCATAAGTTGAAAGCGGAATTTCGTTCATTAGCGTATCCTTAATACAACAATGAATTGTACCGGCGCCAACCCCCAAAGAAACCAACAAACCGGTAAAAGATCAAAACGAAGACGGTTTGCGACGTGATGGTTTATTTCTTTTTGTCGACTGGTTTGCCCAATAGCATTTTGCGGAGGGGTAGTGGGGTTTTTAGTTTGAACTGGCCGTCGAATTTTACGCTGCGCCAGTCGGTGACCAGTTTGCCCGCAGCCCCGGCTAGTGCGCTCAGGCGAACTCGCACCGGGATCACCATCTCTATTGCCTCATCGTCGGGCAGTTCGGTTATCGCGGTTTCGTCGAGTTCGAGTATCGGTTTTCCGGCAAGGCTCAACGCGCCCTTTACGCCCTCTAACGATAAGTGAATGCCCGACGGGTTGCGGATCTCGAACGTCACCAGGAACGTTGGCGTAATCCCCTTGCGCAGCGCGATGCGTTTGAGTTTCCACTTCGGCGCCAGCATCGCCGGTACGTTCCCTCCGTGATTGAACGATACCGGCAAGGAGAAGCCCAGTACGTTAAACACCGGGCGGCTTGCCAGTTCGTATGGTACGGTTTTACCGAGCGAGTATTGCCTGGCTGCGTTGGAGAGGTCCGGCAGACTGATCGTCAGGTTGATCGGAATAGTGCTCTCTCCGCCCGCGGGGATAGTCGGGATCGGCGTTTGGGCCGAGCCCGAGGCGATCTGTCGCGTGGCGGCTAGGAAATCGCAATCGAACGTTTTTAAATTGGCGGAGAAAATATTGGGATTATGCACATTGAACAGGCACACCAGATCGAGCTGGCGGAAGCTCATCGACGATATTTTAATGTCGCTGAGTTTCACCTCCGGCCGCCTGATGCAACCGGTGACGCTGAAAACACCGAGAAACATCACAGCACTCAGCAGCACTGCACGATGAGCAAGTGATCTGATCGTATTCATGCGGGCCATTGTATACCACTGGGGTCCACTGGGCAACGGGTCGCTATTCATCGCGCCCGCACGGTTCGGCGCCTATAGTTCGATACGCAAAGTCCATTTTTCAGCTTGCTCAACCCGACGCATCGGATAGAATTACCGTAAGAGCCCAGCGCCGATCGCCGGAGCGACGCCATCTGGAAATCCCGGATTCACTGACCATTAAAGGAACTTGTTGCCATGAAGTCATATATGCGCGGTTTGGTGCTATTACTCGGAGTTGCTGTATCGTTTCCTATCTTTGCGAAGACCGAACCGGCTGGCAAGATCCCAATCAAGAGCGGACAGACGATCGCGTTTCTGGGCGATTCGATCACCGCTGGCGGCGTCCGAGCGGGCGGTTACTGCCGAATGGTTGTCGACGGGCTGAAAAGTCAGGGCATCGAGGTCACGCCGATCTTTGCGGGCAAATCCGGGCACAAATCAAACGATATGCTCGCGCGTCTTGACAAAGATGTGATCAGCAAGAAACCCGACTGGATGACTCTGAGCTGCGGTGTTAACGATGTGTGGCATTTCAAGCTGCGCCTGGGCAAGCGCACGTTCAAAGGCGTACCTCTCGACGAGTACAAAAAGAATATTACCGCCATTATCGACAAGGCCCAAGCCGCCGGGATCAAGGTGATGATCCTCACGTCGACCATGATTGGCGAAGATCCCGAAAGGGAGCTCAACAAGAACCTCATACCCTATAACGAATTCCTGCGAAAGATCGCCAAAGAGAAGAAATGCCTGCTGGCCGACCTCGACAAAGACATGCGCAAAGCCCTCAAGGGCATGCCTGACGTTAAGGGACGGACCATCATATTCGGCGAGCGTCAGAACAAAGGTATGATCAAGAACAAATTGACCACAGACGGCTGCCACATGAACGCGATCGGCAACAAGATGATGGGCACGGGGATACTGAGAACATTCGGCATTGCGGAAGACAAGATCGCCTCCTTCGCAAAAACCTGGCCGCCCAAACGCACTCCTAAGGCCAAGAAGAAATAGTTGACCCGCGCACAGGCTTGGTCTATTCGTCGTCGTATTCGGTGTCTTCTATGGGTTTTCTGTCTACCTGGCGTCGTTTTCGCATCAGGAGGCGGATGGGGATTTCGTCGAACGGGAGGCGTTCGCGAAGTTGGTTCACCAGGAATCGCTTGTATCCCTGATCGAAGCTTCGCACATCGTTTACGAAGCATACGATCGTCGGAGGCGCCGTTCCGATCTGTGAGGCGTAGAGGATTTTCGGGCGTTTGGTCCCGGATTTGTGGCTGGGGCCTCGCATGACGAGAATTTCTTCGATGTGTCTGTTGATCTCCGCCGTCGAGACGCGCGTGTTGGCTTGTTCGAACAGTTGCATCGCGAGTTTTATCGTACCGCGAAGGTTTTGGTCTTCGGTCGCCGTGGTCAGGCTGACCGGTGCGAATTTCAGTTCGGGCATCACCTTCTCGAAATACTCGACATAATCCTCACCGCTGGTCTGCTCCTTCGCCAGATCCCACTTATTAACCACAAGCACAACAGGCTTGTGCTGTTCGGCGATGAGTCCGGCGAGTTTTTTGTCGACCTGCGAGATCGGAAGCGACGCGTCGATCATCATCGCCACCACATCGGCCCGCCTGATCGACCGCATAGCGCGATGGTGGGCGTAGAACTCAATGTTACCGTTTATTTTGCTGCGTTTCCGCACGCCGGCGGTGTCTATGAGCATGAACTCTGTACCGTCGACTTCGCATAGCACGTCAACGCTGTCGCGCGTGGTGCCCGGAACGTCAGATACAATTACGCGCTCCTCGCCGACAAGCGTGTTAATGAACGTGCTCTTACCGGCGTTTCGTTTACCGACTATCGCGAGTTTCATCATTTCCGGCGGGGCGCTTTCGCCTACATCATCGCCCAGGCGCCGCTCGATCTCTTCGAGCATATCGCCGATCCCGCGAGAGTGGGTCGCCGAGATCAGCATCGGCGCGCCAAAGCCAAGCTTGTGCAGTTCGCCAATTTCACCGGTGGTGTTCAGCATGTCAACTTTGTTGGCCAGCAGGATCACGGGCGTATTCTGTTTGCGCAGAAGTCGCGCGACGTGCGAGTCCAGCGGAGCAATGCCTTCGCGCGCGTCGACCATGAAGAGGATCAGTGCGGCTTGGGATACGCCTGAGGCGATCTGATCTTCGACGTCATCGGTCAGGTCGTCGGTATCTTCGATACCCATTCCGCCGGTATCGACCAGTTCTATGAAACCCGTATCGAGCTCAATAGGCGTAGAGACCCTGTCTCGCGTGACGCCAGGCATGTCGTCGACGATGGATATACGTCGTCCGGCCATAATGTTAAGGAGGCTGGACTTGCCGACATTTGGTCGGCCTACGATAGCTACTATTGGTAAAGACATTGCGGCATTGTAGCGTGCGAGAACAATTTAACAATGGGATTCGTCAGATATCGGTATCCGATCGGCGTGAAATTATTCAATTTTTTGATCGGGGCGGTTATAGTATGGTGAAGCGAGAGCGGGTTTTTATGAGTAATTACAGGACAAATATACAATGTGCGTTGGTGTTCGTGCTGCTGGCAGCGGTGTGCGGTTCTGTCTGCGGCGACGTGATTACCCTGAACAGTGGGACCACTTATAAGGGTAAGTTGATCGCAAAGACTGACAGCACGGTGAAGTTCCGCGTGATCCTGGGCGGTGGTACGGAGATCGAGTTGGACTTCCCCGCCGACAAGGTTCGCAGCGTTACCGCCGGCGACGTTCCGGCGCGCCCGAAACCGCCTGTTAAACCCAAACCACCGGTGACGCCTCCGGTAACCAAGCCTGATCCCGATCCGGTGAAGCCGACAAAACCGGTAAAACCCGCAACCCCGACGCCGACGAAACGATCGGCTACGGTGATAAATACGCTGATCCAGAAGGAAGGAAAGAGCCTTCCTGCCTGGTGGGATTCGGTGAAGCTGAACTACCCGCGAACGCTGGACCTGAAAGGCGTGAATCGCGCACAGGGATGGCAACCTCGGATAAATCTCGGGGCCTATTTCTTCTCGCTGGTTACGCCCCACCCCCAGCAATGGAAACAGGGCGTCAAACTGTTGCACCACGTTGTAGACGTTCGCAAGGGCGACCGCATGCGTCAACCCGAAGCAATGGCGATGCTGGCGAACTATTACAATCGCTACCTGGAAGACTACCCACGGGCGGCGTATTGGGGGTTGCGGGCCGATAAAGCAGGCGGTCGGCCGACGCTGCACGGAGTAGTGGGACTGGCTGAATGCTATTTCCATATGGGAAACAAGGCAATGGCTGAAACGCTGCTGAAAAAATACCGCCTTGACCTGCAAGCCGCGCCGCAAAGCATTAAACTCTGGGCTGAACTCGGACAAACCGACCTGGCGCTGAAGCAGGCGATGACCCTTGCCAACCAAATCCCCTACAGCGGATATATGGCTGCGGGCAATCTGCACCGACTGGCCGGCAGGTACGATCAGGCCGCCGCCTGCTACGATAAAGTACTCGCGGCCAACAACCCGCGCGGGCACGGTAAACTCTACCGGCGCAGAGCCCAGGAGTGCGGACATGCCGTCCGGCTGCTCAAAACACTGGACATCTCGAAAGTCGCCGACGGGACATACAACGGGATGAGCATGAGCTATCGCGGACCGCTTAACGTAGCGGTGAAAGTAAGCGCCGGGAAAATCGCCAGCGCAAAAGTCACCAGCCACAAAGACGATATCTTCTTCACCTCGATCACAAAAATCCCACAAATTGTCGTCGAAAAACAGTCGCTCGAAAAGATCGACGCAGTCTCCGGAGCAACAGTAACCTGTGAAGCAATACTGAACGCCGCAACCAAAGCACTGTCCAAAAAGAGACACTAACAAAACATCGCCCCACCGCCATCGCCGTCTTGAGACGACAAAGCCGCAGGCGAAGACGCTTGCCGCTACTACCGTTGCCGCTACTGCCGTTGCCGTTACTGCCGTTACTGCCGTTGCCGTTGCCGTTGCCGTTGCCGTTACTGATTACTGATTACTGATTACTGACAACTGATTACTGAGAACAGCAATGGAATACTTTATCGGATTTGCCGTTGGGATTATTATCGGGGCGGGTTTGGCGATTCTGCTGGGGAAACTCCACGCGCGCACCGGCGGGAAGCAGATGGAAGAGGCGTTCGCATCGCTGGCGATCAAAGCGTTGGACGATAATTCAAAACGCCTGGGCGAGCAGGCGGGCAAAACGCTCGAAGCCAAAAAAGAGCTGATCGACCAGGCGATTGTCGCGGTTAACGAGCGCCTTACGCGAGTGAATAAATACCTGCAGGGCGTTGAGGCTGAACGGAAAAAAGAGTTCGGTTCGCTGGGCGCCTCCATCGCGACCCTGGCGCAAACCACGGGTGAATTGCACGAAGTAATGGCCAGCACCCAGCGACGCGGAGCCTGGGGCGAACGAATGGCTGAAGACATCATACGAACCGCCGGTATGGTCGAAGGGGTGAACTACACCAAACAATCGTCGGACCAGGCGACATCCGGTCGGCCTGACTTTACGTTCAAAATGCCAAATAATCTCGCGGTGAATATGGACGTTAAATTCCCGCTGCAAAGCTACAAGGCGTATCTCGACGCTGATAACGAAGAAGCGGGCGCGGCAGCCCTGGCGGCGCTGACCACGGCGGTTCGCGGGCATATCAGAGCGGTGGCTGGGAGAGGGTACATCGATCCGAAAATCACAACGAACTATGTAATCGTGTTCCTGGCCAGCGAGCAGATACTCTCGTCGGTGCTGGGCAACCAGCCCGATCTGATCGACGAGGCGCTCGGAAAACGAGTTGTTCTCGCCGGACCGATGACACTCTACGCGATGCTCTCCGTCATCCGCCAAGCCGCTGAAGCAGCGAACCTGCTGACCACCGCAAGTGAGGTAATCGACCTGCTGGGCAAGTTCACCGTACAATGGGACAAATACAATGGAGAGGTCGACAAACTCGGGAAATATATCGACCAGGCCTCCCGCCAATTCGAAACCGTAACAACCACACGCACACGAGCATTGCAGCGACCTCTTGAAAAGATCGAACAACTCCGCCAGGACACCGCCGAATCTGACAAGACCGAATAACTACCCCGCACAACCAAGCTCACCGGACAATTTTAACGTGAGCCTACCCGGGGCGCAGCTTATCGCCAGTTCACTGACGCTGGCTGTTATACCTCGCGAGGCGAGCAAGCTGGCGATATCAATTTTGATCGCATCGTCGTCGCCCGAAACGCCCGGCAGGTCGCCCAGCTTCTTCTGCAGCATGCCCATAAGCGTGCCTTTGAACATGTTGCCCACAGGTCCGAGCGCCTTGACCTCAGCCAACGTCGCGATCACCATCTGACCCTCGCCCCGCAGTGCAACCGTAGCTTCGAACTCGCCTTTCAGAACGGCGACCTGGAATTTCCCGCTAACTATCACGCCGCGATCGTCGACCACCGCCGCCAAATCGCTTACGGGAGCCTCGTCGCCAGGGGCGTATTTCTCGACCAGCGCACTCAAGTCGGCGTCGGTTACGGTAAGTTCAATGTTATTAAGTTCCAATGTATACTCCCAGAGGTTGCGCCCAGCATAACCGCCAACAATCGCCAGTGTCAACCGCGAGGGCATATCGAACAGGGCAAACGCATTCTCACCATTATTAACGGCAAACGGCCTTGCCACAGAGATCACAGAGAACGGCAACGGCGGAAAAGATGTTAA
>JABGPF010000025.1 GCA_018645065.1 Phycisphaerales bacterium
ACAGCAGCGTCCCATGCCTCAAGCATCACAAAACCGGCACCCTCGCCGAGCACAGCGCCTTTCCGATCGCCCGAGAACGGGCGACAGGCCGACTGCGGCGAATCGTTTTCGTTCGACAGGACGCGGAGCAGGCTAAAACCGCCCAGACCCAGCGGGTTGAGCATACTGTCTGCCGCTCCGGCCAGCACGGTTTGACACTCACCGCCGCGGATCATATCAAACGCCTCGCCGATAACCTGAGCTCCGGCAGCACACGCAGAACAGTTCACCCATCGCCCGCCGGAAAAACCGTACCGCCGGGCGAGAATGTCCGACACGCGATCTGCCGGCGACTGACAGTCCAACGCCAAACCCCCGCTTGCGACGGCCCGGGCTAAATCCAGCCCAATATCATCGCTCTGTGCATGCGGCGTGAGATCTTCCATGAACAACGCTTCGAGTCCAACGCCGAACTGGAGGCTCGCCTCGCGCAAAGCAGCGTCAGACAAGCCCGAATCGGCGACAGCTTCTGCAGCCGCCGCCAGCGCCAGCGGGATCTTGCGATCTCGCTGATCGCCCAGATCGCCGAAATAACCCAGCACCGAATCGATATCCAGATCGTCAACCTCCCCACCGATTCGCACCGGGAACGTCGCCGCATCGAACAGCGTTATCTCGCCGATGCCGGATTTCCCGGCGATCAAATTCGCCCAGAACCGCTCAGTCCCGCTGCCGACGGGGCTTACTACACCGAGCCCGGTTATTGCTACTCGTTTCATGCGGCCTCCACTGCAAACGAGGCCACTTCGCTACCGTGCCCAAAACAGTTCGCCCAGGCAATCGCCCGATCGCCGGCGAGCGAAACGCTCTTTGCCGCCAATGCAATTTGCACAGCAGCCGCCGCTGCGAACAGATCGCCGATGTGCTTTTTGGGATAGATAATTTCGGCGTTGGGGCACAGTTCTTCTATCGCCGCCAGTTCGCGTTTTCGCAATTTTGGCTCACCGTCTCCGGCGGCAATCAGCGTATCCGGGCTGCCGGGGCCAAGTGCGCCCATAACCGCGGCGCACGTGTCTTCATGGTTCTCGTCGCATACCGTAGCAGCGGAGCATTCGGTCAGGCGAGCGTATATTTTCGCCCCTCTTGCCCGTGCAGCTTGCTCGGTTTCCAGCACCATAAACGAAGCTCCCTCACCGGGCGTAGTTCCCGCGCCGCATGATTTCCACGAGTCGAAAACACCGAGTTGCTGAAGGCTCACAAATCCAAATGCATGTGATTTTGTATCGCATCCGCCTACCAGTGCGCAGTCCGCCCGCCCTGTTCTAACTGCCCGGATACCGGCCTGGATCGCCCGGGCTCCCTGCCCTTCCCACGGCGTGTAAATCGCGTTCGGTCCGCAAATGCCCTCGAAAATCGAGACGAAACATATCGGCATGTTCGCCAGAATTTTAAATGACAGCACAGGCCTTACTCGCTTAAGAGCGCGGGCGCCAAAACCCTCAAGGTCCAACCGCCCGTCAGGACCGGCAGAGTTCCGAACCAACGCAGCGATCGCGTCAACCGGCATGCCCGCCAACCCGGTCGACCCAAACAGCGCCGTCTTGCCCGGATCGTAATCGGCGCCGATCTCCAGCCCCGCGTCGCAAACCGCCTGCCTGGCGGCGACAACAGCCAGCTGCGCGTCGCGGTTCATCAGGCGAAGCGTTTTGTTCTCGGGGAAATATTCGTTTGCGTCGAAGTCATGTATCTGCGCCGCCAGCGAGCAGTCCAGCGGCGAGACGTCGAACCCCACCGGGCGATCGGCGGCCACTCTGCCTGCCGATATCGCCGCCAGCACATCGCCAGCGTTGCGCCCCAGCGGCGTTATCATGCCAAGCCCGGTTATCACCACGCTATTGTTCATTCGGGCGATCCATATCAGCGGTCCAGATTTCCATCAGTTCGCGGCGACGGGCGTCAAGTTGCGGATCGTCCACGTATTTGAACCCGAACGTCATCCCGCTGGTGACTACCGGTTTATCGTCGCGGTAGGCCGTTACGGTAACCTTACCGCCGGCCTTGTTCAGCGAGACCATTTCGCTGTGATATGTGAGCGTATCGCCCGGGCGGACCATGTCGCGGAACTTCGTTCGTTCGAGCACGGTGAGAACCGCCTTGGCGTCGGCATCGTATTTTTCCTTGAGGCTGTCTTCCAGCAGCAGGCCCGAGAGTTGGGCCATGCCTTCGATGATCAGCACACCGGGCATTACAGGGCGTCGCGGGAAATGATCGTCGAAGAAGTCTTCGCTCAGCGTGACGTTTTTCACCGCACGGGCCTCAGACCCGGCGTCCCATTGCGTGATCTTGTCTATAAGAAAGAATCGCATCGGATCCCCTTTCGTCGCGTTTGATTATGTTTTTGTTAGCTTACGCGAACGGTGCGAGGAATTCCAGCACGCGTTGATCGAGCCAGAATTTCGCCGCCCAAGGCCAGCGTCCTGACACGAACCCCAAGTGCCCACCGTGATCGCTGATCTCCATTGTTATCTGGTCGGACACGTCGTTTTCATGTGGGATCAGATCTGCCGGTACGAGCGGGTCGTTGCGTGCGTTCAAGATGAGCGTGGGCACCGATACATGCTGCAAAACCGCGTCGCAGCGAGTTTGGGTGTAGTAGTCTTCGGCGTCGGCGAACCCGTTCATCGGGGCGCTTACGCGCTCGTCGAATTCACAAAACGTTGTCAACTCGTGCAGTTGATCCAGCGTTATATCGAGCCCGACGTCGCGCGACTCCATTTTCATTCGCAAGTCGCCCCGAAGGCTTTTCAGCAGGTGATTCTGGTATATGCGCGAGAATCCGTTTTCGATTTTCCGTGCGACATCACCCAGATAAAACGGGACCGAAACTCCGACCGCCGCTTTGACGGGCGCCTGTTTCCCGTCTCGCCCGCACTGCCCCAACCAGCGCAGGCAAATGTTCGCTCCGACCGAATACCCGACAACGCTTATCGGCGTGTCCGGTTCGCGACGGGCCAGCAAGCCAGCCAGATAGTCCAGATCGCACGTCATCCCGCAGTGATAACTGTGCGCCAGGCGGTTAGGTTCGCCTCGCCCTCGATAGTTCAGAAGAACCGCTCGCCAGCGGTGTTTAACGCAATGTTGCATCAAACCGCGAACGTGCGAAGACTGCAAATCGCCCTGCAAGCCCGGTAGCACGATAACAATAGGCCCGCTGTCGCCAGCCCAATCGAGATCGATAAAATCACCGTCTGGCGATTCGATCCGCTCGCGGCGCGTATCGAGGCGCACCTTCCGCATCATGCTCGCCCAGAGCGTTTGTGCGTGCCCGCCGCGAAGCCACCATGCCGGTTTGAATCCCCGGGCGCTGGCCTCCGATTTTTTCTGTTGGTCTGTCAATGCGTTATAACCTCACGGGCATTATATGTCATACTGACCTCGAGAAACACCGAATACGATATTGCTCCGAACTTATTGCAGGCCATCGGTCTTTGCCCGGACAAAGTTCTACCGTACAGAACTCCAATTCAGTAGAATGCGACCGTATGAAACCCAAGGTCAATAGAAGAAATTTTCTCAAAGCCGTCGGCGCCGGTAGTGCTGTCACCGCTTCGGCTGGACTGTGGTTCTTCGGAACCCAAGCCGGACAAGATCCCGCTTCGTACACCGGTATGACAAACCGAGAAGGCGGATTCCAGACTTTTAACCGCCGAAAATGGTCGGTCAGCAAGCCCACCTACGAAAAAGTCGGAGAAACCAGCCGCCCCGACGCCCGCACGGAAGTCATATTCGCCCGGATGGGTCAGATCAGAGGGTACGACAAGGCCAAGGGCCTCGGCGAGTTCCCCCAGCACGTTCAAGACTACTACAAGGCGCATCCGGAAGATCTCGAACTTGACACCACCGTAAGGCAAGAAATCCACGCTAAGCGGTCCGAAGAGATCAAGAAGCCTCACGACGAATTCATACTGAGCAAGGCCTGGTCCAGTGCAATGGGAGCCGTCGGCCCAAGAGGCGTAAACGCCCCACCGGAAAAGTGGGACTTCCCACGCGGTTCGAACACCCCCTACAAGATGAAAGACCCCAAGCGAACTTCTCGCCTCATCAAAAAGATCTCCCACCAGTTCGGTTCGACTCTGGTCGGAATCGCCAAACTGAATCCCGACTGGGTCTACAAATACCCAATGAACGGCGGGCGGGGATTCAAGGCCAACGAGCCGATGGAAGTCCCCGAACATTGGCAGTACGCAATCGTTGTCGGCGTGCCGATGTCGTGGGATCCGATGTACGCCAATCCCCCTTATGGTACGTCGAACGATGCGTATTCCCTTTCGCGGATCGTGGCCCATCGCCTGACTGCGTTCATAAAGAACCTCGGTTACGCCGCACGGCCTCACACTCCCGGGGCGGACTACGATCTTATGGTACCACCGATCATGGTTGACGCCGGGCTGGGCGAACAAGGCCGGCATTCGATCGTTATAACCCCGGAACTGGGCTGCAACTTCCGCCCGTCGATCGTGACCACTAACATCCCAATGGCCCCTGATAAACCGATCGACATAGGCGTTCAGGATTTCTGCAAAACGTGCAAAGTGTGCGCCAAGCAGTGCCCCTCCGGCGCAATCTCCCATGGCGAGAAAGTCGAGATTCGCGGGTACAAACGATACGCGCTGCACTCGTCGAAGTGCAGCAACTTCTGGTCGTCCAAATTGGGGAATATGGGCTGCAGGCTTTGCGTGGCGGTATGCCCGTACACCAGAAAATCGAACTGGCTGCACCAGGCGGCGCTGAATGTCTCCCTGCACGACCCAACCGGACTTTCAGACATCGCCCTTGCCAAAATGCAGGAAGTTTTCTACCCGGGCCAGGAACCGCAGAAATACTATATGCCTTCCATGGGCGGTGAAAACGCGTCGTACAGGCCCGTGCCATGGTGGCTGAAAACTGATGATTTTATCGACACCGCCGACGGTGAATAACCCTCGGTCAGGAGTAAATGCATATGTGGTTCTTTACAAGCGGAGCGTTCTGGTTTATCGAAGGGATACTGTGTGCCCTTGCGGTGATCGGGCTGAAGGTTTGGATGGAGGACCGCAACACGCCCATGCGACTTTGGAAATGGGTTCTGGTCGGGGCATGGATGTTGCTGCTCGGGTTCACCATCGCGTTCATAGGGACCAGCGTTGGTGAAAATGAGATGGTGGCCGCGAAAAAAGGTGGGATCATCTTCTCGGTGATTTGCGTGATATTCGGGGCGGTGGTTTGGCAACTGCTGCAAATTGGACGCGTGAAAAACACAGGCGATTTGAAAACGGACAAGAATGAAGAAGTTTGAACGAATCGCGGGCGTTGTTGCAATGATCGCGATCATCTCGGCCTGGATAATCGGCGGCATGGTCCCGGAAAAGGATCCGACCGCCTCACTGCAACAAGCACTCCCACAGGCATCTGAGTTCAAGCCATCTGCAGGCGGTATCTACGCCGGATATGCAAACAGCACGCTGGTAGGCTACGTTGCAATAGGACGCGCCGACGGTTACGGAGGCCCAATGCGGACCGCTGTGGGGTTGGACATGTCGGGGGATCTGACCGGCGTGTCAATCATAGAGCACAAGGAAACGGTCCCGTTCTTCAATCGAATCAGACCCGCCGAGTACATCAAAAAACTCATCGAAAAAAGTTACGCCGACAATTTCACACCGGGCTGCGATATAGACGCAGTATCCGGAGCAACTGTATCGCTCGACGCACTGGCGATGTCAATACGTCGCGGAGCCGATCAGGCCGCAGCCGAGGGACTCAACCTCACTTTCGATCGCAGCGAGTTCAGCCCCATTCCGATCGGATTCCCGGAGATTATCTTGGTGCTGTTGTTTGCGACCGGCTTGCTGACATACTCCCGCCCCCTGGTCGCCAGGGGCAAAGCCCGGGCGATTCTGCGCTGGACCACCCGCCTTGCCGGGCTCGCGCTGATCGGTTTTATGCTGGCGGCGCCGCTGTCGATCATCAACATTAACTCGCTGCTGATCGGTTACGGGCTATACTCGCCGATGGGCGTCTATTGGTGTCTCCTGGCGATCGGAGTTTTTCTTCCGCTGATCCTGACAAACAAAGGCGTCTATTGCGAATGCATCTGCCCGTTCGGATGCGCCCAGGACCTCCTGAAACTCGCCGGCGGAGCGAAATACACACCCCAAAAACGCCTGCACACAACCCTGCGATGGGGTCAGCGGTCTATCGCCCTGGCCGCAATCCTTACCGCACTGCTCTTCCGCAACCCCGCACAACTGGACTACGAAGTATTCGGAACGTTCTTCACGCTGACAGGTACGATTTTTCAGTTCGCCCTGCTGGGTGCAGTATTAATCGCATCACTTTTCCTGCTGCGGCCTTGGTGCAACTTCCTGTGCCCAATGCGAGCAATAAGCGACTACATATGCATGCTGCGGAGTTGGGGCAAAATAACTCGCAAAAAACAGACATAACCGCCTGGCGATAAAAACAACGCTATGCTGTAAGGCGGATCTATATTACAGCAGCGCGGTGCTGAAGTATCGCTCGGCCCGATCGGGCAGGATTGTCGCTATGGGCCCGTCGATTTTCGCGGCCATCTGACGTGCGGCCCATATATTGGCGCCCGAGGAGATACCTACCAGCAGCCCATAATCTCGCCCGAGTTGGCGGGTGGTTTCAATCGCATCTTCGTCGGTAACTTCGATCACCTCGTCGACCATTGAGACGTCCAATACGCCCGGTATGAATCCGTCGCCGATGCCCTGTATCTGGTGCAGACCCGGTTCATGGCCGAGCAGGGCTGATACGTTCTTCGGTTCGACGGCGACTATTTTCACGCCCGGACGATGCTCCTTGAGGAACTTCCCAACGCCCTGCAGCGTTCCACCGGAGCCCACGCCTGCTACGAAACAGGCGATATCGCCGCTGGTCTGACGCCACAGTTCATGCGCGGTTTCTTCGTAGTGAATCCGCGGATTATCGGGGTTCTCAAACTGGTCGGGAATGAACACTCGCGGGTCTTCATCGGCCAGTTGGCGCGCCTTTTTCACCGCCCCGCCGATCGACTCTTCATCGGGCGTGAGGATCAGTTCGGCTCCGAGCGCCAAGATCAATTTCTTCCGCTCTTCGCTCATCCCCTCGGGCATAACGATTTTCACCGCATAGCCTTTCAATCGCCCGACAAGCGCCAAACCGATACCCGTATTACCCGAAGTGGGCTCTACGATAATCGAATCGTCATGGAGCAGTCCGTCTCGCTGGGCCCCTTCGAGCAGCGCCAGTGCGACACGGTCTTTTATCGATCCGCCGGGGTTGAGAAATTCAGCTTTGGCGTAGATGTTCTCGCCTTTAAGCTTCATCAACGGCGTGTTTCCAATAAGGTCCAGTATATTGTCAGTAAGCATCGTTTAGTATCCTCTTACAGTTAATCCGGACCCTGGATTGTAAGGCGTCACCGGCAATTTTGAAAGCCCCGAGACTCAGGGCTTACACATCAAAATATTGTACGCCGTAACGACTCTTAATCACTGGTCATAGAATGGCTTGGCTGAAAGAAGGGACTGACTCCGAAGCCGCAGGCGACCTGGACTGCGATCGCAAGAGCCTGCAAGGCATAGAAACCCGCAAAACATCGAGCAACAATCACCCTGACACGCAATAAATTATCACAGCAGTTACAATCGACCCAATACCGAATAGAATAGCGAGATTCCTCTGAAGCCTAGCGATATCCCTCTGTGCTTGGTCACTCGAAGCCACTTCCTTCTCGACAGCAAGCAAATCTTCCTCATGCGATTCGTACACATCCAGCACACCATCCAAAATTGATATTGCTTGTGTGTACCACCCAAAGAATTGAGGGTGTTGTTGTATTTCCTCCGGCTCAACATCTTTCCCCAACTTAGCATCATTGCAAGATTTGATCGCCTCACGAAATGGTTGCCTGATTTTACCCGTATAATCATCAATAACTGTATGTAACGTGGTTATCCGAAAATCATCAACATACTTCTTGATTCGTCGAATTTTGTTCAACGCAATAATGTCCAGAGCATCGTACCCTGCACGGTAAACATGACCGATTGCCTTCTCGATATTCTTCTCACAATATCTAAAAACGTCGGTTTCCACACCCTTGGGCAGAGATTCACCATGCCGCCACACCGCATCTGCACGCATATTATGATCAAACGCATTTCGAAGCTCATTCAGGGCAGGCACAGAAATACGACTGTCCTGGGAGAGTTTCTCGCTACGAATAACGTGCGATTTGACTTCTCTATAAAGCGTAACAAGTTGCTTGGACAATCCGGTCAGGCCTGCATTTTCTTGTTGAGTTAAAGCCAAAACTATCCCTTCACCATATCCAAGAAGCTGTCTGGTCAAATTGAAAAAAGTTCCCCTAAATTCGCTGCAACAGATCGTTCGATATCGCTAGCCAGTCATCATTAACTTCTTTTCGGTCGATAACATTCTGTTGTCCGAGATTGATACTACCCCGCACCTCAGCACCCTCAGGCCAGTCGAAGTCCGCAACACAAGATCCGTTCACACCATCACGGTCCCAAACAACTTCGGCTGCTTCGTTATGCCCATCTGGTTGTGTAGTCATTGCGAGTTTCTCCCAAATTGCACATATTCGGTCAATATAGCAACTCATAAATTTCACAGAACAGAAGCGTGCTCAATAGCGAATTCTTGATTATAGCGTCAAGCCCTGACATGTCACCATAAAAATGCGGAGACACCCACCCACAGCCCCACCGACCCAGCTGCCAACGCCTGTTCCAAACAGCATCCATGCCATCACATCCAGTTGATTTATATCGGCACACCCACCCCGATATCAAGTGCAAAATTTCTTTTTTGTCTGTAATATCCTGTATACCTCGCAAACAATTACTTCGACTGCAGGTATCGGTCAATCGCATTTGCGGCGTGTTTTCCGTCGCCCATCGCCAGGATTACCGTCGCCCCGCCGCGGACAATGTCGCCGCCGGCGAATACGCCCGGTATTGAGGTCATCTGGTTATCATCGATCTCGATATTGCCCCATTTATTGAGCTTCAGATCGGGGCAGGCGGAGCTCAATATCGGGTTGGCTCGCGTTCCGATTGCAACTACGGCAACCTGAGCTTCGAGTTCGAATTCGCTGCCCTCGATCGGCACGGGACGGCGTCGGCCTGAGGCGTCGGGCTCGCCGAGTTCCATTTTCTGCAGGCGGATGGATTTGACCCAACCGTCCTCGCCGCCGTTGATCTCCAGCGGGCTCATCAGCAGCATGAATTCGATGCCCTCTTCCTCGGCGTGGTGAACTTCTTCGATTCGCGCGGGCATTTCTTCACGGCTTCGGCGGTATGCGATTATCGCGCGCTTAGCGCCGAGTCGCTTGGCGGTTCGCACCGAGTCCATCGCTGTGTTGCCGCCGCCGAACACGACCACGTTGTCGCCACGGGCGATTGGCGTGGTGCTCTCGGGCTTGTAGGCGCCCATGAGGTTCACTCGCGTCAGGTACTCGTTGGACGAGTAGACGCCCTTGAGCTGCTCGCCGGGCACGTTGAGGAACATCGGAAGCCCGGCGCCGTTTGCGATGAAGCACGCGTCGAACTCTTCGGTTATCTGTGTTACCGTGATCGTTCTTCCGACGATAACGTTGAACTCTAATTTCACACCGAGCGATTCGAGGCACGCGACCTCGGCGTCGACTATTTTCTTCGGCAGGCGGAATTCGGGGATGCCGTATCGCAGCACACCGCCCGAGTCGTGCAACGCTTCAAAAACCGTTACGCTATGGCCCATGCGGGCAAGTTCACCGGCTGCGGTCAGGCCTGCCGGGCCGGAACCAACCACCGCCACAGTACGCCCGGTCTGTTTGTCCGGAGCGACGGGATTGGCCATGTTCTCCGCCGCCCAATCAGCGACAAAACGCTCGAGCCAACCGATGGCTACCGGATCGCCCTTCTTGCCTCGCACGCATACTTTTTCGCACTGAACTTCCTGCGGACATACGCGTCCGGTGGTGGCTGGTAGTGCATTGTCAACGCGGAGAATTTCAGCAGCGCCCGCTACGTCGCCGCTGGCGAGTGCTTCGAGAAACTCAGGGATACGAACCGCCACAGGGCAACCTTCAACGCACGATCGCGACTTGCAGACCAGGCATCGTTTGGCTTCCTGCACAGCGGCTTCGTAACTCAGGCCGAAGTTAACTTCCTCGAAGTTCGTCGCGCGTTTCGCAGGGTCCTGCTCGGGCATAGTAGTGCGCCCAATAGCCATTCGTTCTTTAGGCGTCAGTGGTTGATCGCTCATTCCTGGTTCTCCATCGCGTCTGTCATACGGCAGTGTTGATCATCGCAATATGCTTGTTGTCTGGTCGCCAGTTCGCGGAAGTCGACGAGGTGTCCGTCGAATTCCGGTCCGTCGACGCAGGCGAATTTTACTTGTCCGTCAACGGTTACTCTGCATCCGCCGCACATTCCCGTACCGTCGACCATAATCGGGTTGAGGCTGACGATGGTGTGTATCCCTGACGGGCGGGTTTGCTCGGCTACGGCGGCCATCATCGGCACCGGTCCGATGGCGTATATCGCTTCAGGGCGTTTTTCGGGGTCTGCGATGATCTCGCCAAGCGGGATCGTCACGAACCCTTTTGTGCCCAGCGAACCGTCTTCTGTGGTGACGATAACTTCGTCGCAGAACTCCGCAAGTTCGTCGCGCAGTATCACGAATTGCTCGCTTCGCCCGCCGATAATGGTAGTCACGTGGTTACCCGCATCAGCGAGAGCTTTTGCAAGCGGGAACAGCACCGCAGTGCCCACCCCGCCGCCAACGCATACGACCTTACCAACGTTCTCGATCTCGGTGGGCATGCCCAGCGGGCCAGCGACATCGCGGATACCATCGGGCGGTTGGATCGCGGCGAGCTTGGCTGTGCCTGCTCCGATCGCCTGGATCATCAGCGTGATGGTGCCCGCCTCGGGATCAGCGTCGGCGATGGTCAGCGGGATGCGTTCTCCGCCTTCGCTGCAGCGAACGATCACAAACTGACCGGCCTGGCGAGCGGCGGCTATTCGCGGCGCACGGACTTCCATGCGGTGAATACTTGGCGCAATTATTACATTAGATACTACTTCATACATAAGTTTCGTTCCTGAGTTACAGAGTGCAAGACCGGAAGATCGACGGGCCATTATACTGGAATCAGGGCGTTTTTCAAGATCGCTGAGCCTGGATGGCTCTCTAACCGGTCGACTTCATGATCTCTTTTAGCTTTTTTCGCCCGGCGGTGGTGGCGGGCGCCCGCACGATATTCCACGACATTTTCGGACCGCA
Source organism: Phycisphaerales bacterium (assembly GCA_018645065.1). Taxonomy (GTDB): domain Bacteria; phylum Planctomycetota; class Phycisphaerae; order SM23-33; family SM23-33; genus BS750m-G57. The sequence continues at coordinate 11,323 of JABGPF010000025.1, forward strand.
GGCTCTGCAATAGCAGTCGCTGCGTCGTTTGCGAGCGATGAACATAATCCCGCAATCGCTGCATCTGTGCAGGTAAACGTAACGCTGGCGACGCAGATTCAGGCTTTCGGTGTCGAGTTGATGAGTAGCAGCCGCCGACAGGTTCACCGAACGCATGAGCGTTTTGAATTCCCGCCCGTGCGGCTGGGCGTTTCGGTAGCGCATTCGCACAGCCAGGTGGGCCAACTCATGGATAAGCGTAGCCAGCAGTTCATCAGGATACGCTCGCAGCAGACGAGTGTTCAGTTCAACGCGATTCTCATTGAGCATCGCACGCCCCAGCGTGGTTCGCAGGCGTTGGTTGTAAACGATAGTCACGCACCGAGCCAGATCGGGTATCTCCCACGCGGCCCCGCATCGCTCTGCAATCGCGACAAGCACCGAACCGGTCGGCAAGGGATCACCTGGTTTCCAGAGGTCCGACACGTCAAATCGAGTCGCCGGCAACTTCATTTCACAACACCCACGATATATCGCGACGCCCAGAAGCCCGCAGCCGCCAGCAGCAGCCCGAACACGCAATTGGCCAACACATTTGCGCCAGCCAGAAGAAAATGCTTATCCCGAATCAGCATCACGCTCTCCAGGCTGAACGCCGAAAACGTGGTGAACGCCCCGAGGAATCCGGTGATCCCCAGCGCCAGCAGCAGGCGAATACGCGGTGAATCGCTCAGGCCCAACTGCACGCCGAAGATCAGCCCGATCAGGAACGATCCGACAAGATTAACGCACAGCGTGCCCCAGGGAAACTCAACGCCAAAACGACTCAGCCCGCGCCCCACACCGTAGCGAGACATAGCGCCGCACGCCCCGCCGATAGCTATCAATAACAGTTTCATCATGATCTTCTGGAATATCCTTACGCCTGATTACGTTTTACAGGATATACTATTGCCCTCGTCGAAGAAAGCCCACAGATTGCAATCTGTGGGTTGCGGCGAGTTTAATCGACATGATTTTTACCGCTTTATGGAGATCGTAAAAATGAACCGCTCACTCACAGCCTCAGCACTTATAGTCACACTAATGCTCACCTCGATCGCCCTGTCCGAACCCTGGTCCCAGTTCCGCGGACCAAACCGCGACGGACAATCAACCGAGACCGGGCTCCTGAAATCCTGGCCGGCCGGCGGACCAAAACAACTCTGGATATCCGAAGTTGACATGGGCATCGGGTACTCATCACCGGCAGTTACAAAAGATGCGATATACGTTACCGGCGTGTTCGACGCCGACGGATACGTCCTGGCGCTAACCCACGATGGCAAGAGCAAGTGGAAGACCAAATACGGACGCGAGTACACCAAGAATTACCTTGCCGCCCGCACCACGCCAACTGTTGACGGAGACCGTCTCTACGTGTTTAGCGGAACGGGCCAGGTCGTGTGCATTGGCACGGAAAAAGGCGACGTAAAATGGTCCGTCGACACCGTTAAGCAGTACGGAGTTCAGCAGCCGAAATGGGGGCTGTCCGAATGCCTGCTGGTCTGCGACGACACGGTGATATGCACGCCTGGCGGAACCAAGGCCAGCATCGTAGCACTCGACAAAACCAGCGGTAAAGAGGCCTGGACCTGCGATGTAAGCGGTGACAAATCGGCGTACTGCTCGCCAATCCGAATCAAGGACGACTCACGCGACTTGATAGTTACAATGCTCTCAAAATACATTGTAGGCCTGGACACGAAAACCGGCAAACTGCTCTGGCGCCATCCCTACTCTGGCCCGCGCGTTGTACACGCAAACTCACCGCTCTACAGCGACGGACAAATCTACGTGACCAGCGGATATAACTACGGCGGGGTAATGCTGAGCTTGTCGGCCGACGGGAAAAGCGTCAAAAAAATGTGGGCTGAAAAGACGCTCGATACGCATCACGGAGGCGTGGTGAAAATCGGACAAAATATTTACGGATCGAACTGGAGGACCAACGCCAGCGGATCGTGGATGTCACTTGACTGGAAGAGCGGAAAAGTCACCTCCAAGTCCGCCTGGAGCAACAAGGGCTCGATCATAACCGCAGAGGGGCTTTTGTATTGCTACACCGAGTCGGGCGTGATGGGGCTGGTGAAACCCGGTTACGATGGTTGGAAAATGATCAGTTCGTTCGATGTGATAAAAGGCAGCGGACGGTTCTGGGCTCATCCGGTGATCGCCAGCGGGGTGCTGTACATCAGGCGCGGTGAGATACTGATGGCGTTCGACATTAAGGCTGGGTAATCAGCGGCAGGCGCAAATCGGGCCGTCGCCAGCCGGGAACAAGTAGTGTCGGCAGTTCGGGCAGGTCGACCAGACAGCCCGTCCGTTGACTTGCGTCTCGACGGGCATAACGCCTGCAAACAGCGATCGCATCTCGCGCAGCATTACCGACAGCGAAACCTGGTTCCACGGATCGCATTCAATACTGAACGGGCGGTCAAAGTTCAGCGACTTCAGCTTGTCGATAAGCGTCGGCCAATCTATCGAACCGTACGGCGGTTGGATGTGGATATCGCGCGTACCGTCGTTATCGTGCAGGTGAAACGCGATAATCCGATCCTGCAGCGCCGTGATCGACTCTATGATATTTTCCGTGGCAATGTTCGCGTGCCCCACGTCAAAACATACGCTCAACAGCGGGGTGTCGAACTCGTCAAGCACTCCTATGAGATCGGAAGTTTCGCTGCAGAGCAGGCCCGGCAGCATATTCTCCAGTGCGATTTTGATCCCGGTTTGCTCGGCGACTTTCAGCATTGCCTCCAGCCCGGCCCGCAGGTTGTCTGTCCGCGCCGGAATGTCGCTCGGCGCCACCGGCCCGCTGGGATGCACCACCATGCAATGGGCGCCGGTAAGAGCGGTTCGGCGTAGTGCGGTAAGTTGGCGGACGAGTGCTTCTGATCGAGCGTTGGGGTCGAGCACTGAGAAGTCATCATCCAGAGCGAAGGGTCCGTGGCAGACGTTGATTCTGATCCCCGCGGCGAGGAGTCGTTGCGAGTTGGACCGGACGCCATCGTCGTCGAAGTCCAGCACGAACGAAGGGGGCGCCTCGATGATATCAACGCCCTGGTTGAGCAGTAGTTCAACCGCCGCATCATCCGCATCGGGCCGCCATCTGCAAACGCCTAATTCCATTGCATTTCCTTTCGCCAGCAGTACCGAAAGAATAACCGATGAGATTAACCAAATCACGCACCTTTTCGCCCTATCGCCCCATCAAGGAGAATCTTCACAAAATCAGCGTCCCGCCAAGCGGCCGCAGCGTAGGCCCGGTTGTTATTCAGCGCTTGCCAGGTTGGCGATGAACGCCGCCGAGGCCAGGGCTCCGCGGGTGAACTGCTTCAGTGCGAAGCGTTCGTTAGGTGAGTGCAGGCGATCACCGGGCAGACCGAAGCCCATCATCACCGCGTCGGTCCCCAATATGCGTTGGAACAACTCAGTTACCGGAACTGAAGCTCCGCAACGGACCATGGCCGCCGGTTTCCCGAACGCCTCTTCCAGGGCTGCACTTGCAGCAGTTACCGAAGCCGAATCGCGGGCCATCATCACGGGCCTGGCGCCTGCGAAAACTTCCATCTCGCACGTCACGCCGGGCGGCGTGTTTTCGGCAACGTACTGCCTGATCGACTCGATAATTTTCTCAGGACGCTGATTCGGGACAATTCGCATCGATATTTTCACCGACGCCTGGGACGGGATAATCGTCTTGCTGCCCGGTCCTGCGTATCCGCCTGAGATACCGTTGCAGTCAAGCGTGGGACGGCTCCAGAGGCGCTCGAGGTCGCTGAATGCGTTTTCCCCGCCGCCCAGTGCGTCTGTGCCCATTGAGGAAGCATACTTGTCGGCGTCGAATGGCAGGTTGGCCCAGCCTTGTCGCTCCTGGTCGGACAGTTCAACAACATCGTCGTAGAAGCCCGGCAGGGTTATGCGCCCGTTTGCATCGTGCATTCCGGCGACCATTTTTGTCAGTGCGTTTATCGGATTTGTGATCGCCCCACCGTGTTCGCCGCTGTGAATATCAGCTGACGGACCAGTAACGGTAAGTTGCACATACGCCAGACCGCGAAGCGAATAGGTTATCGACGGTACTTCGTCGGCGAAAAATGACGAATCGGAAACCACAATCGCATCGGACGACAACGCTTCTGCGTGCCGGGTGATGAAACCTTCGAGGTCTGGAGAACCGACTTCCTCTTCGCCCTCGGCGAATACTTTCACGTTGATCGGCAGACCACCGCACTGCATCCAGGCCTCGATGGCGGCTAGATGGGTGAAGAGTTGGCCTTTGTCGTCGTTGGCTCCGCGAGCGTAAATGTATCCGTCGCGGATCTCGGGCTCAAACGGATCAGACTCCCAAAGCTCCAGCGGATCGGGCGGTTGAACGTCGTAGTGTCCGTAGATCAGCAGCGTTGGCGCGTGATCGCTTACATGCAGCGTCGCCAGGACGTTAGGCTTGTTCGAGGTGGGAAGGATTTTAGCGTCCATACCCAACTTGTTGAGATAATCGACAAGCCAGTTGGCGCAAAGTCCGCACGGGTCGGCATCACCACCGTCAATATTGGCGACGCTGGGGAACCGCAGAAACTCCTTGAGCGATTCAATGTGCCTGTCGTAATTGTCGCTGAGATACTGTGAAACTGAATTGGGAATCATGTTCAGTTCCCAATTAAATCGCCGAAGAATCAGCGTCAGGGTCAGCGGTATCGTCGTCTACTGCACCGCCCTGTGCTTCTATTAGTTTGTTTTTAACGGGTGTGATGTTCAGCTCTATGAGTTCGTCGGTTTTGGCCTGAACGCCCTGGGCGGTAATGGTTCCGTCTTTAACGCCCGCAGTGAGTGTCGTAGCCAGGCTGTCTACAGCGATGATGTATTCAGCAGCGATTGTCATGATCGCCTGCATGTCCTGCCCGAAAGCGATCTTCCATTCGTCGTCATCGCCCTTGGTGTAGATAAGTTTTATTTTCTGCGGGGCGGTGGCGATTAACTGCTCACCGATTTTCGTGAAACTCAACTGATCGTCAGTAAACGTGCCGAATATCCCCTCCAGCGTCGCGACAGGCTTAATCAGTTCGGGCAAATTGTTGAGAGATTCTTTGGTCTGGTCGGGATAGGCGGCGTCAAACGTGGTCTGCATCTGCGCGTCGAGCTCTGCAACTTTGGCTTGTATGTCGCCAGTTGAGGTAATGAGGCCCTTGAGAGTAGTTGAGGTCTTTTCGCTCAGGCACGCCAAACCCGCTTCAATATCGCCCTCTTCGTTGGCCAGCCTGATCTTCAGGACAAGCTCCCTCGCCGCAGTAAGCTCATCATCAGAGAGGTCGCCTTCCGGGCCCGTGGGATCGGCATCACCAGTTGCTACCGGAGTATCGCCATTGTCGGCCGCAGAGCCAGCAGCTTCCTGCAACGCCAGTCTACGTTTGGCGACGACACTCGGTTCGCCGATTATGTCGTAGTCAGGCACATCAGGTATGATCGCCACCGGCGGACCGTCAACGTCACGGTCATATGCAACGGGATCTGTGTCCGCATCGCGATTGCAACCAAACGGAACGCACAAGATTACACCTGCGACCAATATCAACAAGCAGTTTTTCATACCACTAACTCCTTAAGCGTACTTCCGACTAAAATTGCCGTCTCGGCAAGCAGAACCAAGCCTTATTGTCGCTTCTTATCGAGCAGATGACAAGTGCAAATCGCAGACCGCGAAAAATCGCCCTGACTTTATAGGCATTTTGGGTTGGGCGAATTGGCTTTTTTTCGGCTTCTGCTCGTTTTTGGGGGCTCTTCCTGACCGAATTTAGCGTTGATCGCCCAATAATCTGCAGTAGTCTCAGACGCCGGACTTCGCGCCAAACCGCTACTTGTCGTAAACGCCTTTGGGATGCGGATCGACGCCTGGGGCGGGGTTTTTCTTGCGATTCTGCTTGAACAACCAACCAACGTATTTGCGATTTCGCCAAATACTACCCGCCGTCGCTACGTGACCGGTGTTGGGAAATTCAACGTAACGAACCTTGGCGCCCAGAATCTTCAGTTCGGTGTCTATCGCTTTTGACCCGTATTTCATCGGATCCTTCTCGCCGGCGAAAATGTAGATCGGTATGTGCTTGATCCGGGCCGCTTCGAGCGTGAGCCTGGTTTTCATTGCGCCCAGCGGCCTGGAATACGCCCTGCCAATAGGCCAACCGGCGCCGCACATCGCCCCTGCGAACACCTCACGCCCCGCTCGCAGGAACTCCCAACAAGCCTTCCCGCCATAGGAAAAGCCAGTGAAGTAAATTCGATCGGGATCGGCTCCGACACCGCTGACCCCTGACAGGTCCTTTATCAGCGCCAGTGTGGCTTGAACGTACCATCCGTTTTCGTTAACCGCAGGCCAGTCGGGATGGTAAGTCGGCGTAGGCTGACCCAACTTACCCTTGGGCCAATACGGAGCCGGGACCTTCTTGCCCGAAGGGATCTGCGTAACAAGACTGATGCACTCAAATTCTTTCTGGTCAAAATAGTCCGTAAACAAATGCCTGGCCAGTATCACCATCTCCATGCTGCGAGCGTTGTCTTCACCAACTCCGCCCGAACCGGAAACCGAAAGCACCAGCGGATATTTCTTGCGAGGATCATAATTTCGCGGGAGCATCATCCTGAACGGCAGGACGCCGCCGGCGAATTTGAACTCCCCCGCCCCGTGCCCGTAAAGCGTACCCTTACCCTTCCAGCAGGTGTGAACGACGCTGGTGATTTTCGCGCGATCGCTGGCTCTTAAGATGATCCAGGCATACTTCTCGCCTCGATAAGGCGAAACGATCTCCTGTTCCACACCGCTCTTTACCGCACGAAGTTTGCTGTGCAGGTGCGGCTTTTCAATCGCTTGGGCCAGCTTGCCAGCCGCCGAATGTGCCAGACTCAAATCGACCGACCCACCGCTGTAAGTAACCGTAATGCGATGATGGTTCAACTCGACGCCCTTACCGAAATTGATCATCGGAGAGACCAGGCACGGTTTCCCGTCGACCGAAACCGCGTCCCATTTGGCGACCTGCAGACCGGTGTAACTGCTCTGCACCTCGTCTGGGCGAACAGGCGCGGGAGTCTTGGCGCCCGACTCGCTGCAGCCCCAGGTGAAAGCTCCGGCCAGGCAAGTAATAACCAACGTACATATTCGCGATTGATGCATTTCAGCACCTCCGGTTAGGCTTATTAATCGTCCATGAGATCGTCTTCGGGCAGTTGCCCCGCGGGCGTGAGTTTCTCCTGACCATTATCATCATCGTCACTTTGATCCTTGGTCAACAGTTGGATTTTCTTCTCAGCCTTGCCCAAAACGGTGCGGCAGTGAGCGATAAGCTTAGTCCCTTCTGCGTACTTTTCGATCGATTCCTCCAGCGGTACGCTTCCGTCTTCGATTTCCGATACGATCTCTTCAATTCGCTCAAGCGCCTGCTCAAACGACAGTTTTTTACTGGCCATTGTGATTTTCCTTTTCTCGACGTTATTTTCCAAACTCGTCGGTTGTGAATATTTACTCAATCGAACAGCGTACCTTCATCGCTTGGCGGGGGTGTTTTTTTGCGTTTGACGCCCGTGTTCCCTACAACCGAGGTCAGCTTACCGTCCGATAGTTCGGTAGTTATGGTTTGGCCTGCGATGGCGGCGTCTTTCGACCGCAATATATTCCCGTCGCTGTCGCGGGTGACGCTGAACCCTCGCCCAAGCACCGCCCGATAACTCATAGCCTCAAGCTGTCTTGCCGCTGCGTCTATCTGCTGACGCGCAAGTGCGATCCGATGCACAGGCGAACAGGCCTGCAGGCGTCGCAGCATCTCGTTTAATTGATCTCCGGTCTGCTTGGCCCTAGACCCCAGCGACCAGGTCAGGCGGTGTTGCGACTGGTCCAGGCGTGCGCGGGCTGCGGCGGCCTGATGAACCGGATGCAAGCCAGCCAGTCGATTCACAGGCCCAGCCAAATCCGCCCTGGCGCCGGCCAGCAGTTCGCCAAGGGCGCCGCGAGCACGTAGCGACAGTTCATCGATACGCTGGATGCGAGTGCGGACCGACGACATCGGATCGCGAAACACCACGCTCCGCCCCACCGCCTCAATCGCCTGCCTCGCCGACGATACGCTATCTCGCATTCGACGCGTCATGCGATCGGCGAGTTCATCGGCATATCGCCTGACATCTGCGGCGTCCGGTACGGCCTGTTCAGCCGCCGCCGTTGGCGTAGCTGCCCGCAGATCGGCGACCATATCGGCGATGGTGGTGTCGGTCTCGTGCCCCACACCGCTGATAATCGGCGTTTGCGCGTTGTAAATCGCACGTGCAACGGGCTCTTCATTAAACGCCCAGAGGTCCTCAATGCTCCCGCCCCCGCGAGCGACGATAATCACGTCGATTTCGTAGTCCGCGGCGCTGGCGTCAAGCGACTTGATCGCACTGGCGATTTGCCCGGCGGCGCCGGGACCCTGGACCAACGACCCGACAACATAGGCTGCAATCCCAGGCCAACGCCGGCGCAGCGTACGACGAATATCGCGAAGCGCCGCGCCCGTCAGCGACGTTATAACGCCCACGCTACGAGGGAACTTCGGGATCGGCTTCTTCAGCGACGGATCGAACAGGCCCTCGGCGCGTAACTTATCGCACAATTGCCTGAACGCCAGTTCCAAAGCGCCCTGGCCGCACGGTTCCATTCGCTCGGCGTAAAGTTGCAGTTGCCCGCGAACTTCGTAGACGTCAACCCGCCCCACCAGGAGCACTTCCATACCGTCTGCGGGCGTGAATTTCAGTTTACCGGCCCGGCCTTTGAACATCGCAACGTCAACGGCGGCGTTGGCGTCTTTCAGGCGGAAATACATGTGACCGGATGAATGGAACTTGAAGTTGCTTATCTCTCCGACAACGGTGACCGACCCGGGATACGCACCAGCCAACGCCCCTTTAACCCCCGCCAGCAACGCCGAAACGGACATCGCGCGAGGCTTGGCGGGATCCAACGATTCCCTCGACGAGAGACGCGCTGCGGTGGATTTTTTCGGATCAAAAAATGCAAAACGATCATCTGGCATGAGAGTCTATTCTATTACGAAGTTTTGGGAAGCGTTTCACCGAGTTGCGTCAGTTGCTCGATGAGCAGTTTATATTGCTCGGCGGCCTGGCGTTGCTCGGCGTCGACGGTTGTGTGAAGTTCCAGGAAACGCCCGTAGTAACGCGCCGCCCGTTGCAGAATCGTAATCCGAGCGAAATGGGACGTGTTTTTGATATTGCTGAGATACCATCGCCCAAGCTCCAGACATGGCGCATCGGTGAGTTTCTCAAGTTTGCCGGCAGCCAGCGGTATGTAAGTCTGCAAGACCTGATCGACATCTTCATTTACATATTTCCCCGCCAGTACGGGATTGTCCAGCTCGATCAGGCATAGCTTGATAACCCGTTCACGTATCGCCATATCGTCAGGGCGAGCCTTCATTGACGCTTCAAGCCGAGCCAAACGACGCGCCACACCCTGACGCCACGCCAACCGCCGCAACTGCTTAAAAAGTTGCCGCTTTTGCAACACCGTTACCGAACCGGCAAGAACAGTACGTGCGGTTTTTGCAGCCAGTTCGTATTGACCGGCAGCTTCGAACTTATCGGCCCGAGCGATGAGCTCAGCCCGAATCACCGCCGCCGACTTCACGGGCTTAACCGGTCTTGCCTTTGCCCGCCTGGCCGCCGCAGCCTCCCCCCACGTCAACGACGCGGAAAGCAGCATCACCGCGATAAGAGCAAATTTTCTCATAGCCCGACTCCTTCCTGCGTCTTACACGGTCATTATACCGTCATCGCACGAAGATTGCACATCGGACCATCGCTCGCACAAATTAGTACAGATCGACCCTGCGAAAGCTGGGGGATTTCACCTTGGCCGGAACAGCCTTGTCAGCCCGCCCGGACTTAATGATCGCTTCAAGTTTGGTTTTCACCCATTTGTCACGTTTGGCCTGCCAGGTTCGATCGTCAGAGACCATCAGCATGAACGACAGGCGGCTGGCGAGAGTGACCTTGCCCTTGGAGCGGAGCACTGCGGCGCCTTTGCTGGCGATGAATCACTTGATGAGCGTCCGCAAAGCCGTGTCTTCGGCGAGGGTCCACTTCGTGTCGATATTCTCGTACATATAGCGAAGCGTGTTAAGTTCGACTTCACTTGTGGGTACTGTTGGCGGGAAATGAAAACTAGGCCACTTTTTGGGATACAGCATAACGTTGGACAATATAAGCGATCCGACAGCATACGCTGCGCGATCATGCTCTTCAGTCTCATCATATCTCGCCAGACCGTCCAGCCGCATGAACATCAGCGCCAACCGTCCACCGGGGCTGCTGTGGTACAGGCTTGTCATGTCGGCGTAAAACTCCTGGAGATGGTAATAGAGTTTCGAGTGATTTTCGTAGAGTATGAACACGTGCTTCAGGGGCAAGAAGTAGGAAATATAGTTGTGTCCCAACTCGTGCCAGCCAATAGCCTCTCCGATGGCGGCCTTCTTGAGTTTGTGGCGTTCGGCGAGATATCCCTTGGCGGGCTTGGGATTGTCAATCATGCTCGGGCGCCAAGACACCACTGTGACCAGCTTTCCGTTCTTGACCGCTACGGCCTGCATAACTCCCAGCGTGTCTGAAGGCACGAAGTTCGCAGTCAGGGGCCTTCCCCAGAGGGTGGCTTTGAAGGTCACGTTTGAAGAACTACGCATATTCGGCCACCAGGGCGGACGATACGCCTTCACTGTCTTGGGAATGGTGATCAAGCTCGATTGCAGCTTCCAGGGCAGGTGCCTTCTGACGAGGTTAACCTTTTTGAGTTCTCCGGGCACCTCGGTTAGCGAACCGGACTTGTAGCATTCGAGGAACTTGGCGTACTGGGCCAGTGCGTCAACCTTCACCTGTTCTTTCGGATCCAGCGGCGCCGCTGCCGGTTTAGTTGCAGCCGACTCGGCGGTTTTGGACGGTTTGGCAGGCGTTGTTTTAGGCGCACCCTTGGAAGGAGTCTTGGCCAATACCATTGACGACACGAATAGAAACACGCCCAGCCCGATACTAAATGATGTTCTCAATTTTCCCACAATGTTATCCCTTTTTAAAAAATTCCACCGAACGCGGGGTTTTATTATCGACATCAACATCCGAGACACGCAACAGTCCCCAACTCACAGCCACGCATCCACACAAAAAGATACCGCGGGATGTCGAGAAATACAAATGTTTCTTTGCCCCAAAAAAATTGGACGCTATTCCCGCATATCAGCGTTACCGGACCAAGCCGGGAGCAGAAAGGAATCTGTCACGCTGGCCGGAGCCTCGGTCCCGTCGTAGGCCTGCTTGCCCTGAACCAGGAAAATATTGTCGCCATCAACCCCTACCGTCGCACGATCACTCCAACGCACCGTCCAATCAAGATACAGAACATTCTGGCCACGAGACCCGTGATTACGGCTGCTTTGTCGCGGGCTGGAAAATGCACTGGCCTGAAAACGCCCGTCCTCAAATATCGGAGTCTGATCAGAAAGGACCGCCATTTCAGACGCCACAGAAGCCAATTTGCGATCTTTGCGAGATAACGACACCGAACCCAGAGCATGCTGGTAGGAATAGCTGACGTACTTCGCAGCCGGGAAGTCAGTCATGTTCCGGTTCACGCTTAACGGCGCCACCGAAGCCCTTTGGTCGGCGGGACATTGAAACACGCTGGCCGGAGCATAATCGTCGCTGACCAGGTGGAACAGACCGGCAGAATTGCTCGCCGATTTCCGCCCCGCACCAGGCAGCCAGGCATTGCTGGAGGCGTCGGCGATGGGTAGCGAATCCATGTTGTCCATCGCGTATTTCTTCATTCCCGTACCGATCTGTCCGACGCTCGAAGCACACTTGCTCTGAAGCGAGCGATTGCGGACCTCGCGGGCCCAGGGGACAAACAGCACCGCCATGATAATAACCGCAGCGGCAAGCGTACCGAGCTCGCGCATCGAGAAAGTCCCACGCGGGGTTTGACCCAACTCACGCCGCGTCGAAGCCGCCGTAGACTGCCTCGCCGACTTGATACGGGCCAATGTGCGATCGGCCAGATCGTCAGACACCACCGGGGGCGCAATGAGCTTCAGCGCGCCCAGCGAATTGGCGATCCCGTCACGCAATGCCTTAAATTCGGGCTCTTTATCGAGGCGCAGCTCAACTTCCCGCCCCACCGCTTCGTCGCAGCGGGCCATGAGATAGTCTATCAGCAGCATCTCGTCTTGTTTTCGTTGTTCATCCATCGTCTGATTCCACTAACGCCTTCCATTGCTCGGAGAACCGGGCAACGGCGCCATGGAGCCGACTCTTCACCGTGCCAAGCGGCAGGGCGAGCATTTCGGCTATGTCCTTGTACGCAAAATCGTGGAAGTAGCACAGCACTAAAACGATCCGGAGCGACTCCGGAAGCGCTTCCACTATCTTCTCTACGGCTAGACGGACCTCAAAGTTCATTATATTTTCATCTGGCGCCGGAATTGACGAGGGCATTACCGACACGTAGCTGTCCTGATCCTCCGCGCCGCCGATAGTTGCATCAAGCGGAACCGCCGATTTACGGGCCTTGCTGCGGAGCGCGTCACGGGCCTTATTGGCTGCTATCGTAAACAACCAGGGCTTCAAACGCTTGGATGTGTCGAACGTGGGAGCAGAAATGTGCAACTGCAAAAACGCCTCCTGAAACGCATCTTCCGCCATCGCGCGATTACCCATAAATCGCGTAAGAAAAGCTGTCAGCTCCTGCTGATGACGACGCACCAACGATCCGAACGCCTCACCGTCGCCATCGAGATGACGTTGCAGGAGCGTAGAATCGCTAAGCTGTGACAGGTCCGATGGTTGATCCACGACGGAGCATTTCCTTTCATAACAGTCGAGCCGACAATGATTATACCCGCTCCAACACATTTTGCGATACCCCGCTGCATTTGTATCAAAACCGCCCCACCATACGAGCATCCGCTGGCGCCAACCGCGTTGAGATAATCAGTATGAACTAACCGCGTGATACGACCATCAGCATAGGATAAGACGCAACTGGGCATGTTTACAATAGGTTTACAATCTGGCGTGTATACACATAACACGGAAAAGTAGTACCACTTATCCAGACCATGAATAGAGCGGTGGCCAGGCCAGGGCAAACTAATGTAACATATTGTGGTGGCGATAGTTAGCCAAAGCAAGCCACATACACCCCGGTCAGCCCGGCCGCCTGGGAGGTCAATTGCGGTTCAGATCGGACGTTTACAAACCCTGAAGTGTAAACATGCCGTTTACACGGCATGAACACGCCCTAAAGCGCAATAAAACGCCACATTGACAATACAAAATCACACAACCAACCCGAAGGCGAAGACGCTTGCCGTCTTGAGACGACGAAGCCGAAGGCGAAGACGCTTGCCGTAACGCCCCCTTTCATACCGCACACGCAGAGCAACTATCATTGCGGAAACGCAACTTGACAAAAACCGGCAAATAGACTATAATTTGCAACTGGATAATGCATCGGGCCTTATGCCCGTGGCATGATTGGCCTACAGTTCTAAATCGAGTTGACGAAAAAGAGGTAGTGAATATGTTTACAAAAGCGACCCTAATGATCGTGTGCGTATTGGCGTTCGCGTTTCTGACGCTGGTGATCAGCGTATCAGCCCAAGGGGCTGTGATCGGCGATCTGGTCGCGCTCTACGACTTCAACGGAAACACTAACGACACCAGCGGCAACGCATACGACGCCAGCCTAATCGGCGGAGCAGCCGTTTCGGGCGACTCGCTCGGTTACAGCTCCAACGCAGGCGACCGCTCCCTGGACCTCGGATCAGGAGCCACCGAATACGCCAAAGTTACCGGAGCGATAAAACTCGCCACCGCCACCACAGACAACAAGATGGCGGTCAGCTTTTGGCAGTACAACATAGGCAATGGCGCCGGCGGTAACGTCACCAACAGTGCATTCCGCGTGGTTAGCACCACCGCCAGCGGCCGGGGTTTCCAGGCGCACACGCCCTGGTCCGACGGAACGCTCTACTTCGACCACAACGGCGCCACCGCGCCGGTGACCCGCCTGACGAAAACTGGGCTTGGGACAAGCCTGATAGACGGCTGGCATCATATCGCCCTGCAGGTTGACAACGGAACCAAAGAGATTTGGATCGACGGCGCCAAGGTAAGTTCCCAAGCCTCCGGTGCAGGCCCCATCCCGACGTTCACCAATGAAATCCGGATCGGAGCCGACCTTGACGGCGGCGGCAACTGGTTCCGCGGCCGCATCGACGAATTCGCCGTATGGAGCGACACGCTAACGCAGACTCAGATCGAATCCCTCGCTGGCGGAACATCCACCGCCGACCTGATGAACATCCCCGAACCGGCGACAATGAGCCTATTAGCACTCGGCGGATTGGCGATCCTGAAACGTCGTCGCCTCTAATCGAACGATTTTACAAAAACCCCAAAAAAACCACCCCAGATCACCCCGGGGTGGTTTTTTTTGTGTTCATGTCGGATTACTAGGGGGACGGGATGAACGGAGAATATCCAATCCCGATGTGAAATCGGGACTGGATATTCTCCGTATATACCCTTCCCCAGTAATCCGACATGACCTTTTTTTGGGTTCTTCCTCTGACATCGCCCCATTAACTCCCGCAGACCGTATCAACCGTACCGTCAGACGACCCTGGTTCCGGCGCGCCCGGTTCGGGCGACCTGCCGGTCGCCCCTACGGATTCCGTACGATTAACGCGTCCGGTTACCGTTGATTTGTATCCGCCAATGAACGATCCCAACGACCGCGCCCGGGGGCCATTAATCATCGAAATTTTCGCTGGCTTCAGCATCGGGATCTGCTGGAGCGTCTTGTTCGATGCCATTGTTAATATCGTACAGTGATAGTACTCATGGTGTATATAAAAATGGCAATGCAGAACAGGCGAAAAACTTATTCGCGGATTCACATCTGAAGTGCAACGATGCGTTTCTGAAATACTTCAAATGTGAATTCGCCCTGCGCTACTGTCGGGCACTGGGCTTGGGCTTCTTATATCGCTTCGTATACGAGGGCCTTTCGGTCCATATTTTGCGAAGTTTGGGGTTGATCCGTGAGTCTATCCCCATTGCGTGCATAAGCAGCTCGGTCAGCAGGATTGATCCCTGGCGGTTGAACCGCTCACCGTCATACGTCAGACGAACGCCTGGGTCGGCAGCGTGCAGACGCTTCATCGCCTGGTGTATGTCAGCAAGGGGAACATGCCTGGCCCCGGCGACACTGCGCAGCGCGTTGTTGTACGGTTCGAGTTTCAAGCTGAGTTCACTGGCTGGGTCGTTGTTCTGGACCGCTATGGTCACCAGGATGGGCAGCACCTTGTTTTGGTTGGCGAGATCTATCAGCTCGGCGACCTGCCGCCTGTATTTATCCAGCGGCGTGACAAGCTCGGCATCGCCTTTGGGCGCCTGCAGGATAACGTAGCGAGGTTTATCCTCGAGTTTCTCGCGAAAGGCGGCGAGCAACTTTTCCACCGTCATAGGCGTTCTGTAACCGGCGACTGACCGGTACGTCACCATCTCCCGGGCGCTATTCATCCCATCCATCAGAAGATGACACCATCCGCCCATTCTGGAGCCGGAGCTGGTCTGCCTGTCGCCCAGGATCAACACGTTCGCCGAACTGGACCACTCCCGCTTTACAGCGTCAATTTCCTTATCATTCAGCCCCATCGCCCGCAGAATACCTTCTGCCATAACACGGTGCCCGCTATCCAGCGGATGCACGCCGTCGGAAGTCAGACGCGTGCCCCTGGCGATCTCCGCAAACATCGCTTCGTTCAACCTGGCGATCGGCAGGTTGCGATTCCGCGCCAGCCGAGCAAGAAACTCGTTGTATTTCCGAGCGGTGATGTTCAGCTTGAATTCAGGGTCTTCGCGAATTGGCGTAATGGTTGTGAGCATGACTTTGGCGTTGACACGCGAGCAGCGGTCGACAATTTCAGTCACATTCTTCTTATAGGCTTCGAGCTTAACGCCCATTCCGGGCTTGGGTTGGAAAACCCCTATCTTTACCGTCGGATCGCCATGCCATATATCGTTAACGCCCGCAGCCAGCAGCATCCAGTCCGGCTTGTGACGCAATACCGATTCATCCAACCGCCCCAGCATATCCTCAGAGGTGTTCCCCGAAACGCCAGCCAGCACAGGGTCAACGAATATGCCCTTTGTCTTCAAGCCATGGACCACCAGGCGACAGTATTTCCCATAGCTGGCACCACCGGCAGTGATCGAGTCACCCAGAAAAGCAACAGTCTGGCCGTCCTTAACAATGATCCGGGATTCGCTTGAACAACCGGCAAGCCCCACGCAAAAGCCAACCGAAAGCAGCACCACAGCCAATTTAGTTATTCTATTCATTACATTTTCCTCTGCTTCGCGTTCCCGCACCAACGCGGGATGTTTCGCAAGGATGGCGGCATCATCTCACCGTCTCATCCCTCCGCTTTCTCTTCCATTTTCTATACTGCGACCAGACCACCAGGAGAGCAAAATAGATAAGCGACAGCCAGATCGCAAAACACGGACAGTAAATCGGGTGATGGTTGGCGCCCTCTGATACCGGATGGACAAACATCAGCGAAATCGCAATCACCACCATCCACCCGACAAAAACGGCAAGTAACTTGAGCAAACCCCACAAAATCCGCTCCCAAAACGACTGAGTCACGATCAGTTCGGACACCACCGTATCGCCACCGCAACTCGGACAGGTGCAATACTCACCAAGTTGCTTTCTATCCACCGGGATTAACTTACCGCAACTTCCACATCGACAATGAATCACATTCCCATTCTCCTGCTGGTTTCAATTTTGATCTCTTCCCAGCTTCCATAGTACGGGGCGTTGCAATCGATCCAGGCGGCTAGGGCTCGCCATTCTTGAATGTTGAGTTTGACTTTGTAGTGGCCTTTTTTCAGGATTTTCATGAGTTTGCTGGCTCCTGAACCGGTGGATCTTACGGCCAGGGGGAGCTTGGGGCCTTCGTATCCGCCAACTTTTATGTAGCTCACATATTTCAGGAGGTTCAAGAACGATTCGGACACCAGGTGCTGCGGGCCCTGGTCGGTGTCGAGACCTTTAGGGGCGGTCACTAGCTTTTTGCCTCGGAGGTTAAAGCTTTTTTCCTTTCCCTTGGCGCCGTCGTGGCAGCTTATGCATTTCTTGTCCAGCACCGGTTGGACCACCTGCTCATAGCTCAGACCGGCGGTTCCCCATGGCGGAGGGGGGATCTCCGATGGGCGCCGTTTGGTCGCCAGCGGTCTCCGCCCCGCCACTGCCGTCGGAGCCGTGCCGTACGGTTCGTGGCATCCGATACAACTGTTTACCTCACCAGGCATGACGTTCATGAAATTACGCATCCGCCGTATCTCAAGATAATCCTTATCGAGCGCCTCGAAGAAAAGCTGCTTGTAGGGCGGGGCTTTGAAGTGGACCGAACCGTCTTTTTCAACCGGAACCGTGCCCAGCACGCCTCGCATGTCCCACCCGCTGTTGACCCCTACGTCGCAACGCTGGGGGGTGGTGTTGACGACTTTGGCATACGTCTCAAGAATTCGCAGGTACTTCACCTCGCCGCGTTTGATCCCCTTCAGGCCCTGGTAGATATCCGTAACGATCAACGTGCCCGGCGTCTTGGGGTCAACGCCCTTGACCATATCGGCGATGATGCGCGGTTTCTTGCGCGGGCGAACGGGCATGGGGCTGTAGCACGAGGCATCGTCCAATCGGTAGATCAGCTCCTTGTTACCGTGTATGTCCATCAGGTAAATAGCGAAACCGTTAAACACGCGGCATCGTATTTCAAACGATCCCGCCGCAATGTAATGCTTCTCAGTCAGCGGATAGGGAGAACTGTACCACCCGGTTTGGCTGTAGCCTGTGGGAATGGCGTCTCCGGGCAATTTCTCCTGACAAATCTCCTTCAATACGCGCGGGTTGATTTCAGGGTACCCGATTTCCGGAGTGACATTGGCCATCGATTTTCGCGTCCCGCGGTTTTGTTCGAAGTCGACGATCATGATCGGACCAGTACCGGTATTGTGATGGCCCGCCCCTGTGCAGATAATCTTGCTGGTCCCGGGGATCTGGCGTGCCTCGAAAAAGGTGATCGGTCCGACAGAGAAGGCGTAATGGTCGCCGTAGAGCAGCGAGGCCCGCCGCCCGTCTGGGTTAACCGCCCAAAGCTGCTGGATAACATTGTACCCCTTCATCACATAATCCCAGCGGGTGTACATGATCCGCCCGTCTTCGAGCATGTTGGGGTAAAACTCGCCTTCCTTCGGCTCGGTGATCCGCCTGAGGTCTTTACCGTTTGCGTTCATGGAATACATACCGCACACCAACCCCCAGTCACCGCACTGGACCAAGCGCCCGTCGCGCGAGGTCATAAACGCTATCCGACCATCGGGCATATAGATCGGTTCGGTGTCTTCAGAGTCGGGATTGTTCGTTAGCTGGCGCAGCTTCGCCCCGTCAACGCCGATCTCGTAGATGTCGTACATAATGCACGATCCGCCGCGCATTTTGGGAATATCATACCCGTAACGAGTCGGTATTTTTCGCGGAGCCGCATACGGAAAAACAATTCGCTTACCGTCATAAGACAGATCGAAACGCCCCAAGCCGCCTTTTGCGCGTTTGGCGTCCAGCAGGTATCGAATCTTCCCGTCTGGAGACAGGCCCTTTAGTATACACAGATTGGCTCCGGGGTATTGAGCTTCGCCCACCCGGTGCGAACATTGATGCCCGAGTTTCGGCCAGAGACGTTTTACGAACGCTATTTCATCGAAGTCGATCTTGGGGTTGCTGAACGCCAGTTCCCTGATCGCCCATCGCAGCTTGTTGTATTGGGTGAGGTATTGGTCCGGTGCGGCGGTTTTGCTTTGGGCCATTTCACCATGGCGCTTGCGAACCTGGGCGATAACCTTTTCAGCTTTTGCGGCTGCGGTTTTGTTGCCCATAGAACGCATGTCGGCGAGCATCTTGGTTGCTCTGTTTAACGCTCCGGTCAGAGCGGCTGGGTCGGAGGGTTTCAGTTTTCGCGAGACCTGTTCCTGGCGCGCCCAGTCGGCTTCGATGCATTTGCGAGTTTTATCTGAATACCCGTCAGCCGTCTCAGCGGAGTACAAAAACGAAAACGCCAACAAGGCCAGCATAGTAATATTACGGTTCATCTGTTACTCCGACGAGGGCGTTTTGAATGCATGAACGGCAGGGGCAATTGCGTCTGGAATTTTTCCAACGATGCTACATTCCAGCCCAGCTGCGCCGCTAAGTTTCTACCCCAGTAGGATATCAAATCGCCCTCGACAACTCAATTACCGAAAAATGGGCTGTCGCGTGTGAGACGTAAAAAGTGACGTTAGGCGGCCAGCGGCAACAGCGCTAAGCCGCAAGCGGCGTGGCGACACGCGAATTCCCACACGAATAACCTGCACTGGCTCCTTTTATATGGCGGCGCCTTCATAATTCAGCCTACATTGGTGCTTCTTGTAGCGGCAGTGATTTACGTTGTGGGGACTATTCACGGCTTGCTTAATTGCGGTCTGCAAAACGCCGATAGGAAAGTCAGCAAAAGGTTGATTAACCTATGAAGGATACAGTCCATATGAACAGATTACCGCCGGTGCAGCACCGCTTGCTGGTTCTAAGAACGGTAGTTCTGTTATTGCTGGTTGTTGGGTTCGGCACGACGCTGATAGCGTAGTATTTAAGCAAAGTATACGAAACGTAGCGAGACCGTTGTATGGGAAATACTGTTAAAAATAAGCATGTCACGAGCAAGTGGTTATTGTGGTTCGCCGCTGTACTGCTGCTTTCATGGGCGATCGTCATTGGGCTTTCTCTGCTGTTTAACTATCGCCAGAGCAACAAGATGGCTGCATATATTGCCGAAGAGGAGGCAAGGGCGGCACATGATAAAGATCTCGTCTATCGTCTATGGAGCGCATCTCACGGCGGGGTTTACGCCCCGGTAACAAAAGACACCCAACCCAATCCACATTTGGCGCATATCAGAGAACGCGACATCAAAACTCCCTCAGGCAGGCAATTGACGCTTATCAACCCGGCCTATATGACACGTCAGGTCCACGAGTTGGGTCTGAAAAAATACGGTTACAGAGGCCACATTACCAGCCTTAATCCCATCCGCCCGGAAAATGTCCCTGACGCGTGGGAAAAAGAAGCGTTGGCCTCGTTCGAAAAAGGAAATAAAAGCGCCATTACAATGGCTGAATACGATGGCGACGAGTATCTGCGTTCCATGAAACCTCTAGTTACAAAGCAAGCGTGCCTTAAGTGCCACGGCCATCAAGGCTATAAGGTGGGCGATATCCGCGGCGGCATCAGCGTTACTATCCCGATGGCGTCATATCGGGCTCGTTCTTCGCAACAATTCACCCCGATATTGTGGGGACATCTGCTATTCCTCGTTACGGGAGCGATAGGTATTGCCTTGGGTACGCGCGTCTTACTGAAACAGGATCGCAAACACAGACAGACAAACAAAGATCTACAGGAAAGCAAGAGACGTTTCGACCAACTTGCCGAGCAAAACAACGTCGTTATCTGGGAGGTGAATGCAGACGGCCTCTATACCTACATCAGCCATACAGCAGAGCAAGTTATTGGATATAAGCCAGATGAAATAATAGGCAAGATGCACTTCTATGATCTGCACCCCGAAGCCGGACGTGAGCGGTTCAAACAAGCAGCCTTTAGCATATTCAAGCAAAAAAAATCGTTCATGAATTCAGAAAATGTTATGCAGGCAAATGACGGTGCTGTCGTTTATGTTGCTACCAACGGTGAGCCTGTCCTGGACAACAATGGAACATTATTGGGTTACCAGGGCAACAATACCGATATTACCGAGCGTAAACAGGCCGACCGTCAGATGGCCGAGTATGTCTCACAGATAGAGGAAGCCAAAGAAACCGCCTTGGGCATGATGGAGAATCTCGAGCGAGAAAACACCGAACGCAGGCAAGCCGAACAGGAGCTTGAACAGGCCATCTCGAACGCCCATCTACTGGCCGAGGAGGCCGCCTCGGCCAATGAGGCCAAGAGCGAGTTTCTGGCGAATATGTCCCACGAAATCCGCACGCCGATGAACGGTGTGATCGGCATGACGGGGCTCTTGATGGACACGGACATGACTAGCGAGCAGAAGGAATACGCCCAGGCGGTTCAGACGTGCGGCGACCAGCTGCTGGCTCTCATTAATGACATCCTGGACTTCTCGAAGATAGAGGCAGGGAAACTGGATCTGGAGACGATCAACTTCGACCTCCGCACCGCAGTGGAGGACACCGGCGACATCATGGCGGGG
>JABGPF010000377.1 GCA_018645065.1 Phycisphaerales bacterium
TCGTCGTTGCCGTTCGTCGTTGCCGTTCGTCGTTGCCGTTCGTCGTTGCCGTTCGTCGTTGCCGTTCGTCGTTGCCGTTCGCCGTCGCCAGTTGCCAGTTGCCAGTTCCCAGTTGCCAATCCGTTTGCCAAGCCGTTTGCCAAGCCGTTTGCCAAGCCGTTAACCAAGGACTAACTAGCATGCTTAGGAGATTCCGACTCTACGGATTCGTTAAGAATCAGAAGTACTTCGAACCGTTCCTGTACCTTGCGCTGCTGGACAAGCTCTCGTTCGCCGGTGTCGGAATGCTCATCGGGTTCCGCGAACTGTGCGTGATATGCCTGGAAATACCGAGCGGAGCAATCGCCGACGTCCTGGGCCGGCGACGCTCGATGATCATAAGCCACCTCTCCTATATCGCAGCGTTCCTGACGTTCGCCACCGCCAACTCGATCTGGTGGTTATTCGCAGCCATGTTCATGTTCAGTATCGGCGAGGCGTTCCGAACCGGTACGCACAAGGCGATGATATTCACCTGGCTGCAAATGGAGAACCGCAGCGACGAGAAGATCAAAATCTACGGCCAGACGCGAAGCTGGAGCCAACTCGGATCGGTCCTCAGCATTATAATCGGCGCGACGCTGGTGTTCACCACGCAACGATACGATATCGTTTTCATGCTGAGCATCGTTCCATACGCGATCAATATCGTCAACTTCATGAGCTATCCCAAAGCGCTCGACGGGCCTCACGCAACCGGTGTTAAACCGGGCCAGATGCTGCGTACGATGGTCCAGTCGCTGCGAGATGCGTGCGGGAATCGCAAGCTGAGGCGGGCGCTGGTCGAGGCGATGAGTTTCAACGGGCTGCACAAATCGTGTAAAGACTGGCTGGGCCCGCTGCTGGGTCTGATTGCTTTACAGGCTCCGCTGTTTGTCATGATGACTGATCGCCGGCGCGAAACGCTTCTGGTTGGCGCGGTCTATATCGTGCTGTATTTCCTGAGCAGCCTTGCCTCGCGACATTCGCATCTGGTTGTCCAGCGGGCAGGCTCGGTCCGGCGCGGAAGCCGCTGGCTGTGGTGTGCGAATCTGGGCGTTTTCCTGCTGTTGGGCGTCGGGATTCTCACCGGTCTGGGCGTAGTTGCGATCATCGCGTTTGTCGCGTTATCGGTGGTCCAGAACTTCTGGCGTCCGATCATTGTATCTCGCGTAGCCCAGCACGCCGACGACTCCCAAACCGCGACGATCCTCAGTATTGAGTCCCAGACCAAGACCCTGTTCACCGCGATCGCAGCCCCGGTTTTGGGCTGGAGTATCGGGCTTATGAGCGAGAATCTGCGGTTTTTGCCCCTGGCGATCCTGGGCATTATCATCACAGCCATAATGCTTTTAACAGACAGAAGTAACGAACCTAAAGCCAGCCGCTAACGAAGGCAAGTTCACAATAGCTTCACAGATATCGCCCCACCGCCCCGCCGCCGCCTGAGACTTACATCAATCCACCCGCCAATACAACAACCGTATCTCATTACACAACAATGACTTACGCCACAACAACAATCCACGCCCCCGTCGTAACCTCCAAGGCCGATTATTTCGATTCCCGAAGCTGTGAACCTCCACGCGAATTCAGCCAACGGTTTGCGATATCGCGCACACCCTCATAACATGCGACAAAACAACAACTTACACACCACACCCCTCACATGGATACTGAATCCGATCCTATTATTCAACTATGGAGCTTCACAGGGTGTGAACCTCTACCACAAAGAACCATAACCACTTATTTTATCAGCACTTATTCAACACTGCATGCTAAGCCGCAAGCGGTGGACGAAAAGTCGTGCCGCTTGCGGCTTAGCAACAACCGTAAGGCGTGTCGCCGCAAACCGTGACGCCTGTGCTTGACATCATCAGACGTGACAGATACCCTAACTGTCGATATAACTCCAATCTCCGGATAAAGGGAATGTCGTGTAGAATAATGAGTTGCATTAATAAATGGAAAAGTGACTATGAGAATTGAAGATGCAATCAATCACTTTCTTGACGCTGCGTCCTCAGAGGGAGCAAATGAAGATTCTATTTATGAATCTCTTGAAGCAGCAGGTATTCCAGGTGACCAGGCAGATCGGCTTTATAAATTCACCCAGATTGCCTGGGGACGAGTAGTTCTTGATGGAATGGGAATTACGTTTCCCGAGGAATATTACTGTTTTGACGCCAATGGGTCAGTTGTTGAATCAGGTCTATTAAATGATGTACCGTATTTCAAAGCCGCTTCCGCCAGTGCATACCAACACAAAGGCAGCAAAGGGTTTGAATATATTGTTCTCACATCAGCTGAATTCAATACAGTCAATCAAGCCCTTCTCGCTGGTTCAAAACCCAAGAATTTAGTTATGATACCGCCCTTGCTATTCATGGAACCGCTAACAGAGGCAGGAATGATAAAGGCGCAAGATTTCCAGACTAATCATGTAAACTCACTTAAAGTTCCAGTGAACAAAAAGCCAAAATGGAAATTTTGGGGCTAGCCACAACATCCAGCCAATAGATCGCGCCGCCGCTGAGCTTAAACGTTATGCCTGACATACTATGACAATGAGACTCATAACATTACCGGTTTTTTTATCTCCAGTTCTTCTGGCGTTTGTCCTTTACGAGACATCCGCCAATAATGCCTACCCTCCCCAGGCCGATAGCCTCGGCATCCCACTCTTTGGTTACATTATCTTCTGCTGCCCATTAGCATTCTATTTCGCCAGCAAGATTAAGGCGCGAAAACTCTCGAAACCAAAAATCAAGCTATGGAACGACCGGAGGGATTTCTTGAGTCTGCTTTCCCTGGCATTGAGCATCTACCCACTTGGGTGTTTGTGGTTTACCTTTGCCTCTGTCTCAGTGCGCAGCCAGTCATACCTTTCATTTGGCATATGTGTTATTATGTTGATCTGCACCGCGGCAGTCAGGACATATGCAATCCAAGACAACGAAAAGGTGGAACCATTGGCCCCATCGAATGATTAGCACACCCTAATTATGCGACTTCTTGAAATACCCTATCCAACCAAAGGCAGGAGCAATTATCATAATCGCAAAGGTGGGATATGCCAACCATGGCCCGGTATATGTAAAACCAATAACGCCTGTAAAATCGAAGGGAGGATCTGCATGGACTGCACCATAATAAACTCCGCCAAGCAAAACGAGCATTATTACAACAAGTGACAACAAGACGTATCGTAATACTCGTCGCCATTTCTTCGCCAGCAGCCTCACACCGATAACGCAGTACGGAAGAAACAAAGCATATAGAATCCCATACAAAGCGGCCCGGGGTTTGCTGCCAACGTCAGCGGACAATACGCCATTTAAAACCAATGGCAAGAAACAAACAAAAACAACCAGCGCCACTTTTATCGGATTCTTTTCGATACTCATTTCGCTTCCCAATCAATCAAATGCAAAGCATAACGCCCAAGCTAGCCGATTCTACCCCTTTGCCACTGCCATTAATAGCATCGCCGCAACAAAGTGAAAAACGAAAAGCACGCCGAAACCGCGTTGCCATCGGGCCGGACCGCGCAACACATCCACGGCAAACAAGAGTCCAAACGATGCGCACAAGATACTGATCATCGCCCGGTCAACGCCATAGAGAAACCAACCCGAGGAACTCCAAAATAAATGCAATGGGAATATAGACACCGACCACCCGGCACCCAGCATGATATCAACCAACATCAGGACAGGTGGGAAGAATGCGGTGCTCCCACGTCCCGCAGACGCCTTGTCCCGCTTTGCGAACGCAAAGATGAGCATCGCCAGGATAACGGTAACGACAACAAAGAACTCCACAGAGCAAATATTATCCTTCCCCAAGATGCACGGCGGGGTGGCAATCGGCAACCGCATAAATTCACATGCTCCTTCCAAAGATAACGTTACGCATAACCTGATCGGCGGTGATGGACGTCATTCGTATTCTAACCGGCTGCGGCGGGTTTTAGTCGAACAGTTTTACTGAGTTTCCGGTGATGAAGCTCATCATTACTCGGGCGTGGGTTGTGCCTCCGTCTGTGCGGGTTATGGTGAACCACATGGCGCGTTTGCGGCTGTGAACGATCAGCTTTGCCGGAGGGAACAGGCGAAATGACATTGAGGTGATCTCTATTCCGGCCTCATTGAGATGTTCGGTGAGGTATTTCCGGCCTCGGCCTACCGCCCAGGCGTAAAGACCGACGAACAGAACAACAAAACCGACAACGCCGAGAACCATCAGCATCGGCTGGGTTGATGCAATAAATGTCATAAACGCTCCCTTGTTAATATATCTAGTAGCGACATCCACCTGCAAGTCGAGTGTATTGCCCGCCAGAACCAAAAACAATCATTAAGTTCGTTAATTAGAAGCGATACAGATACGACATAAAAAAGCATCGCCCGAAACGAACAGAGAATCTAGACGCGATCTCTGGCCGCGTGTCCGTTGCCGTTGCTTAGGCCCAAAGGGCCGGCGCGATTATAGCCGGGGCCGGCAGGCCCCGGAACTCAGACGCTATTGAAATTGAGCCCGAAAAGGGCGACACTACAACTGCTACGGTGCGGTTATAGTGTCGCCCTTTTCGGGCTCTTGTCTATTTGGATATGCATTCCGGAGCCTGCCGAAGATTATGCAACAAGCTTCCCCAAAGCGCTAAGCCGCAAGCGGCACGACTTCA
>JABGPF010000378.1 GCA_018645065.1 Phycisphaerales bacterium
TCGATACCTGAAAGAATACTACTATGCACCCGAGAGATCATGAAAGCTCCTCGAACCACGAAAGAAAATCCCAAACAAATCACCCCGCCCCACTGACGGGTTAGGTATATGTTATCCCCCCGCCCGCGCCAAGGCAAGCGCTAACGCACTACCGAATATACTCAACGGTGTGACGAACTACGTCAGGTTTCGTGTCTCCAAAACCCCTGAACTCGTTGTGCAAGTTGAGATGGTATAAAGCGGCCTCGAGCGCCCCGGCTTGTGACCGGGACGCCCGAGGCTGGATACAATCTAGAACGGGAGTACTAGAATGAGCCCAAATCAGCATCATCCATCGGGATGATATCTTCGTTTGACGACGCTACCATCGCATTGGCGCGTTTGGGTTGGGCATTTCCGGCCTGGTGGCCTTGATGCGACGTCTGGTGTGTTGCAACCTTTGCGTTATCGGCACGGAACTCGGCTTTCGACGCCTCTCCGCCGTTCGCTCCGCCAACCATTGTCTGCAACTGGCCAACCATTCCGCTAAGATTTTCAGCCTGCGCTGAGAGTTCTTCGGAAGCGGAGGCGGATTCTTCGGCGTTTGCGGCGTTGGACTGGGTGACCTGATCCATCTGGCCTACAGCCGTGTTGATCTGGTCGATCCCCTGGGCCTGCTCATTGCTAGCCGCCGCGATCTCACCGACGAGGTCGTTGACCTTACCGTTGTTCTCTGAGATTTCACCCAGCAGGGAAGCAACTTCCTTGCTGATCGCAACGCCATTGTCGGCGTTCTTGACAGACTCTTCGATCATCTCTGCGGTGTTGCGTGCGGCCTCTGCCGACCGCTGTGCAAGATTACGCACTTCTTCGGCGACTACTGCAAAGCCCTTGCCTGCTTCACCGGCTCGTGCGGCTTCTACAGCAGCATTCAACGCCAGCAGGTTGGTCTGGAAGGCGATTTCATCAATAGTTTTGATAATCTTGGCGGTTTCATCCGACGACTTCTTGATATCTTCGATCGCCGTCGACATGCGTCCCATCGCCTCAGTGCCACGGGCAGTGCCTGCAGTTGCATTCGCCGCCAACGATTTGGCTTCATCGGCGTTGGTTGCGTTCTGCTTGGTCATCGACGCCATCTCTTCGATGCTCGATGTAACTTCTTCGACTGAAGCGGCCTGTTCGGAAGCTCCCTGAGCCAGCGACTGACTTGCCGACGAGACCTGCCCACTGGCCGATGATGTCTGCTCGGCGCCTGAGTTCAGACCCTGAATAACCCTCGTCAACATTCCAATAATGCTTCGAGTGATCCACAACGCGGCCACGATCGCCAATACCGCTCCGATGGAAAGCCCAACAATCATGATCGTCGAATTCGCAGCAAGCGAAGCCGCTGATTCGGTGGCGATCTGGTCAGTATTAGTAATGCCGGCGTTAGCGGTGGCTGCACAGGCGTCAATCACCAGCTTGCCAACTCTATTACGCTCGGAGCCAAGATTCTGGAGTACGGTCCATTCCTTCAGGAATACCGACAAAGCTGCTGCATACTGCTCGCCAGATACCTTGGTGGTGTCAATTCGCTTCAGGTCCGCGTCCAGGCGGGTGATCTTGCGGAGTGCGGTGTACTTCTCGTTCAGTTTCGGGAAGTTTTCCATGGCGCTCTGCATCACTGCGGGTGATCGAGTGGCCTGGGATTTGAACGCTTTAACACGGGCATCGTTACCAAGATCAATTATGTCGTTGGCCAGCGAAATCTTCGCGTGTCGTTCATGCATATCTGTGGCCAGTTTTTCCTGCTGACCTTTAAGGAAGGTATCGCACAGAGCAACATACTCGCCAGCGGCGGTATCCATATTGCGGCGAATAGCTCCAAGGCTGACAAAGCCCTTGTGATATCCCTTCATAGCATCGAGATAAGCTTTGGCGGCGGATTCGGTGTTCGCTATCCGCTTGATATCTGCGGCTTCACGCGTGATCTTACGCAAGCTGACGATTTCTTTGTCAACACCGGCGATAATGATCATAGCGTGCTGCATCAGCTTGGGATCTTTAGCGGCTTGGGCCTTGAAGTTTTCTACTCGTGCGGCGTTGCCCAGATCAATAATATTGTTAAGCAGCGTGATTTTTTCCAGGCGTTCTTTGAGATTAGCGCCGTCCTGGGAAAATTCTTTCTGCATTTTTGTGTTCTG
The DNA here is from genome assembly GCA_018645065.1 of Phycisphaerales bacterium. Lineage (GTDB taxonomy): Bacteria > Planctomycetota > Phycisphaerae > SM23-33 > SM23-33 > BS750m-G57. The sequence continues at coordinate 2,169 of JABGPF010000378.1, forward strand.
TCCGGCCAGGAAGCCGTTGCATTCTTTCATATAGGCTGCGGCGGCGGTGTTCATCTTTTGGCCTGCTGCGGCCAGTTCATTCTCTATCTTGATATAGGAGGTGATAAGTGCGCCGTACTTTTGCGCCGCGGCCTCGGTGTCGTCGATCAGTTTGATATCCGCAGGAACTTTCGTAATCGGGCGAAGTGCGTTGGTGTATTGTCCCAGTCCGCTCAACAGTGTTGCCGCTTGCTTCATAAGCGTCATATCGTTGCTCGCCTGAGCCTTGAAGTTCGTCACTCGCACCTTGGTTCCAAGGTTGGAGATTTCACTGACAAGCGAGACTTTCTTCTGACGCTCATTCAAGTCTTTGTTAAAAGCCTTATCCTGCCCTGCAAGGAACTCGGCGGAGCTTTTCATGAACGCAACCGCACTCGTGTCGAGTTTGTGACGTTCCCTGGCCATCGCGGCGACAGCAGCTTCGGTTTGCGTCATGAGTCCTTCGTATTCATCTTTTGCGGCTTTGGCGGTTTCGATCTGCCCCTTCAGGGCCTTCAGATAAACCGCCCTTGCAGCCAGTTGCTCTGCTTCCGTCAGGTGCTGGTTCAACGATTCGACCTCTTTCTTTGCCGCTTCGTAATATTTCGCTTCCTCTGTCAGACCATAACCGCGCATTTGATACATAGCACGGTTAGCGGCGCCTCGAAGATCCGTCGCCACTTTGACTTCCGGAACATACTCATCGGCAAGCTTGGTCGATGCGGTCTTGGTCTCCAACATATTCCACACGCCCAACCCACCGAGCGATACGGCGATTAGGACAACAAGGGAAAATCCCAATCCAATTCGTTTACCTACGGTCATATTTTTAAACATACTTCGATTCCTTTTCGTTCTCTTCTTTGATTGCACATAACTCGGCTCTCTAGCCGCTTATGCTCCGGTTGTGTTTTGCAGGGCAACGATGTCGCCTGCACTGATAGCTCTGGAAATATCCAGCAGGATGGTGACGCGGCCATCGGCTTTACCCATACCCAGAATAAAATCAATGTCCACACTAGCCCCAAACTCCGGGGCGTCTTCAATATCATCGCTGGCGATGTCGAACACTTCTGAGACGTGATCGACAATAATGCCCATTTCTACACCATTGACGTCTGCCACGATAATGCACGTCTCATCTGTATAGGCGACTTCTTCCATTGTGAATTTGAGGCGAAGATCAATAACCGGAATGACCTTGCCTCGGAGGTTGATGACGCCCTTGACATACCTGGGGGTCTTCGGTACAGAGGTGATCTCGGACATCGAGATAATCTCTCGCACCTTGAGTATCTCCAAACCGTACTCCTCCTCGGCCAGCGCGAAAGTCAGGTATTTACCCGCCCTCGTCGTTGACTCGGCGATCTCTTGTGTCGCTGTTTCTGTCATGTGAATTTCCTTTTCAGTCCACAGTTGTGAGGTATAGTGGCCCGTACCACCATCTGCATATTTCTTCGGAACGATCGGATAAGGACTTAACAATCTCAAGTGTTCTCTATGCGCTTACAATGCGCATACGATAAATATGCGCATTTGACAACCTGGGCACTTAACGATGTGTTGCAGAGAAGGTGCAGAGATCATCCATAACACACCCACACGGGCGTTTACATCCAAGGACTAACCTGCGCACTGAAAGTGTGTTAGAATTGACAGGCTCTCGATCCCACTAACCGTCGGCCTCGTTGTACATTGACGAACACAGGAATGTCCGCAAATTCACCTTGCTATTGAGAAGACCAAGTTTACGGCGGATCTTAAAGCGATGTACGCGCACCGTACCTGGGGATATGTGCTCGATTGCGGCGATCTCCTTGCAAGACATTCCGCGCCTTACCAGAGTGCAAATACGAATCTCAGCCGGCGTCAGCATCTCAAAAGAACTGGAAAGCCGATCTACAAAGGGGTAAATGATCTCATTAAGGCTGTCTCTCAATACGCCAACAACTTTTCGCTGTCGCTCAGTAAGCCCTTGCTCAAGGTCGTCAAGTACCGGTAGGATGACCTTATCAACATTTGCCATTACTTGTCGGCCAATCCCCTTTTTTTCCTGTTGAATCTTATTAAGGATCTCCCTTAATGCTATGTTCTTTTGCTGTAGCGCCGCCTGTTCGATATGCACAATATGCTTAGCCTGGATTCGCTCTGCGGCGCGGCCTATGCGTCCGGCTAGCGAATCGATGAGACTCCTCTCCTCCTTCAGGAACGGACCTTCGTCAAGCGTGGGAGTCTCTTGGGAATAATGAACTTCCATAACGCCGGTATTATGCTCCTCGAACACAAAATTGGCCCCCATCGCCCATGCCGATTCACAGAAACCCGCTGTCGCATACTCCCTACCGCCAACAACAATCCTGGCATGTGCAATGTCAGAATGTAACCAAGCTCCCGGAAGGAGATCGACTGCTCCCTGAAACAGAACGCCTAGAGGATCCAAAGCTCCCTCACAGCTTTCAATCCCCTCGCCAAGACGATAAAGGCACGCAAGTTCTTTGCCGCG
>JABGPF010000379.1 GCA_018645065.1 Phycisphaerales bacterium
TGAAATGGGTTCGCCTGCTATTTCCTCAGATATATTCGGGGTGGATTTTTTAGTGACGTTTAGCGGCGGGGCAACGCCCCGCGCTCAGGCGTTTCACCACTGCATCGCGCGCTTTATCCATCTAGTCGTCAGTAGCGGCGAACCGTGGCTTGGGTTGTTTGATGCGTGTTACCTTGTTGCGCGATCCGCGATCAGTGACCGGTCCGAAACTGACGATGGTGTTTCCGCTGGCTGACGATTGGAGAATGATAGGATATTCCGTTTCGTTTCTGATCGTTGAATTATCGCCCTGCACCACAATTGGACGGAGTTTTTTGTCAATCGGGCCTTTGGATCGGTGAAAGACAATGTTATGACTATTCCCAAGAATGTCAGCAACATTGTGGGGCCCTACGGCATGCGGCGAGGGGAGTATCGTCAATTCGATGTTTTGTTTCGATCTTGATAATCTGAAATCACTCAAAGGGGCGTAGGCGAAGTTCCCCGATGATCCTGTAATCTTCCCCTTATTGGGCATGTTGTAGTTTGTGTGCCCGCAATCAACCGCCTTGGAGTTGGTCACAGTCGCGCTGCGGGCCAAATACAGCCGTATGCCGCCTCTCATTTTCTTTACAGTGCAGTTTTCCACGGTGACGCTACCGCTGCGGGAGTACGCCCTGATGCCATCTTCGGCAAGAGGCAGCATTACGTCTTTGGGAATCGGCCTGTTATCGCTTAGAGGCAGTTTATACTTGGACCTGGCGGGCAAGTCTTTCGGGTTTGTCTCCCGATAGAGGTCCTTGCTTGGTCGCATTACACCTTCGACCAGGCTGTTTTTTACCACCGTTTTATCGGCAGGGGGCTGCATGTAGATTCCATGGCCGAAAGCCTGTTGTTGGATTTTACAGCCGTCTATCGTGTTGCCTTTGCCCTTAATTACTATCCCGCAACGCTTATCCAGGCCGTACACGTTATCAGCGCCAATGCCATATATACTCCCGTACCCGTAGGGGAAGGAGCCTCTTACGGTCAGTTCTGTCCCCACAACGCTATTGTTATCTCCCGTGATCTCGAAGACCGCGCTGCCCCTGAGGCCCTTGGCCAGGCTGGAGCGATTCTGATTGTAACGGCTGAAATCCGTCACCTTCTTCAAGCCGCTCTTGTAGGTGTCTTCGAAGACGCCGCCCTTGAAAGTATTGTTGTCGCCCGGCATTTTAATGTAACTTCTACTTGTCGTGCCGATTGGGGCATTCACATAGACACCCGACAACTTGATCGTGTTATTGGACCCCGAGCAAGAGAAGACCCTGTTGCGTTTTGGAAGATCTGTAAGCCGATAACGCCCCGGTTTCATAACAATCGTCTGATTGCTTTTTTGCACCGCGTCTTGCAATTCCTGCAATGTAGAGACATTCACCGTGGTTTGGGCACATAGCGTCTGGCAGGAAGCCGCAGCCAGAAGGAAGAAGCATATCAAACTCGGGAGTAAGCGGCTTGGCGCCATAAAATGCTCAGTGGTGTTGTGTGCCAAAATGATACTCCTTACAGGTTAACTGATAGGAACTTCGGGCAGTGTAACGCCTGGCCCGGGCTTGATCAAGGGCGACGCTATATGGTGCTGGAGTGCATCAAGCACGTTTTTGGCGCCGACCAGGCATTTGGGAGCGTAACAAGAAAATAAAGTTCCAGAGAGTAGTATAACCGTTTTGGACTGCGGCGAGAGCTCGCCGCAGTCCAAAACGGTTGGTTGTTGCTCTGGGTGTTTGTGCTTTTTTGTGGTGAACGGTGCTGTGAGTAACGCTACGGCAACGGCAAAACGGCAAAACGGCAACGGCGACGGCAGAACCGTTCCCGATGTACGTCGGGACGACAAGTGAAAGCGGCGAGAGCTCGCCGCAGTCCAAAACGGGTGGTGCAGTCTGTGGGCGTGTGTGCTTTTTTGCGGTGAACGGTGCTGTGAGTAACGCTACGGCAACGGCAACGGCAAAACGGCGTACGGCGGACGGCAGAACCGTTCCCGATGTACGTCGGGACGACAAGTGAAAGCGGCGAGAGCTCGCCGCAGTCCAAAACGGGTGGTGCATTCTGTGCGGCGTGTGTTTTGTCTGACTGTTACGGAATTGGGCCGTAGAGATCGCCTTCGTAGGTTAGTTCAGTAATACGGCCGTCGTTCTGGCGGACTTTTATCTGGGCGACGCCGGTTTCGCCATCGGAGAAGTTCATAATCACGCGATTTCCGTTTATGCGGTATGTGCCTTGTGCAATGACCGGATTGTTGTAATATCCGCCGGAGCCTGAGCTGAAATTCGTTTCGTTACGAACGACAAAACTACCCCGTCCGTCAAAGGTTACACGAGTAGTTCGTGCATAACTTGACCCGCCGCCGCTGCTGCTGCCGAAGTTCATGAGGGTTACCGTCAGATAACGCGGGTTATTCAGCCCGCTCGTACCGCCGGATGATGCTGCTGTTTGACCGCCGCTGCTCCCAGACCCGCCCGTTCGCTTAAACGTCAGACGCTGACCGCCGGGGAATGTGATTACAAGCTGATCGCCGGATAGCGCGATGGGATAGGGCGTGGTCTGGCCATCGGCGGTAACGTGTAGGGTGTCGCCCACTCGCCGGTAGCTGGCCGGGTCGCCATCGAAAACCAACTCCGATGCAGAACGGATATCCAAACGCACCGAGCCGTTGGATTGGCTGTACATCCACGTACCGATAAGCCCCGCGGCTTTTCGAGGGGCGGGGAGGTTCTTCTGCGGCGTCTGCTTGGTTGAGTTTGCGGACCCGCCGGGGTTCGTTTCTCCCGGCTCGTCATCGCCGCAGCCCGATGCAACCAGGCATAACAGTAGGCTCAGCACCAAATACGATGTTCCGGATATTCTCATGAGTGCACCTGTTGAGGCAAATTGTTTGTTTCTTGCGGATCGCATGGCTCGTTGGCTGTTACAAGCAGCGGCTTGTCTATTGCATTTTGAGACATTGGCAATCTCTTTCGTATGCGATGTGATATTGGATTGTATGTATGTTAGCTCGGGCGGGGCATAGGAGCAAGCTTCATCCTGCAGTGTGCATAAATATTCCGGCCTCGGAGGGGGTAGAGTGTATCGCATAGCTTGGTGAATAGTTAATTAGTGAGACGGTTTTTCTTTCGCCTCTGGACAATGAGCAACGGTGGGCGGTAGAGGCGACGGCGGACGGCGGACGGCAAAGGCGACGGCAACGGCAAAGGCGACGGCAACGGCAAAACCGTTCCCGATGTACGTCGGGACGACAAGTGAAAGCCCCGATGTTCTTCGGGGTAAACTCTGAGAGCTCGCCGCAGTCCAAAACGGGGGGTGCGTTATGTGCGGGTGTGTTTTTCTGTTCGGTTGGTGAGGTTTACAGGTAGGGTGGGTGTGAACCTTCGGTTTTATGGATCGCTCGGGCTCCAGAGTGTTGCGGTGGGCGGTAAACACTTGTTGTGTTTGTTGTAAGGTGTTGCTGTGTAAGCTTTTATGCTACGGGGATAAACGCTGCTGCTCCTGGTCTGGATAAGTAGTACCACTTATCATGATTGCAGGTTTACAGGCTGTATGTGTGAAGCTATTGTGAACTTGCTGATATCACGACACCGGGCGAATTATGGAAAATTGGGCGCGTGGTGGTGGGGTTGACTGAGTTGCTGCTTGGGCAATTTGCTTGAATAATTCGGCTCAGAGTCGATAATCTGGAGATGGGCGATTTGCCTGACTAAATCAAACGAAAGGACGCACTGAGATGGCCAAACCTGAAATTACACGACGAGGCTTCCTGGGCGCAGCAGGCGCCGCGGCCGCTACGATTACTATCCTACCGAGCAATGTCATTGGCGCCGCGCCGGGCAAGGCCGCCCCTAGCGATAAGCTCAACATTGCCGGTATCGGCGTGGGCGGAATGGGCTTCGGGAATATCCGCAGCGTCTCCAGCCAGAATATAGTCGCCCTGTGCGACGTAGATCACAAATACTCGGGCAAGGCGTTCAGGAAATTCCCCAAAGCCAAGGCATATAAAGATTTTCGCATAATGCTCGAGAAGCAGAAGGATATCGACGCTGTGATGGTCGCCACCCCGGACCACACGCATGCTGTGATATCGATGGCTGCGATCAAGGCGGGCAAACACGTGTTCTGCCAGAAACCCCTGACCCACGATGTGTACGAAGCCCGCATGCTGGCGATCGAGGCCAAGAAGGCTGGTGTTATCACCGCAATGGGCATCCAGGGCAACTCGGGTGAAGGGCATCGTCTGATCAAAGAATGGATCCAGAGCGGGGTGATCGGCGAAGTGAAAACTGTCGACGCCTGGTGCAGCCTGTCGTACTACCCGCCCGGACATGCATACTGGAGTTCCCCGCTACTGAAGCGTCCCAAAGAGACGCCCACGCCGCCTGAAGGGCTCGATTGGGACTTGTGGATTGGCCCGGCTCCGATGCGCCCTTACCATCGTACGTATCATCCCCAAACGTGGCGATCGTGGTGGGATTTCGGTTCCGGCATGATGGGCGATCGCGGCGCGCACACGCTTGACGCGGCGTATGACGCTCTTGATCTTGGCGCCCCTTCGTCGGTGTCTGCCACCTCGATGGGCCTGAACCCCGATACGCATCCGCTGGCTGGGATCATGACGTTCAACTTCCCCAAACGCGGTAAGCTGCCGCCGGTTACGGTGACCTGGTACGACGGTCTCCG
>JABGPF010000380.1 GCA_018645065.1 Phycisphaerales bacterium
CAGAACCCGAGCCGGAACCTGAACCCGAGCCCGAGCCAGAGCCCGAGCCCGAGCCCGAGCCCGAGCCCGAGCCAGAACCCGAGCCAGAACCGGAACCCGAACCGATTGTTGATATGGCGCCATCGAAACCCCAAGCCGGGCAGATATGCGATGCGATCATGCTCGATGCCGTTAAGCATAACGCCCAGGCAATCCACCTTACCCCGCAACGCGATGGGCTCCAACTGCAACTCCGGATAAACGGTTCGCTATATGATAAACCGAACTTCGACAAACGCCTGCCAGAGGGAATCAGACGCGAGATAATCGCCTGCCTGATCAATCGCGCCGATCCGAATATAGAACCCTGTGATCTGGCGAATCCGCGTACAATAGAATTTTCACGTTCAGTCGAATCCCGTCAACTCGAATTGGCTTTGTCGATTCTGCCTACCGTTAACGGGCCGCGGTTGGTGATCCGCCTGCCGTATCGCCCGGACATGTTGGATATGGATGGGACTGCACGGGCTCAACTGGAAAAACTTTTACAGGGCGACGGGCTAATAGTTCTTGCCGCCAAACGCAGAATCGGCAGAGACCAGACGTTGCGAACCATGCTTGGCTGGTCTGACATGAACGGACAAAGCGTTGTCGCCGTCGAGCAAAACGCCTCTCCATATCTGGATAACGTGGCGCAAGTGCAGCTAGATCCATCTACAGGGCTGACCTGTGCGGCTGCGATGTCGATAATAGACGATCAGGACCCAGATACAATTCTACTGACCGAACTTCGCGATCCGCCAACCGCGGCGGGAGCCTTCAACGCCGCACACGACGGTTCGCTGGTAATCGCCGGACTCAACGCCGCCTCAGCACAGGACGCCGTTTGCGAACTGCTTGCGATGGGGCTGGAGCCCTGGCCGCTCGGCCGAACGCTCAAAGCGATAGTCGAACAAGCCTCAGTCAGAACGCTCTGTCAGTATTGCAGCGACGGGTGCGAAAAGTGCGGATACACTGGCTGGTCCGGGCGAATGGTGTTAAGCGGCGTGGTGTTCGTTACTGGACGATTGTCTGAACTTATTCGTAACGGGGCGCCGCCTGAACAAATCGCCCAGGCGATCGCAGAGCTTGGCGAGGGGACACTTATCCACGAGGCCCGAAACGCGATAGAAGCCGGAATAACAACCCACGCAGCAGCAGCTCATATCCTCGCGGGAGTTTAACGAACCGCTGGACTTTGGGTTGTTGAACTTGGTTTCGGCCCCTTTTGAGGGTCGAAGTAACTTAGCGTAAGGCTGTAGAACCAGTCTCGGGCGTACGGTGCAAAGCCGATATGCCCGCCCGTTGGGAGCACGATTGTTGCGAGGTTTGGGTTCTTCACTCGTGCGGTCAGGTCGGCCACTGTTTGTACAGGTGCTATCGGATCGTCGGCGGCGTGAACTATAAGCAGGGGCACGCGAATGTTTTCGAGTTTATTGTCAGCCGGTTTGTCCTTGTAGGATATGAATCGCAGGAAGCGTCGCTGGTCTTCCCTTGTGCCCTTGTAGTCGAGTTCCTTGCATCGGATCACGTCGTCGAGCGTTCCGGTCGGTTTTGGGAACCCGCTGCGGGCTTTCCAGTTTTTTATCGTTCTCTGCAAACCGGCCCACGCCGGTCGTGTGAGATATCCCTGCGGCGTGGAGAGTTTGTCTATCAGTACGTCGAGGTCCAATACTGGTGAGAACGCCATTATCCCGGCTTGGTACCGGCGCCTGGGCGGAAGTTTTGGAAGGATTCTTTCTATCTGCGGCGCTACACCGGGATGTCCGCCGGAGCGTTCTTCGGACCATGCGGTGAGCATGGCGATTGTACCGCCCCATGAAAACCCGATAAGGCCAGTGCGTTTGATATTCGGTTTTGCGGTCAGCCAGTCTGATACTATAAGCAAATCGCTGGACTCGCAGATTCCCCAGGTCGATGGGACGTTGGGGTAGCCTACGGCGGTTTGGCCCTGTGCTCTTGTCTCTATCGCCAAAACGTGCAGCCCGCTGTTTTTCAGGGCCTCGGCCAGGTTTTGCTGGCGGATAACATTATTTCCCCCGCACAGCCCCGGCAGCAGTACGATGCAGTCGGCTGATATGATTTTACCGTTTGCGTCGCGAGCCATCCCAAGGCGCCCGGCGAGTTTCAGGTTTGGGTTTATTGGCGTCCAGACGTCAATAAAACCGGGCCAGTTCGGCGCGGGCTGATGGCCCATGTCGGCTCCGGTTGCCTGGGCGGAATAACTCAGGCCCAGGAAGTTTACGAATATGGATTGGAGTTGATCGGGTTTGAGTGAGTACCGGGCGACCATGTTGATGGGGCGGTCGGACTTATCGGAAAGTTCGCCGGTCAGCAGGGTGGGGTTGCGATGGCTCGGTAGGAGTTTTTTAAGATGGTTGTGGGTTTCGATGAGCCATTGCCTTGCGGGCAGGTTCGGCGAGGTGTCGGATCTGGCGGTTTGGCTTGGGTCAATCGGGAATGATCGTTCGGAGAAGAAGCATCCTGGCGTGCTGATGGTCAGGCAGAGCAGTAACGTCAGGTTTGCATAAAAACCGAGCCCGGAAGCGTAATGTCTCCAGGCTCTGGTTGGGTGCATTTATTGGCGTGTCCTATTTTGGGTCATCTATACCGTTTGCCTTTGGCGTGAAGGCCTTCGCATCGAGTCCGATGTTGAATTTGACGTCTTTGTAAATGTATCTCGATGTGCATCGCCCGTCCCAGTCGAAGCCTTGTATGCGTACTGGCACGAGTGTTTCGAGGTCGATGCAGATTTCCGTTCGGTGTGCGGGGTAGTTGGCCTTGGCAGGCAGGTATCGCAGCAGAACGATGGCGTCTCGCCCGGCGACGTTCACGTACCCGCCGAATTCCTGCTTGAGATCGTCATTCTTTTTCGCGTCGCGATAGACGCTAAGCAGGCTGTTGATTCCGCGTTTGAATCCGAACAGGCTAACGGGCCTGAGCGTGTTCTTCATTGCGTCGACACCGTCCGGCGGACGTTTTTGGGTGCCCAGAAGTCCTCTGAGCAGCGGGTTCGAGATTCGGATAACCATCTTGTTATCGTACTTGCCTTCGACGTACAGGATCCGATCGCCCAGCGGGATGTGCAGTTTTTTGACCTGGTTGTTGGCCAGTGCGCCCTTGGGCGTCTCTGCGAGCCATTGCATCGAAACGCTGAACGGTTTTTCCGTGAACTTAACGTTTGTCCACTGCTCGGGCTTTTGCGATCCGCGGATGATTTCCTGCTTGATCAGCGTGCAGGTGTAATCGTGATAGTTCTTCTCGTAATTTTCGAGACACATCTCCAGAAGGGCGATGTGATTCTCTTTGGCGAGCTTTTCGATTTGCGCAGCGGCGGTAGCTGACGAGGCTTTTTCAAGCTTCGATCCGCTTCCGGTTACCTGCTGGGTGCATTGGATACAGAAAAGTCCGGCCAGGAGAAGGCCTACAAAAATTCTGACTCTTCGGTTGCTTGGGTGCAGTAATTTTTTAAACATGTATTATCTCACCGCATAAGGGCTAGTTAAAGCCGTTTGCGTGCGGGCAACCAATCCATTGATTTCCAGCAGTACGCTCGTATTAGCCTCTTATCGGCAAGCACCACGCATTTCCATGACAAAAACTACTGTCGCATGGTCAAGAGCTTTATTCAACAACATTATGGACAAGCAAGCGTACGACTATTGAGCAGATCCAAATCAACTTACGATTATTCGGAGAATCTAGCAGAAATCGAATAGGGTAGTCAAGAGAAATATAATAAAAAAAAGCGGTTGTTGGTGTTTCATTTCAATAAGTGAAATGTGGCTCTGTCCCGGCCGAAACTATGTCCTTCAGCGTCATATGTGTGACAGGTTGTTATGAGTGCTTTTCGGGTTTATTGAGCGATTGGGCTGACTATCTTGTTTTGAGAAGGTGATCAGGTGATCAGTAGACCGCAGGAGAACTGCATATTTGCCTAGTGGTGAGTAATTCAGGTTTTGACTTTGTCGTTTCACCTGCTCTCCTGCTTCCCGATGTACATCGGGATTCTCCTGCTCTGTGTGCAGGAAATTGCCTGCACACTGCGTTATATGAGAGGAAAACATTTCTTGACGCGGGGGCTTGCCGGGCTTACAGTATCCTGCCCCTTGTCTGGAAAAGGACTAGGAATATAGGAGTTCCCATGAATTTAGTTACTGGCGCTACAGGTTTGCTAGGTAGTCATATAGTTGAAAAGCTCATTGCTCAGGGTCAGCCCGTGCGCGTGCTGGTGCGATCTTCCAGCGATACTCGCGTGCTGGACGAGTGGGGCGTTGAAAAGGCGATAGGCGACATTACTGACCCCGAAAGCCTCAAGGCTGCGATGCAGGGCGTTGATACAGTTTATCATGCTGCCGCTCAGGTTGGCGACTGGGGACCGTGGGAAAGGTTCGTGGCGATCTCGATTGACGGGACTGCAAACATGCTGGAAGCAGCCCAGACCGCGGGGATCAAACGCTTTCTGCACGTCAGCAGCATAAGTTCCTACGGGCATCCCGACGGTGAGGGGCTTGTGCTTGACGAAACGGCGCCGCTGGGCGTGAACCTGCACAAATGGAGCTACTACAGCCGAGCGAAAGTCGAAGCGGAAAAACTTGTTTGGGCGGCATACGAAGCGGGCAAGCTGCAAGTCACCGCCGTGAAACCAAGTTGGTTGTACG
>JABGPF010000026.1 GCA_018645065.1 Phycisphaerales bacterium
GAGCGGAGGTAAGCGAAGTATGAACGAAGGCGGGATCCGCGTTCCTATGATCGCCCGCTGGCCGGGTAAAATCAAAGCCGGCCGGACCAGCGGACACCCAAGCGCATTTTGGGATTTCCTGCCCACCGCCTGCGAACTGGCCGGCGTCGAACCGCCAAAAGACATCGACGGAATCAGCTACCTGCCCGAACTAATGGGTCGCAGCGACGAGCAGAAGAAACACGAATATCTCTACTGGAGATGGGCTATCCGCGTGGGCAAATGGAAGCTAATGCCCGCCGGGCGAAACAAGTACCGCCTGTACGATCTGGAAACCGACCTGGCCGAAAAACACGACCTGTCCAGGAAGCACCCCGATGTAGTGGAAAAGTGCGCCAAGTATTTCACCATCGCAAGGCAGAAGAAGTAGCACAACCCGATTTGGCCCTATGGACTTGTAGCAGCATGAAGGAGACTCATCTCCCATGCCGCAGACGCCCGCCATGTTCACAATTGCTTCACACATATGACGTGTGAAGCCATGACTCGGAAAAGCGGTGCTTCTTTTCCGAGTAATGGGTCACACAAAAAGATTCTCACTGTAACATGTTGTGGCAAAGATGGTTAGAAGGATACTACTACGCGTGCTCCGGTCCGGGTCGTCGCCGATTGGCTCGTCAGTGGTTCAGATTGGGGCTTCACACTTCGCGGAGGTGTGAAGATGTGTGAAGCCGCCGGTCGAGGTGGTTTTGTGCGGTCGATTCGTATCCCAATCGCAGCGGCTTGGTGACCAAACAGGGCTCGGCGGTAATGTGTCACTAACGGAGAACGCCCACTAATTCCGTCATAAACCTTATGCTATGGAGCCTGGGCCATGCCACAACGCACAATATTAAGATGCGTAAACACTGGATTCCTGGTGGAAATGCCCTTGTCAATGGGTCTGTTTGTGGTATGATTGAGTGTCTGCTGTATCGGAGACATTTTACTTGCGCCGTCTTGGGCGACGATGCGTCGAGCGGTTTGGCATTCTGGAGAGTGAGGCGGTTGGTCTATATGGATGATTCAAAAGCTCATTACAGCGATACACCATTGTTGGAACTGCTCGAACCTCGATTGTTACTCAGCGGATCGCTGGTGATTTCCGAGTTCATGGCGCGCAATGACACTTCGCTGGCCGATGGCGATGGTGAGTATTCTGACTGGCTCGAACTTCACAATCCCGGCGCCGAAACCGTCGATCTGACCAACTGGAGCCTGGAAGACAGTAAAGACTCCTGGACGTTCCCAGCCAACACATCGCTGGCCCCAGGCGAGTACATGGTTCTTTTCGCCTCGAACGGGCGTGAGACTGTTGAATCACCGACCAATCCGTATCTTGACCCCGCAGGTTACCTGCACACGAATTTCAAGCTCAGCGGTGGTGGTGAGTATTTGGGCCTGCTCGACGATACCGGCGCGGTGGTGCATGAATACGACGAATACCCCGAGCAGATGGACGACGTTTCCTACGGGCTGGCCCAGACGGTTGAGACCACTGATTTCATCCTGTCAGGCGATACGGCCCGTTATTTGGTTCCCGGTAGCGACCCGGGCGCCTGGACTACTCCGGGTTTTGACGACAGCACCTGGCTCGAAGGCGAAACGGGCATCGGATATTCCGATCTGGTCCCAGGTTTTTCGCTGACTACTTACCGTTCGGGCAGTGCGATTAGCGATCTGACCGCCGCGATGTATCTTATCGATACGCCCGGGATACAGACGTTTACTTATTCGGCGAATGTCCCGTTCATCGACTATTACAACAGCGGCGGGAGCGGGCATTTTACCGCCGATCAGACTCAATACCCCGGACTAACCGGCGAGGCTGATCAGTTCCTGATCGATGCGACCGGTTTTGTGGATATCCCAAGGGCAGGGGCCTGGTCGTTCGGCGTTAACAGTGACGACGGATTCTCGCTGGAGTTGAGCAACGGGATTAACACCTTCTACATGGAGTATCCCGGTCTCCGCGGATCCAACGATACGATAAGCACGTTCAACATACCCCAGGCCGGGGTCTATTCAATCCGCCTGGTGCAGTTTGAAAACGCTGGCGGAGCCTCAGGCGAACTGTTCGCCGCAGAGGGCTCCTACGGTGTGTTTGACACAAACGCCTTCAAGCTCGTCGGCGATACCGCAAACGGCGGACTTGTAGTCAACAGCATCCCGATCGGCGGGTCGGGAGGATCCGGCGGGTTCGCCGGTTTGATTAAAACCGACGTCGAGACCCTGATGGAAGGCCAAAACAACTCGATTTACGCCAGGGTCCCCTTTACGCTCGAAGCTGCCGATATGCTACCGGGCGCCATCTCCTCGCTAACGCTCAAAATGAAGTACGACGACGGTTATGTCGCATATCTCAACGGCGTGAAAATTGCAGAGAGCAACGCCCCGGCGACTCCGTTGTGGAATTCGAGCGCGATGGCGGATCGTACTGATGCGCAGGCTGCGGTTTGGGAGTACGTAAGTGCTACTGATTTCATTGATCAACTGGTGCTCGGTGAAAATATTCTGGCGATCCAGGGCTTGAACTACCCCGCCGACGACGCGGATTTTCTGCTATTGCCCGAACTGCTCGAGATTACCGCCACTGGTATTGACGAGCATTATCTGGCGATAGGAACGCCCGGGGATGCGAATACGGCTGAGTATTGGCTTTACGTTGACGACACGAAATTCTCTCACGATCGCGGGTTCTACGACGCTCCGTTCGATCTGGAGATAACGACTGACACCGACGGCGCCGACATTTACTACACTATCGACGGTTCGGAGCCCAGTGAGACCAACGGAACGTTGTACACCACGCCGATTACTATCAGCGGGACGACAACCGTTCGCGCGATAGCGGTGAAAAACGCCTACGAACCTACGGACGTAGACACCCAGACGTACCTCTTCCTTGCTGACGTTATCACCCAGTCGTCTTCGCCCGACGGGTTCCCCACCGATTGGAACGGGGTAGCCGCTGACTACGAAATGGACGAAACCGTCACGCTCGATCCGCTGTATGAGGGTCAGTTGCTGGCTGCGATGCAGTCGCTTCCGTCGATGTCGATTGTGATGGATGTTGACCAGATGTTCGGACCAAGCGGGATATACAGTAATCCCGGCGGCGATTTGGGCGAGGCCTGGGAGCGTCCGACGAGTTTGGAATACATTAATCCCGACGGGACGACGGGTTTTCAGGTCAACGCGGGCATCCGCATGTACGGCGGGGCGTTCCGCCAGAACTGGAGCCTTACGCGCAAAAAATCGTTCCGCGTGTTCTTCAAGGACGAATACGGCCCGACGAAGCTTGACTACGATCTGTTCCAGACTGAAGGCGCCTCGACAAGTTTCGATTCGATTATTCTTCGGGGCGGGTCGAACGACGGCTGGAACAACTGGGGTAAAGAGAAGACCCAGTATATTGTTGATGAATACATGCGCCGCACGCAGCTTGCCCTGGGCGATCCCGGGTCGCACGGAACTTTCGTACACTTGTACATTAACGGTCTGTATTGGGGGCTTTACAATCCCGTTGAGCGTCCTGACGCGGCGTTTTCTGCTGATTATTTCGGTGGTGAGAAGGAAAACTGGGACTCGATCCACGATAGCGTACCGACCGGCGACAGCAACATCGCCAGTTGGAACGCGATGATCAACCAGGTCCGCGTGGGCCTTACCGATAACGCCGAATACGAGAAAATCCAGGGCAACAACCCCGACGGTACGGATAACCCGGCGTATGTCGACATGCTGGACGTCGATAATTTCATTACGTACATGTTCTCGAACTTCTGGGGCGGCACGGGCGACTGGCCCGGTCATAACTGGTACGGAGCCGGTCAGCGCGTACCTGACGATACCGGCTTTAAGTTCTTCAACTGGGACTCAGAAGGCGCCATTATTATCTGGTCGGATCTCAACAGGAACGTTCTCGGCGTCAACAACGGAAACACGCCCGGTGAGATTTGGGCCGGGATCAAACAGAACGCCGAATTCCGCATGCGTTTCGCCGATCATGCCCATGCGTATTTGTTCAACGACGGACCTGCCAGCGCCGACGCTTCGCGAGCGCGATACGAGGAACTTGCCACTACCGTCGAGCTTGCGATTATCGCCGAGTCGGCCCGTTGGGGCGATCAGGCCGGTGGCGCGCCATACACCCAGGCCCACTGGGCCGGTTATAAAGACTACGTGCTGGACACCTACATGCCCCAGCGTCCTGATGTGTTCCTGCAGCAGCTCAAGGGCGCTAACTTGTACCCCAGCACCGCGGCGCCCTCGTTTAACATTAACGGAACCGCCCAGCATGGCGGAACGGTGGACTTGGGCGATTCGTTCACCATCGACGCCCCTGCCGGACAAATCTACGTGACCACTGACGGAAGCGATCCGCGTCCTTACGGAGGAGGGGCTCCCGATGCAGGCGATTTGTACAGCGGAACGTATATCCTGACCGCCGGTTCGCACTTTAAGGCGCGAGTTTACGATTCGGCTTCGGGCCAGTGGAGCGCTTTGAACGAAGCGGCTTACTGTATCGATCTGGCTCCGGACATTCGCATAACCGAGATCATGTACAACCCGTCTGAACCGACGGCCGCCGAAATCGCCGCCGGTTACACCGATAACGACGACTTCGAGTTCATCGAGATACAAAATATCTCCAACGACGATACGCTCCCGCTGGAGGGCCTGCGCCTGACAAATGGCGTGCAGTACACATTCGGCGACGTGTCGATCGCGCCGGGCGAATATATTATTCTCGCCTCAAATCCCGCTGCATTCCTGGAGAGATACGACGATTTCACCGGCACGGTGCTGGGTCCGTTCGTCTCAGGATCGCTCAATAACGCAGGCGAAAAGCTACAGCTCGATTCGCCGATCGGCGGGATAATCCACGACTTTAAGTTTGGCGACGGATGGTACAATCACACCGACGGTGATGGCTTCAGCCTGACGATCCGCGACCCGCAGGGCGCGGGCGAACTTTGGGACCAGAAAATCGGATGGCGCGCCAGCGAGGCACCAGGCGGAAGCCCCGGCTACAGCGACGTACTTACCGATCCGGGCGCCATTATCATAAACGAGGTGCTCGCACACAGCGACTCACCGCACGTTGACACTATCGAACTATACAACACCAGCGATTCGCCTGTTGATGTCAGCGGTTGGTTCCTCAGTGATTCAGGCCTGGACCTCACCGCCTACAAGATTCCCAACACGCCTTCGATACCCGCAGGCGGATATTTGGTGCTCTACGGCGATACGCACTTTGGCGGCGATTTCCTGTTAAGCGAACATGGCGACGACGTCTATTTGTCGTCGAACACTAACGAACAGGCCGGCGGATATCGCAGGCACGTAGACTTCGGAGCCTCGCCGAAAAACGTTCCATTCGGCGTGCATACAACCAGCACCGGCGCGACGGATTTCACACTGCTCAGTGAACGCACTTTCGGAGAGGCAAACGCCTACCCGTACTTCGAAGGCCTCGTGGTCAACGAGATTATGTATCACCCGCCGGCTCCTACAGAGGCGGAAAAAACCGCCGGCTTCGTTACCGAAGACGACTTCGAATTTATCGAAATTTACAACACGTCCACCGAAACGCTGACGCTGAGCGATTATTATCTCAGCGGCGGTGTCGGGTTCTCAGCCGGATGGCTCACCTCAAACGCCGATCCGTCCAGTACGGAATACCGCACGCGAGAACCGGGCGCCACGGCAAGCTGGGAGGCGAGCTTGCGGTCAGGCCCGCACGCATACGAAGTGCTGGTGCGTTGGGACATGCTCGACGGTACTGGAGACGAGCGTAACCTGGACGGGCGGGCCGAATACGTTATCACCTACGACGGCGGGGTAACTGCTCCGATTATCGTCGATCAGTTCCAGCCCGATCCGACGCTCCCGTTCTACATGGACCCCTCGGGCTGGGTCTCGCTGGGCACTTACACGTTCGACGGAACCGGGCAAGTCACCCTGACGCGCGGAACGCGAAATCCGGACAACTGGACCGTTGCTGCTGAGCTGAAATTCGCAAGCCCGCCCGATACGCAAATTGTCGCTTCGCCCACACTTGATTCCTGGTCAACTTCAAACGCGCCAGCGACTATTGCGCCGGGCGAATATAAAATTATCGTTCGCAATTATGACGCGTTTACGCACCGTTACAGCGTGCCTGCCGGTACGATTCTGGGCGAATACACCGGAGCCCTGTCGAACAACGGCGATCAGATCAAGCTGATGCGCGCTGGCGAGGCTGAAGGCCCGGCGGTCAATTATTACATTCCGTTCTATCGCATAGACAACGCGAAGTATAACGACGTTTTGCCCTGGCCGACCGAGGCCGACGGCGTCGGTTCGACGTTGTCCCGCAGGCGCCCTGGCCCTGACGAATTGTACGCTGCCGATCCGACGAGTTGGTCGGCGGGCACGCACCTCGGTACGCCCGGCGAGCTGAACATCCTGGTTGACACCACGCCTCCGCCGCCGGTCACCGGTCTTGCTGCGACGGTGGTGGTGGAGCCTGCCTTGCAGATCGATCTGACCTGGTCGCCCGCGTCGGATCCTGAAAGCCATATCGATCATTACGTGGTCTATCGCGACGGTGAGCTTGTCACAACTACGACTTTAACGGTCTACAGCGATACGAACGTTTCGATGCTCACGCCGTATTCCTACCAGGTCGTCGCGGTCAATCGCGATCAGTACGCCAGCGATTTGTCGACGCAGGCCGACGTGACTATCCCAGGTGCGATACGGGCCGATCTGATCGACGATACTACCGTTCGCATTGTCTTCTCGACGTTGCTGGTCGAAGCGTCGGCGGAGGATTTCGCTAACTACACGTTCAGCGGCGGCGCGATTCAGAATATCGAATTGATCAGTCCGAATGTCGTCGAATTCACCCTTCCCCAAATGCAGCTTAGCGCAAGTTACAACATTGTTGTCGCCGCGATCGACACGGTTTCGGGCCAGCCCATGCCCGCCGGTCAGCAGCTTGACTTTGTGTACTATCTGGCTGAGGGGATGATCCTCTACGAATATTGGACAGGAATCGGCGGCACGAGTACAGGCGATCTTCTGAGCAGCCCCAACTATCCCGACAACCCCAGCGGTTCGGATATGCTGGATATCTTTGAAGCGTCTACCGATTGGTCCAACGAGTACGGCGCCAGGATCCGCGGGTATATTTTCCCCGAAATCACCGGCGACTACACGTTCTGGATCGCCAGCGACGATAACAGCCAACTACTGCTGTCAACCAATCACGAGCCTGCAAACGCGGTGCAAATCGCCGAGGTCACCGGATGGGTCGGGTCGCGCCAGTGGTTTAATAACGCCTCACAGGAGTCGGCTCCGATACACCTGATAGCCGGGCACAAGTACTACATCGAGGCGTTGCATAAAGAAGGCGGCGGGGGCGATAACCTCTCGGTGGCCTGGCAGGTTAACGATCAGTTCGAAGGCCCAATCCCCGGCAGCAGACTCTCGCCGTACGATCTTGGCGTTAGCGACGTCACACCGCCCAGCGCACCCGAGGCGGTAACGGCGCTTGCTGTAAGCAGCACGCAGATCGACGTGGCTTGGGAGGCGTCAAGCGATCCCGAAACCGGTATCGATCACTACGTGATCTATCGCGACGGCCAGCAGATAGGCGTAACCCCCAATGGCACCCTTACGTTCTCAGACACTATCGTCGGGCAGAGTCAGACATACGTTTACAGCGTGCGAGCGGTTAACGGCGACGGGCTCGTCAGTGACGCAGCGGCTGCTGATCCGGTAAGCCCGCCGCCCGGATTGTATTCGGTGGCGGCGATAAGCGATACGCAGATTATCGCAACGTTTGGCGAAGCCGTTGACGAAGCCTCGGCAGAAAACCTGGCGAACTATTCTATCTCCTTCGGGGGCGGTGAGTCGATCGCCATTAGCTCTGTAGCTTGGGAGGCAGCCTCGCCGCAGCAGGTGGCGCTGACACTCAACGCCTCGCTGGCAGAAGGCGTAAGCTACACGCTCAATGTTCAGAATGTGCAGGATACCGGCGGGGCGCCCATTATCGGACTGGCGACGATGGCGTTTGAATACTCCGACGCCTGGTCGTTCGACGCTGGACTCGACGGATTCGTATATGCAGACGATGCGTTCAATGGAACAACCAACCCCGACAAGGCCGCCGGTTCCCACGAACCGACTGGCGGGCTTACTGGCGGCGGACTTAGAGTTTACCTCGGGCCAGGACCAATAAACGGAGCCATGTCTGGGGCCTGGTCGCGAGACTTTGTCGCAGAGGCCAACGGCGTAGCAGAGGTTTCGCTGAAATATCGCATGACGCTGGCTTCCGGATACGAGCCCGACGAATACGGGCAGGTAATCCTGGAAATCGACGGTGTGCGATACGGAACCGATATCGACGCAAGCCTGATCCACTCCACCGGAAGCGATCCGACCGACAGCGGTTGGCTCGAAGCGTCGTTCAGCGTTCCGGTTACCGCCGGGCTGCATACCATCACCATCGGAGCTTACAACAACAAAGCAACGGCCGGCGATGAGGTTACCAACGCCTACTTCGACGACGTGATGGTCTCGATTATTGAGGAGCATGCCCCGACAGCGGATATCGTAAACGTGAGCCCCGATCCGCTGAATTACGGGATCGATGAAATACAGATCGTCTTCAGCGAGGCTGTAAGCGGTTTTGAACTGAGCGATTTGAGCCTGACCAGAGACGGTGGGGCGAATCTGCTGAGCGGAGCCCAGAGCCTTACCAGCGCCGATAACATTACCTGGACTCTGGGCGGACTGGCTTTGATCACCGAGCCCAGCGGAGTGTATGAAATCACGCTGACCGCCGATGGATCGGGAATCGAAAACGCATCGCTTGTTGCGCTGGTTGAAGACGCTTCGGACGTTTGGGAGGTCGACTCGCAAGCCCCGAGCATCGATATCGAAGATGTGACTCCCGATCCGCGGGATTCGGCGGTTGTGAGTATCGATATTGTGTTCGACGAACCTGTTATCGGGCTGGATATTAGCGATCTGATCCTTACGCGTGATGATGGCGCCAACCTGCTTACCGGAAGCCAAACGCTTACCACGACCGATAACATTACTTGGACGCTTGGCGGACTTTCGGATCTGACCGGTCAGCCTGGCGGAAGTGGGTTTGTCGCGTTTAATGATCATATTGCAGGTGGTTCAACTCACGCTAATGCTACGCTTTACGCGGTAAACGGCACTTCAGGCGGCCAGTTGAAGGATATCACCAGCGGGTTGGGCTCCGGTGTTACGCTTACCGTTACGCAAAGCGGAGTTAGTTACGCTAGTAATGGTTCGAATCCGGCATCGGGCACGGATGCATACGATATTTTCAACGGATACGTTGATTTCCAAGACGGCGTAGACACCAGCATCGAGATTCAGGGCGCCAATAACGATCATTACACACACGCATTTACCGGTCTGGATACCGGAAGTGCTACTACCTACAACTTCCACGGTACGGCGATTCGCGGCGATTCAGGCTACACCAATCGCTGGACGCTTGTAACGCTGGTTGGCGCCGACGGGTTCACCGCCGATCACAGTAGCGGTATCGGCGTGGTTACCGACGGGCTTGCTGCAAACCAGGTCGCTATCTGGGTCGGAGCAAACCATGCGGCGAGCCAGGGCTTCGTTTCGGGATGGACTAATATAGATCCGGGCTCCGACGGGGCGTTTACGGTAGTTTCAACGCAATACATAGGCCCAACACCCGGCGTGGGAAGCGGAACGTCAAATGGCGACAAGGGCTACGGATTGGCCGGGCTCAGGCTCGAAGAAGTCGGGGCATCTGCCGCCGCGGGCGTTTACGAACTGCAACTAATCGCCGCTGGATCGGGAATAACCGACCAGGCTGGCAACGCTCTGGTCGACGATGCGTCGGATCAGTGGATTACAACTCAGGAAGGCATGGCGCTGATCGTTGATCGCCATGTGTTTTATAACACTGCTGGTGGCGACGATGATGCTGCGATCGACGCTGGTAAGCAGTTGTTGGAGCCCGGTCAGACCGCCACATCGGTAAATTACAGCAGTTTCGCTGGAGGGGTGAACGGGATAATGATCGATGTCGCCAATCTTGGCGGAACTCCGTCGGCGGGTGATTTTGTATTCAAAGCAGGAAACGATTTGGACCCTGCCGGTTGGAGTGTCGCTCCGGCGGCGCATAGTATTAGCGTTCGGCCTGGCCAGGGCGTTGGCGGTTCGGATCGTGTGACGCTGGTCTGGGCCGACGGCGCGATTAGCGATCAGTGGCTCGAAGTTACGGTTAAGTCAGACGGGAATATTAACATCGAAGCCGACGACGTGTTCTACTTCGGTAATCTCACTGGCGACGGCAATGGCGACGGATCGATTGATGCAGGCGATTTCGGTGATCTTCTGGGCCAGTTCGGTCAGTCTGGTTCAAACCAGAGCGGTGACTTTAACGGTGATAATCGTGTGGACATGACCGATTTTGTGATCCTGCGAAACGGTTTCGGAAACGCTCTTTCGCAACTACAGGCCCCAGCGGCGACGCCTATAGTTGCAGCTGCGCCCGAAGCGGAGGCTGCGTTGCTTGCTCCTGAGCCCGCTGTTGAGGCGATTGTCGAACCGCTTGATGATGAAGAACCGGTCGCTGCGCCTCTGCCCGATCAGTCTGTAGATTGGCTGATCGATCCGGTCGACATGGGCAGTTATGTTTCCGAATCGGAGCCTGTAGCGACTCGTCAAGTTACCGCCGCCGACGAACATGACTTGAGCCCGTTGAGTGATGATCCGCTTAGCGAAGCGTCCGACGATCCGCTCGACCTGCTGGTCGATTCTCCGGTCATCCTGCCGCTTTAAATTTTATTGTGGTTCCTGGAGCTGTCCGTTTTTCAGGACGAGAACGTCGAGACCGGCGTCTTGAGCCCGTTGCGTGATTATCGACGGATCGGCGGGCCAATTACTGTTCGTTATCCACGGCGTTACGTATCGTGATATGAAATGCGGTTGGGTTGCCGCGAAATGTGCGATTGCTCCCGAGGTCATCGAACCGGTCATGGAGACCTGATAGAGCTTTTTGTACGCCAATCGCGTGGATGCGTCGTCTGAATCTGGTATGGTGAATCCGGACAAACCGGCTGAGCTGGCGCGTGATCCGCCCACATTTCCCAAAACGGCGGTTCCCAGTCCCAGCAGCGCGCCGTCGTCTCTGTTGTAGAAGTTAACGATCCCGCTGGAGCAGTTTTTTAAGGCTCTGCTGATATCATAAGTGCTTGAAATACTGGCCGATAGCAGCACCAGTCCGGTGACTTGGCGTCCTTTGGGCATCTGGGATGCCGCGAATACTGCGATCCCGCCTCCACCGCTGTGCCCGATTATATGCACCGGTCGACCGGGATGTTCGTCCTGGTATTTCACGATCCTCTGAGCGATTTTTCCGCCTTCGAGATGATTACCCAGGAAGTCCATCTGGTTGAGTATCATACCCAGGCCAGGTACAGGTCTTCCCCAGTGCCATATCTGCGGGCTTCTGTCGACCCCAGAGTTTACCAGCCCGTCTCGTATATCGTGATTTGCTCCGCTTTCGCCTTCGATACCCGGTAGGATTACGATCAGTCCTGAGTTTAATCGTTCGGGTGTCATGAAGGCCGAGTTGTTTTCGCATCCGCAGAAAATCACCAACGACAGTGCCGATATGCATGGTAAGAGCGATCTAAGCATAATAATTTCTCCGATTTTAATTTTAACGTCGATTCTGGTCCAGCCAGCGGATTATTCTTTTGAGCGTACGTTTATAATCGCCCTCTGCAAGGACAAGTCGGTTAATATCTTTTATTTACTTAAGAGTTTGGTGAAAAAAAAGTTGAATATACGAGTGGTCTGAACGAATATTTAAGAGTGTGCGATAGGTATTTACGGAGCGTAACTGATATTCCGGGAGTAATTCGACATGTCTTCAGACGACTTGGAACATTCAGATATTATTGATGACGACGGGACAGCGTTGGCGCCCGCGGTCTTTGCGCGCGACGCCGAAGATGCTGAGCGGTATTGCGAACTTCTGGCCGATCACGATATCCTTGGTATCGTCGCCATTGACGTCGATAATGACGCTACTGAGTTCAAGGATGTTACCCAGGGAGTCGGTATGACCCGAGGCGTCGCGGTTCTGGTCGAAGAGGCGCTGCTGGACGAAGCAAGCCTTGTAATCGCGGATCGGGAGGATCAGGATGAGTTTCAGTTCGACACCGATGACGACGATGACGATGAGAATGACGATGACGACGATTTTGACTTCGGTCAGAATCTCGACTCGGATTTTAAAGACGACGCGGCGGACAGTTCGATAATATCGCCCGAAAATACCGATATTCCCAAAGAAACAGGCAAGCCCGATACCGTGATCGACCTCGACGCATTGTTGGACCTGGGTGATCTGGGTGATCTGGACGACTTGGACGGCTTGGACGATTTGGACGACGAGATTGATTTTGATGAACTTGACGATGAACTTGATGATGAAGTTTGAGACAGATTAACTCCAATGGCCCCTTGCAGCCGATAGGAATATTGAGGGGTTAATTGACCGAATGCAGTGGAGATAGTTCATGGAAGATGCGAACGTGGAACAAAATACGGATTCTTGCGACCAGCAGCCTGATCGGCGCGGTGAGGATCGTCGCTCCGAAGAGCGGAGAGAGGTTGTTGATGCGCGGCTTGGTATGGATCGGCGCGATATGACTCGCCAGGTCGAATCCACTGACCGTCGTGCCGAACTTGACCGTAGACGCGGACCAGGCAGGCGACGCAGTGATACCCGGCGCTCAGCCGAAGAAGGCGAAATGAGCGAAGAACAGTTTGCATTTCTCATGGCGATTAACGAATATAAGAGCCTGAACAAGCGTCCGTTCCCCACATGGACCGAAGTTTTGGATGTGATCCGCGCGATGGGTTACAGAAAAGTTGCTGGACCTGAGAACATACAATGATTGTACTCGTATAACTTACCGGGTATATTGTTAGGGTGTTTGGCGGTGTTCCGCTGTTGACAATGTACCTTTGGCGGATGCAGATAATGTTGTTGGGTAGTGAATATTTTGGCGCTTCAATGCGAGTTGCCACTGTGATGGCTCCGGTGGCGGGATACTTCTTTATTATCGGTATGCTTAATACGCGCCGGCGTCCCCAGATGCTTACCGGGCGCCTGGACTTTTCGCTGCTGATGCTGGCGCTTTGCCCGGGTTTTGTAATACCGATGCTTAATAGTTTCGGATTGTCACCGCTTGCGGCGACGTCGCTTATCGTAAGTATCGCCGCAGGATTGTGGATTTTGGGTCCCGGTGAGCGGAACTGGGTTATTTATAACCTGTCGCCCGGACAATCCGATAGCGTCCTGCGAAATGCGATGGATGCAATGGGTTGGAAATATCGCAGTACCTCAAGCGGGTACAGCATTGACCAACAAAAGATCAATTTGCGAGTAAGCGGTTTTTGGATTTTACATAATGTCTCGGTGCAGTTAACTGGCGGATCAGACGAAATCTGCCGCGATTTTGCACGAGAACTTGGCTCTGCGGTGGCACGCAGATCCGCGCGACCTCAGGCAATGGCCGTCGCAATGCTGCTTGTTGCGGTCGGTATGCTTGTGGCGCCGCTGGCGCTGGTTGCGCACAGGGTTCCGGAAATTGTGCGATTACTTGCAGATTTCTGGTAGCGTTTACTATCGTTTTCGGACATAATATCAGATCGATTCGATCCGTGGCGCGAAATCTCCCGAGTGAATCGTCGGGAAGTACTTTTTTATCGCTTGCCTGAAAGGCTGAACGTGAAATATACATGGTTAACGACGGTTGTACTCCTCGCATCGGTGATTCTTAGCGGTTGCGAGAATATGAACAAAAAAATTGCTGCGGCGCTGGAGACCAGTAAGTACCGGTTCCTCGACTCGTCGAAAGTGATCGTCCCGCACGAAGGATCACCGGTTACCCCGATCTATTCCAGTTCCGGCGACGCCGATGACACTAACGAGGTGCCGCCCAATGCAACGCCTCCCACCGCTGTAGATCTGACATACAGCGATAGCGATTACATCATCGGACCAACAGACATCCTTGATATCTCGGTGTTGGACCTTCTGGAAAACGGTGTCGAAACAGTACTCCGCCGACAGGTCACCACCAGCGGAAACATTGATCTTCCGTTGCTGGCGGAGAAGATCAAAGCCGAGGGCATGAACAAGGAACAGCTAACCGAATATATCAAAGATCTCTACAGGAAAGATATCCTCAGAAACCCGGTTATCGCCGTTACGCTTGCAGCCAAGAGACAGAGCACATATTCGATCCTCGGAGCAGTCGCCAGCCCGGGCACCTATAACATCGAACGCAGGGACACGAATCTGCTGAACGCTATTGCTGCAGCTCGCGGTATCACCCAGCAGCCTATCAGGTACATTTACGTTCTTCGTTCCGCACCGGCCGAAAAAGCGAATACCGCGACGTCTCCCGCTGGCGGGGTTCCGGCAACTACTGGTGGTACGCTACCTACCGCGGTGAGTCGCCCTGGGGTTTCGACATCGAAACCGGTCAAGACAAACGGTGACACCGATGCTGCGTTGCGAGAGCTGGGCGCTGCGTTAACAGGCGGAACTGATGACGATTCGAAGACCAAGCCCGCCCCCACGCCTATGGACAGCACCCCTGCCCCTACGCCTGTTGTCATGCCTACGTTCGCAGAGACATCTTCGGTAGCTGCGGTGGCTTCTACATCTGCAGAAGCAGGCCCCCAGGCCGATGGTAAGAGTGAAAAATGGATATACGTTGACGGAAAATGGATCAAGACCGTACAAAAAGCTCCTGTGGCGCTTGTACCTTCCGGAGATGGAGCCCCTGCGGTAACGCCAGTCAAAACGGCGCCCGTAACCAAGACCGCAACGAAAATCCAACCTCGTCATCGCACTACGCGCCCCAAGCGTAATGATGACGCATTTGAGGATCCCTATAACTGGAAAGACGCTGACCAGAGCGGTAACTCACGCCTGATCTTCATCGATCTAGCGCGTCTCCAGAACGGTGACTCGCGTTTGAACATAATAATTCGCGATAATGACGTCATCCATGTTCCGGTTCTTGAAGTCGGAGAGTTCTACGTTATGGGTGAAGTGCAGCGTCCTGGCGTTTATACGCTTACAGGGCGTAAGGTTACGATCAAAATGGCTTTGGCGGCAGCAGGTAACCTCGGACCGATGGCCTGGCCTGAGAACAGCACGCTGGTCCGTCGTATCGGGCACGATCAAGAGCAGACTACATCAGTGAATCTGCGTGCGATCTGCGCCGGTAAAGAACCAGATCAGTTCCTCAAACCGAATGATGTCCTGGAAGTTGGCACGCACTGGAAGGCGTCATTCCTGGCCGTTGTACGCAACGCATTCCGCGTTTCCTACGGTTTCGGTATGATCTACGACCGCAACTTTGGCGCTGCACGGCAAGAAGGCTATAAAATGGATGGATACCGCTTCTCACGTTGGTAAGCCATTTAGCCGATCATATATAGACTATGCCTGAGAATTATAACCAAGCACAACCCGATCCCCAGCGATCGGGGGGGTCTCTGGTCGATATGGTCGGACGCGCCGAGTCGCTCGACCCAGTCGATCAGGTTTTCACTCAATCTGCATGCATCAAGATCGGTGTTATTGCACTATTGTTTTGCTGCCTTAACTTCTGGCAGTTTGAGCGGTTAACAGCGCTGTGGTATATCGACCCCAACTGGTCGCACGGTTTCTTGATTCCGTTGTTCAGTTTGTATCTTATCTACACCCGATGGGATCGTCTCAAAGCCGCTAGACTGCGAATATGTCTCTGGGGCCTACCGGTTATCCTGATAAGCCTTCTGGTGATGGTGCTTGCATTTTATCCGCTTGGAACATATTGGTTTTGCCAATTGGCCATGATCCCGTTGCTTATCGGGTTGGTTTTATATCTCGCAGGTCCATCCGTTCTGAAAATCACCTGGGTGCCAATAGTGTACCTGCTGCTTGCGATTCCGATCCCTGATATCCTGTACCAGAACATAGCGTATCCGCTACAGGAAATCGCCGCACAGAGTACTACAACCATCTTACAGCTATGCGGTGTTAGCATAGATGTTGAATCAAGCAGTTTGACGATAGTATCGATTAGCGGTCAAGAGTATCCGCTGCAGGTTGTCGAAGCGTGTAGTGGGGTGAGATCGCTTATGGCGTTCGTCGCCCTTAGCGCCGCGATGGCGTATATTGATGAACGCCCTTTATGGCACCGTTCAGTTTTGATCCTTTCTTCGCTACCGATCACTGTGCTCTGCAACATTTTGCGGGTAACCGCTACTGCCGCCATGTTCGTGATCGATCAACCGGAACTTGGCAAGGATTTCATGCACACGTTTATGGGAATGGCGCTTCTGATCCCGGCGTTGCTTATGTTACTGGGGCTGAGTTGGATGATGAACAACTTGCTCGTGGAAGAAGAGGACGATGAGGAATCTGACGAAGCATCTAATGAGGAAAGCGACATTGTCGAAGAGGCTCACACACAGGGGGCCCAGGCATGAGTGAACAAACCCAACAGTCTGTGCCTGAAGATATTTCCATCGTTAAGCAGTACCTTACGTGGTGCTTGCAGAACCGCCATTTCATGATTTCGGCCATTATTTTGGTGACCGTCTGGTTGGGATGGACGGCCATTATGAAATGGAACGTGATGTTTTTCAGCAAGGAGGCGGTTGCCTGGCCGGAGGGTGTGGATGTTCATCCGACCGAATTTAGAATGCTCTCGCTGGCTGAGAGTTTTGGGCCTGATAATCGCTTTGAAATTGCTGCCGATGGTGAATTGTTCCAACCCAAGAACGGAGAACTGTTCGTCACAGATTCCGGAGAGGTTCTTGAGGGTGTAAATTACGTGCTGATGTATAAAAACCGCACTGGTCGTCAGCGGTTTGCAGGCAAGTTGAGTCAGGTGAAGTACAAGAAAAACAACGACCCGGTTCTTGACGGTATCCCTGACGGAGAGAGGACTATTGGCGCCGAAACGTTGGAGTCTCTAGCGGTGGGAACAGCATTGGATTACTCGACTTACGATGATCGCAAGAGTACCTGGTATGTTTCCAGGACGTATGTGGATCGAACAAAATCGGTCAGTCAGGAATATCGGTTATGGCAGCTTGATGTAACTTATTACACCGGTACTTTGGATAAGGCCCCTCACTTTCCTGAGCGATGTCTCACTGCCGCTGGAATGAAGCTCGGAGCCATGGGCGATGTGAATTTTGAAGCTCCAGGCGCTCCCGAGCCGTGGGGCGATCGCCCGGTAACGTGTCGTTTTGTGGAATATACCAATCCTCGAGGAAATCCCGGGAACCTTAACGTTCAATATTACGTATATTCTTTGAACGGAGTCCCGGAATCTTCATGGAAGCAAGTGCGTTTGCAAACGGCTTCACCATTCGGAAAATACTCATATTTCGCGAAGGTGCAGTTTAATCCGATCAATAGGATTCGCAATGCCGACGAGGCGAAACAGGCCGCCGGCGAGTTTGTTAAATACATGTTGCCGGAAGTGCTTAAGTCGCTACCGATGCCCGAATACATGAAAAGATTGGAGTCGGGCGTCCAGTAGGTCGAAAATAACAGTAACTAGCTCAGTTATCTTGACATAGAACGGATTATGTAATGGCAAAACGAAAAAAAAAGCTCAACAAGAAACTTGTCGCCGCTCTTTCGGCAGTAACGATTCTGGTCTTGCTGGCCATCGGTGCTGGGGTTTACAAGTTACGACATAGATTATTTCCCAAAGATCCGATTCCTCACCATACGTCCGGTATGGCCTTTTTGGAAAAGAAGGATTACAAAAGCGCCGTCAAGGAACTGACGACTGCTGTGGGAGCTGCATACGGTAAGGATGCTGAATCTCGAAAGCTCCAGGCGAAATATTGTTACGATTTGGGGCAAGCGTATCTTGATTGGTTCAAGAGCGACGATGATATCACTCTGGCCAAAAGGCGCGAATGTTTGATGAGATCTTTGGCTTACATGCGGCAGGCGTGTACGCTGGATCGCGATTTTGTTGCTCCTCGAGAGGTTCTTTACGATCTCCAGTGGCAGATGGCGTACGGTTCGGTGATGACGCGGCAAGCGAGTATTGACTGGACGGGGTTCCTGGAATCGGCCGATGCTTTGCTCGCTCTTGATCCGGACAATGCTGTAATATATTACAGGTGCGGTGTCGCGTGGGGAAGCACCGCCAACCAGACCGCCGACAGCGCAGCAGGAAAAAAGGGGCTGGAGAGTTTCCGCAAGGCCATCGAGTTGGATGAGGGTAACATTAGATACTGGGGCGCCTGGTTGACGCTCCTCAACTGGTCTGCATCCAGCGACGCCAAGATCGATGTTGACGCGGGATATATGGAGGCGTTCAAGGAGAATCCCAAGTCGGCGGCGTTAAGGATAATGTATGCTTCCTACCTTCGCAGGAAGGATCGATCCGACGAGGCCGAGGGGCAACTGCGAGAAGCCATTCAGAGCGAACCAGAGAGTCCCAGCGGGCATTTGGCGATGGCTTCATATCTCACGCGAACCGAACAGTACGATGCCGCCGAGAAGGCTTTACAGGCCGCTGAAAAGATTGATCCCACGATCGCACAGATATATCTGCAGCGGAGCGGGCTCAAGCGTCGCGGTGGTAAGCCGGGCGAAGCGTTAAAAGCTCTTCAAGCGGGCGTTGCGGCGTTGGAACCGAAGCTGACGAGTATTGCCGCCACCCGTCCAAAGGACAATGTGACTCGACGCTTGACCGAGCAGATGAACAGCCTGAACTTCTCCCTGGCCAACACAGCCCTGGACTACAGGCGCAGTGTTAAGGAGAAAGATAAGCAGGACGCACTGGCCAAGCTTGCCTCCGACTGCCTCAAGAAGCTTGAGAATCTTCCCGAGAACTCTCCGCATCAGGCGAAAATTAAAGGGCGTCTGGCGTTTATCCAAGGCGATAATATCACCGCGATCGAGTATCTTGAGAAGGCGTATAAGGCTTTTAAGCTTGCCGATCTGCAAACCCCTGCGTTGCTGATAACCTTGTACGATAAGGTAGGCCGACCAGGTAAGTCCGAGGATTTGCTGCTGGCGTTGAGAAACTCGCCCAGGCTTCAGGACAGCCCTGAAGTCATGCTGGGGTTGGCCAATCTCAGAATGCGTTATCAGGACTACGAGGGCGCCGAGAACTATGTTAACAGAGTCTTGAACGCTGATCCGAAGAACGTAGCGGCGCTGCAGATGCAACGCGAACTACAATTGCTGACCGGTAAGACGGATCCCTCAGCAACGAGTGGAGTTCTATCACGGGCCGGTGTCAACGCCATGATCCGGCAGATCGATACTAAATGGGGTGAAGGCCAACGCGATGAAGCCATGGTAATGCTCACAAATCTGCGAAAAGCGATGCCAGAGAATCTTCTTCTGGCCGAACGTGAAATTAACATGCAGATGCTTCTGGGCAAACCTGACGCCGCCAAGGCGATCCTCTCTGCAATGTTGAAGTTGCATCCGGATAATGAGAATATGAAATTCCAGCGAGAGATGATCGGCAAGACGCCGGAGCAGCGACTTGCAATGCAGTTGGAACGCATTGACAAGGCGGGCGCCGACGCCGAGCCTTTCACGCTTGCCTGGACCAAGGCCCATGTCGCCGCACGCGGTGGTAACAAGGAATTGTACGAGAAGTTCCTTGCCGAAGCGATCAAGTTGAAACCCGACGATCCTAACGTGATAACACTGCAATTCAGAAGAGCAGTGCGGGGTAAGCTGTGGGATAAGGCGTTGGCTGTGACTCAGCGAATGGAAAAAATCGATGAAACCCGCGGTAAAATGATGCAATCGCAATTGTTCCTTAGACAGGGGCAGTTCCCAAAAGCCATCGCGGTTCTTGTTCCGTTGCGTAAAAAGCATCCGAACTCCAAATTTGTCCTGCATACGCTTGGAGAGTGTTATCTCCAGGCTAAGCAGGTTGAACAGGCCAAAGACGTATTCGAAGCTCTCGAAAGTAATGATCCGGGCGATGTTTCTGCGCTTATCGGGCTGGCGATGGTTGCACAGCACGAGGGGCGAATGGACGAAAGCGAAAAGTTCGTCTTGCGTGCTCACAAGTACCCAGCAGGGCGTGCGAATCGCTACATCAATGCTCGATACCTGGAAATCGCCGAATCCAGATCGGTTGGAGACGATATCAAAGATATTATCGCCAAACGTGAAAAAATCCACAAACAAGGCCCAAAGGCCCCGAACTACCTCGATAACCTTGCACGCCTAGCCAGACTTTGCGAGTACCGAACACGCGATCTGGCGCGTGCCGGGCAACTGTATCGCGACGCCTATGAACAGACCGGACGTTCCATGCAATGGGGTAGAAATCTGGCGTATTTCTACGCTCGCAATGGCGATTACGCCAAAGGCGAGGGTATTTTGAAAGCGGGCGTTAATACCGCCAAAAGCAAGTCGGCCAAGGTCGCATGGTTGATTATGCACGGTAAGTTCCTCAGTAGGAACGATCCCAAGCAGGCGATGGGAGCGTTCGAGCAGGCCTCTGCAATCGAACCGCAAAATCCGAGCCCATTGCATGCCAAAGCCACACTGTTCGCCCAGGTTGGAGACTGGCCTAACGCTATACAAAACATGTCAGCGTACCTCGCCAAACGCGGTGAAGACATGTCAAGCCGCAAAATCCTGATCCAATACCGTATCAACGGACGAGAGTATGACAAAGCCGAAAAAGAACTCGACGCGATCCTGGCGAAAAATCCGACTGACGCACAGGGATTGTTGTTGAAAGCGGTATTGTTCAGATCACGCGGGTTGCCCGCGAAAGCTGTCGCTGTAGCCACTCAGGCCATCGAGAAACACCCCGAATTCACCACCGCTCTTTCTGTTAGGGCCAGCGCCTATGTGATTATGGGCGAGTTGGAATTGGCCCTGAACGATCTGGAAGCGGCGCGCACGATAAGCAAAACTCCGCAAATCGCTATGGAACTCGCCGATGTGTACATGAAGTTGGGACGCGAGTCCGATGCGATACTCGTTTTGAAGTCAGTTGTCGCCGAGCATCAAACTTATGAAAACGCGGAATACAAACTGATAAATGCGTATCTGGCGGCCAAGGATTGGTCAAATGCTGAAAGGCAACTCGCCAGCGCCCAAGCACGATTCCCCAAACAACCGGCGTTCTTGCTGATGGAAGCCCATATGTGGCAGATGCGTGAGCAGAACACAAAAGCCGTTCCGGTTTTGGCAAAAGCAGTGGCTCTGAGGCGGAACCTGCATACCGCCCGAGTGCATCTTCTGGGGTTGATGTTGGCCAAGGAGTACGATAAAGCTCTGACGGCCGCCAATGATTACAAAACCCAAAAGGGCTGGGGTGTTTGGGTTGACGCCTGCATAGGTAGAATCCTGGTCGCACAAAAACAGGACGCCAAGGCGAAGGAGATATTCCAAACAACAGTCAAGAACGCCACATCGGGAGAAATGGCTTTTGTTGTCTCTCAGCTTAGCGAAGCCTACGGGACTAAAGACGCCATCGAAAGAATGACCGCATGGTCGAAAGCACGTCCCACAGATTGGTACTTTAAAATTCTGATAGGCGATCTTTGTGGTGTCCTGGTCAACGATCCTGACGTCACTATAACCGATGCAGAACGTGCTAAATATTTGAATCTTGCGCGTGATAGTTTCCTTGGCGCCATCAATAAGACAAAAAAAACCTCAGAAATTGCAATGTTGTCCAATCGACTTGGGAAGGTTTACTATGACCTTGGTTTGCCCAGAGATGCCGAAAAAGCCTATAAAAAATGCTTGGAATTCACTCCGAACGATAATGCCGCTTTGAATAATCTCGCATATTTGTACGTAGATGATCTAAATGAACCGGAAAAGGCCTTGCCTTATGTGCAAAAGGTTATCAGACTAAGGCCTCAGGATCCCAATGTACTGGATACGTATGGTTGGGTAATGGGCAAACTCAAGAGGTATGCCGAGGCGAAGAAGTACCTCCAGAGGTCGATCGAACGCGATCCGGAACTTGCTGCCTGCCGATTCCATCTCGGATGGATTTTCGAGCAGACAGGAGATCGGAAGCAGGCGATCAAACATTACCGCCTGGGTCTGGAGTTGGTCCGTAACATGACGCACCTTCCGCTTCATAAGCGGTTCCAGGGCGCACTGAAGCGCCTTGGCGTATAATTCTATTTTAATGCCGGAGAGACGCGCATGACAACACTGCCTACACATGAGCACACGCCCAGTATTGTGGCTGCGGGTAAAGCACCACTGTCAACAATACACAGACCTATGCAATCGAACGCCCCTATGGGGAAGGCTGGAATGACCGGTCGCGATGTTATGCGGATTTTCCGCAAGCATCTCTGGCTTATTATTATCCTGCTGACGGTGTTTGTTATCGCTTCTGTGGGCGGAACAAAGCTATGGTTGGACTACTCTCCGACGTATAGCTCGACTGTGCGTCTCAGCGTGGCTCCACCGCAAACCGACGTGTTGCGTCTAGGCGGACGTACTATCGCTGCTGAACTGGATATCCGTAAGCAGTCATACGTTAACGTGGCGAAAGTCGAAGCGGTGTTGGCTAGAGCTATCGAGCAAGACAAAAATGACAGAGGAGCCAGACTCGACAGGATCCAAAAAACGAGCTATTACACAGGGGACCTGAACGGGACCGTTACTCTGTTGCAAGAGAAACTCTCGGTTTCATCCATTAGGGATACAACGCTGATCGCCATATCCCTGAGCGGACCAGATCCCATGGAATTACCCGAAGTAGTCAACGCAGTGGCTGACGCTCTGGTTGTCCAATTATCGCTGCAGTCCAAAAAAGACCGGACCAAGCAGATGGACAGCCTGACTGCACAACTCGATGAAACCACGGGCACGATTGAAGCCAGACAGAAGGCTATAGATCAAATCCGAGGAGCCTCCGAAGTCCCGCTTATGGAGGAACGCAGAAACATCATACAGATGACTCTGCAATCACTAACATCGGAACTGACGCAGCTGCGATTGCTCAAGGCACAAGCCGAAGCCGCACTGGACGCACTGACGAAACAACAGGCCGACGGTGCGCTGGCCGGTTCACTCGAAGTCCTCCAGGCTCTGGACCAGGACCCCACCTATCGCTCGCTGGTAGTAACCGCAAAGAACATCGAAATAGAAATCGACAGCCTGAGCGAACGATTGGGCGAAGGCCATCGAAAAGTTACTGCCGCCAGAGCACGCCTCAGAACGATCGAAGAAAAACGAAAGGTAATGGAAGCCGAACTGGTCAAAAAGCAAGTTACCGCGATGATGCAGCAGCAGCAATCACAGGTGACCGCGGTCAGCGAACGACTCCTTGCTGTCGGAAATCAGTACAACGAAGAATCGCAGCGATTACGTGATCTGGGCACCAGCCTCAGCAAGATCAGGGCGCTTGACTCCGAAATCCAAAGGCTGCAAGACACCGCTGCAGAAATCAAAGCCGCTATCATGCAGTTCCGCATCGCAATGCGAGGGGAGCCAATTTCAGTACTCGCACTTGGTGAAATCCCCGAAAAACCGTCCTGGCCAACTTATTATGTCATGGTCCCTCTGGGCGTGTTCCTCGGGCTTGGACTCGGACTGGGCCTGGCGTTCTTGATGGAAATGATGGACACATCCATCAAGAGCCCCGCCGATATCTCCGCAAGAATCGACCTTCCGTTGCTCGGAATGGTCCCGCACGCAGACGATATGGACGAAGAGGTCGACGATATGAGAATGCTCATGCTGACCAACTCCGATTCGCTTGCGGGTGAAGCCTACAGGCAGATACGGACCTGCCTGCTCTTCAGCGGACCGGCCAGTCAGCGCAGATCACTTATGGTCACCAGCCCCTCGCCCGGTGACGGAAGAACTGCGATCACCATGAACCTCGCTGCCTCGATCGCACAGGGCGGACGGAAGGTACTCGTCGTAGACGCAAACTTCAGACAACCCTCTCTGAGCGGATTGTTCCCCAAAGCTTCAGTTAACGGACTGAGCAGCGCACTTGTCGGACAAGGCAGATGGGAGGATAATGTCCATCAGGTCGATGGGAACCTCTCGGTAATGACCGCCGGACCGCTGCCCCCGAACCCCGCAGAACTGCTCGGTAGCGAACAGATGAGAACGATTATTGGTGAAATGACCGCCAAATATGACCAGGTTATTTTCGACGCGGCGCCCGCACTGGTCGTAACAGACCCCTCGGTGCTCAGCACAATGGTCGATGGTGTAATCATAGTGGTCCGCGCCGGAACAAGCACACACGGAATCCTCCAGCGAACCAGGGACATCTTCCTGAGAGTCGGTGCGCATGTTGTGGGATCAGTCCTCAACGGCGTCAGGATTACTGCGGGCGGATACCTGAAGCGAACCTACAACACCTTCTACGAATATCAAGGCCAGCAGCTCCCCGCCCCAGTGGCGCCGAGAGCCCCACAGGCGGCGTTCCCCACAGACTCAGAACCACCGGCGCTGGGTGGAGATCTCGCAGCCCTACAGGAACAGGCCTCGAATCCGAAGGATCAAGACGAGAGCTAACTTAATCTCGATCGCTTAAAACCTCTATCTCGCCGCTGGCCATCCCAGGCCAGCGGCGAGATTTTATTGGGCCAGGACGAATTAGCGTCAAGGCCTTGTGGGGTAGCGGGAAGATCATCCAATCAGCATTGGGCAGGTCGATTTGCCCGGCCGCACAAGCCTGCATTCCGGCGCCGACCACATTTACAATAGGTTTACGAATATACGTTTTTTTTCATGACTGGGAAAAGTGGTACTTCTTTTCCCAGTCATGGGTCACGCGAAGAGATGGTTGTTGTAACAGTCGGTTATACAGTTGGTTAGAAGAAACCCGTCACGGCTGTTTCGGTTCGAGTCCTTGCTGGCAGGCTCGTCTCTGGCGCCGATGGGAGGTTTACACAGCTCGTGGTGTTAACATGCGTCAAATCCGCCGACAGGGTGATTATGCCCGCCGAATAGGCCTGCCCAATCGTAATGGTGCGGCGAACAAGCTGGGGTTTGGGCCAGGGCTTACGGGGTTGTTGATTTAGCGCCGAGCCATTACATATTTGGGACTAGAGCCGAATTTTGAGACCTAAAGTTAGCTGCATAAGCCCCGGATTTTGGGCGGATTGGCTTTGCTCTGCAGGCGACGAAGAAGAGCATGATGGCGCCAGCAATAGGGCGGCATGTGTCACAAGAGTTTGTCCTTGGGAGTTTGGGGGCGGAGCGAGGTTCGCTGGTGATGTGAAAATCGACGTTGTGTCATGCACCTCAATTCATATTATTCGACGAATTGTCCGATAAGATTAGTGTTGTATTAAGGTTGGCGTTTTTTATGAACGCCGAATGGGGGGAAACGTTTTGGTGCACCTAAGGATTAGAGTATGGAATGTAAAACAGGGCGAGACATCGTTGCCAGAAATTCTAAGAACCCTTTGATTTCACTATCAGATCTACCGTTCCGGGCCGGGGATATATGGAACGCCGGGATCGTGCGATTCAAAGGCAAGTTCCTGATGCTTTTGACAGTTGAAGAACTCGAAGGACATTATTCCATCTATCGCGCCGATAGCGATGATGGCGAGCAGTTCACCATTCAGCGAGAACCGTTCATGACCCGCTCGCCGTCGCCGGATCGGGTTATGTATGAAAGCGTTGGAATCCGTGATCCTCGAATAACACCGCTCAACGGTGATTTTTTCATAACCTATGTTGCCGACGGTGATCACGGTTTGCGGGTGGCTCTTGCACGCACTAGTGACTTTGAAACTATCGAGCATATAGGATATCTCTCGCAGGTCGACGTGAAAAACGGAGTCATGTTCCCGCGACAGATTGACGGTAAGTTTGTAATGCTTAAGCGGCCTGACGCGGGCGGGAGCATATGGTTGAGCTATTCGGCGGACTTGGATTTCTGGGGCGGGTGCACCGCGATTATGACTCCGCGAGGCGGATTCTGGGATTCAACGCGAATTGGTCCATCGGCTCCTCCGATCGAGATTGACGAAGGTTGGCTGCTGATTTACTATGGCGAGAAGGGCACCAGCGCAGGACCGCTGGTACGCCTGGGGGCCGTTATTCTCGATCGTGACGACCCGTCGCGCGTGTTGGCCCGATCAAACGTCCCGATCCTGGCGCCCCGCGAAAGATACGAGCGGATCGGCGACGTTCCGAACGTTGTGTTTTCCACGGGCGTTTTGCTCGAAGACGGAGTGCTGAGCGTTTACTACGGAGCCTCCGATAGCTGCATCTGCCTGGGCAAGGCCCCGCTTGATGTGATCGTGCAGGCCTGTTTCGACAGCGGGAGGGATTTTTAATATGTCCAACATGTCAAATATGTCAAATACATCAGCATCATCCAACCCGGTCACAGATCCCGGACGCGATATCCTGCATCGCTACGAGGGCAATCCCGTACTGACGCTTCACGATATCCCATACCGCTGCAATACGGTTTTCAACGGTACGCCGATAAAGGTCGACGGGAAGTATCTGCTGCTGTTGCGAGTTGAAGGGCAGCAGGGATACTCATTTTTCGCGATGGCCAGAAGCGATGATGGGTACAACTTTACAGTAGACCCTGAACCTTGCATGCTGCCGGCAACTGAAGAGCCCTGGGCGGTCTGGGAAGAGAACGGGATCGAAGATCCGCGGATGACGAAAATTGGCGACACCTACTACGTGGTCTACACCGCCTGCGGGCGATACGGGCATCGAATCGCAATCGCCACCACTAAAGACTTCGTCAGCTACGAGCGTCTGGCGATGGTCTCCGGTCCGGGCAACAAGGACGGCGTGCTGTTCCCCGAGAAGATCAACGGGCTGTTTGCGCGCCTCGATCGGCCGATAGGTGCGGGCATTGGCAGCATATGGGTGTCGTACTCGCCCGACTTGATCCACTGGGGCAAGAGCGAGTTTGTGTTGCGCCCACGCCCGCGATATTGGGACTCATACCGTATCGGAGCCTCGGTCCCGCCGATCCGAACTGATTACGGGTGGCTCGAGATTTATCACGGTGTGAAGATGACCTCCGCCGGACCGATCTATCGCGCCGGCGCGGTGATGCTGGACACAGACAACCCCGCCAAAGTGATCAAGCAATGCGTCCCGCCGCTGATCTCGCCTCGGGAGGATTACGAGCGGATCGGCGACGTCGGAAATGTGGTTTTCGTCTGCGGGGCGATTATCGAGGACGATGGCGAGATGAAAATATACTACGGAGGAGCCGATACGGCGATCTGCGTAGCCACCGCCAACTTCGACGAAATAATAGAAACCTGCAAACCGGATTAGCCTGAAAAGGCTCTGCTTGCGGTAATAAGCGAAGAATTTAAAACCCCGCAGACAGCGCGGCTGTCTGCGGGGTTTTGTGTAGAATGCGACTATCCATTATCCCGGTACGCCGGGCGGGACTTTGTACTGTTTCTTGAGGCGTTGGAGTTCGATTTTCATCGTTGCGATTCGCTCTGCATGTTCGGGAGCCGAGTATGCATTCTTCATCTCGCCCGGGTCGGTCTTGATATCGTAAAACTCCCACTGGCCTTCTTTGGGGATATCTCTGCCCATGAATCGCATGAGTTTGTACCGTTTATCGGCTACGCCTTCATGTGCGCGAACGCTGTGTGCGCCTCGACCGAAGTATTGGTAATAAAGCGTTTTTCGCCAATTGGCGGGCGTTTTGCCCTTCAGTAGCGGTACGAGTGAGCAGCCCTGCATGTCAGCGGGTATCGGCGCCCCTGCGATATCGAGGAACGTTTCGGCCCAGTCGATATTCTGCACCAGATCGGTGTTAGTCGAGCCGGGCTTCACCACGCCGGGCCACTTGGCGATCAGCGGCGTGCGGAACGATTCTTTGTACATGAACCGCTTATCGAACCACCCATGCTCACCGAGATAGAACCCCTGGTCCGAGGAGTACATGACGATTGTGTTCTTGTCCATGCCCGTTTTTTTCAGGTAGTCCAGTACTCGCCCGACGCTGTCGTCAACTCCGGCGATGGCGCCGAGGTAATCTTTCATGTAGCGTTGGTAGCGCCATTTGATTCCCTCTTTCGTGCTTAACCACTTGGGGCCTTTGGCGAGGATCTTCTGGTTGCTCGGTTCGCGTATTTTGTCCCAGGCGGCTCGTTGCTGGTCGGTCATTCGGAAATAGGCGCCTCGTTCTCCGCCGGTGAACGGGTGTTTCTTACCGGCGGCTTTGGCTTTTTTCGCCTTTGCGGCGTAGGCGTCGCGATCTTGCTGCGTAACCAGCATGAGGTCTGAGAAGTGGGTCAGGTGCCTGGCGATGGTCATGGTTTGCTTTTTGGCTGCGACTCCGCGTGTGGCGTAGTCGTCGAACAGGTTATCGGGTTCGGGTATCTCGACGTCTTCGTATTTACCCACGTGCCGGGTCGCGGGCAACCAGTTGCGGTGCGGAGCCTTGTGATGGATCATAAGCATGAACGGTTTGGACTTGTCGCGGTCGGCCTCCAGCCAGCCCAGCGACTTGTCGGTGATGATATCGCTGACATATCCGGGCACCATATGGTTGCCCTTACTGCCGAGGAACTGGGGCTGGTAGTAGTCGCCCTGTCCGGGCAGCACGTCCCAGTAGTCGAAACCCTGCATTTTTCCGGGCAGATGTATCTTCCCGATCATTGCGGTTTGGTAGCCGGCCTTTTGCAGCAGTTTTGGGAACGTTTGCTGGCCCTGATCGAAGCGTGGCCCGTTGGCGATCATTCCGTGGAGGTGGCTGTGCTTTCCGGTTAGCAGTGTTCCGCGGCTCGGGGCGCAAATCGAGTTGCCAACGTAGCTTTTATCGAATCGCATACCGGCTGAGGCCAGTTTGTCTATGTTCGGTGTGGGGTTGAGTTTCTGCAACCTCCCACCGTAAGTTCCGATCGCCTGATAGGCGTGGTCGTCGGAGAATATCCAGACAATATTCGGGCGATCTTTCGCTGCGGCCGCCCGCAGACGTCCGGCGCCACATACCACCGAAGCGGCTCCAACCGCGGAAATGCCCTTAAGAAAAACTCTTCTATTCATTGTTTCACCTTGGTTTGAGTTTCAGGTTATCTAACCGACACCATACCAAGATGAACGCACCAACGTAAGTCCGTATCGCAGGTTTTGAGGGTTTCTTTATGTTTGTAATGCTGCGGCAATCGCCTGTATCCTGTTGCGTTACACCAATATCGGACGAACTAAAACCTCGATGTTTTATACACCTCAGGAGCTTTTGATATGAAGTATGCAACAGGCCGCATTCTCGCTGTAGTTTTGATTTCCCTGGCGTCGCTTACCGGGCTGGCTCATGCAGCATCGGACGCCCAGAGCGTTCTCGACTCATACGGTAGGCAAAGCGGACTGTTCGTGGTCATCGGATGCGGGGACGACACTGCCGCCGAGATGGCGACCGATCTGGGCAAGAACGGTAACTCACTGGTTCACGTTATAGCTTGCGACCAGGCCGAACTGACCAGCATCAACAAGGCCATCGCCAGCGCCGGTGTTAAAGGCTGCGTGACTGCGGAGCAACTCGGCGTGAAAACGCTTCCCTACCGCGACTACATGGTCAACGTGCTGATCGTGATGGATCCTTCGAAAGCCGCCGCAGCGGGGTATACAACCAAAGAGGCCAAACGCTGCTTAGCGCCGTACGGAAGGCTCATCACCTGCACAGGCGGGAAGATCAAGAATATCGAGAAGATCGCACTGCCCGAAAATATGGACATATGGACCCACCGCTATCACGACGCCGACGCGAGGCCGATTTCCAGCGACAAAGTTTTCGATCTGCCCGTTGGTTTCAAATGGAACGCAGGCTTGCCGATGAACTTTGATAATCCCGAGCGTTCAGCCAATCGATACTCATCGACGCGCGCCCTGGTGCTTAATGACGGGCGATGCTTCACATTCTCCACCGGCGTCGTGGAAAACCTCGGTGACGGATGGAAGTCGAAATACGGGACCGCACAGTACCTCACCTGCCGCGACGCCTTCAACGGGCGAATGCTGTGGCGTACGCGGATCGGCGAGACATATTACGGTGGTCTTTATATCGAGAACCTGGCTCCCATGATTTCGATCGGGCGGCACGTTTACGTTGCCGGTGATAACGGGAAAATGCAGGTTATCAGCACGCGAACGGGCAAGATGATTCGCGAGATGAACACCACGAACATTCCCGGTATTATCTCGGCGTCCAAGGGTATTGTCGTGACCACGACGTGGAAGGGCGGCAAGTCGATGGGCTCGGTGCGTCGATACGATCGCCGG
The DNA here is from genome assembly GCA_018645065.1 of Phycisphaerales bacterium. Classification (GTDB taxonomy): domain Bacteria; phylum Planctomycetota; class Phycisphaerae; order SM23-33; family SM23-33; genus BS750m-G57. The sequence continues at coordinate 30,359 of JABGPF010000026.1, forward strand.
CGCATGGACTGGGCGATCGCCAGCGGGACGGTGGAGGCATATGACGACAAGAGCGGTAAGCTGTTGTGGAAGAACGATCTGTTGGGCACGTCGTTGCTGATCGCCGAGGGGAAAGTTTACATCGTAAATCGCGAAGCCAACGACGCGATCGAAGAGAACCACAACAGGCGCAAGAAGAATGGTAAGGACACGCGCCCGGCGCAAAAAGTTATCGCGATGGACCTGGTTAGCGGTAAGTTGCTCTGGGAGGCTACTGACGAATCGTTCAACGCCAAGGATCAGCCCATCAATCTGGAGGCGGCCGGTTTTGGCGCCGTAGCGGTTTCGTATAAGTCCCGCAATACCGTCGCGCTGCTGTCGGCTGATACGGGTAAAGCGTTCGACGAGAAGAAGACCAGGGAGGTTGGTAAAAATTTCTTCCGCTTCCGAAACCATATCTGCACGCCTGTGATGCGTGTTGGCGATATCGAGCTGAATAATCGCGGTGGTACGATCACCAAGGTGGGACAGAAGGGTCGCGAGAATCAGAAGTTCGGCGGCGCCCGGGGCGGATGCCTTACCGGAACGGTGCCCGCATACGGAGCGGGATACATCACCCAAAACTGGTGCCGCTGCTCACCGGCCCAGATCCCCGGGTTGCTGGCGATCGCGTCGATCGGAAAGATCCCAACGCCCCAGGAGATGGAAACGCCCACTACGCCCGTCGAGTCGTCAAAATACGACGAAGCCAAGGACGGTATCGCAAGCCCGTCGATGTGGAGCTCGTTCCGCGGTAATGCTGCACGCTCCAGCAGCGTTGGGTGCGATGTGTCAGCGGCTCCGGAAACGCTATGGACAAAGAAACTCACCTCAAGGAAAATCGAAGGAACCGTGCAGCGCGACTGGCGTTCGTTCCTGAACACCAGGCTTACCGCGCCGATAACGGCGGGCGATCTGGTGATCCTGGCCGATATCGATCACAACGAACTGATAGCCGTAAACGCCGCCAGCGGTAACGTGAAATGGCGTTTCATGACCGGCGGACGCATGGACACCTCACCGACGCTGCACAAGGGGATTTGCCTGGCAGCCGATCGCACCGGATACGTCTATGCGATCAAGGCCAGGACCGGCAAGTTGATCTACAAGCTGCGTATCGCACCGTCCGAGAAGCGAATGGTTTCGTACGGTAAAGTCGAGTCGGTCTGGCCGGTAATTGGCGGCGTGATGATCGCGGGCGATAAGGCCTACGCCTCAGCCGGTCGCACTCAGGGCTCTGACGGAGGGCTGCTGGTCCGGGCGTTCACGCCGGAGACGGGCAAGGTTATCTGGTCCAAAGCAATATCTAAAAATGATCGTAGCGCCAGGCGAAATGACGCCTTGTCGCTGCAAGGCGACGCAGTTAAGTCGATGGGCTTCAGCCTCGATCTCGAAACAGGCCAAATCGTCAAATCCGTCAAGGGCTCCGGGCTCACGATGGGCTATGAAGGTGTCCACAGTTGGAACTGGACGCGAGTGGGTCATCGCAAGTTTGAGACTATCGGATACGGCGCCGGCAGGGCTGCAACCAGAGGCGATACCGTAAGCTGGAGCGATAAGTACGTAGCGGTTTGCGATAGGAACAATGGGCTCGCGCTGTCGATCCTGGAAAACGGTAAGCCCAAGGGCAGGAAGTGGAACGCTCGGGTCGAAAAGGACCGTCAGGTGACTTCGCTGATAATCTGCAACAACATGGTGGTCATCGGCGGGGCGATTACTGATCAGGATCAGGCGAAAGGCTTCGTCCAGGCGTTCAATGTCGAAACCGGAAAATCGGTATGGGACAAGCCATTCGGCGCGAAGTTGGCGTTTAACGGTTTGGCGATTGACGGTGGAAGAATAATCGCATCGTTCGACGACGGCAGCGTGACCTGCCTGAAATAAGGTTCGTGAAGGATTAGTTGGGAAACGGCTCAATACCCAATATCCAGCAATGTCCAGTTTAGCCATTTTATGCCGTCTGGTTCAGGCCCGAAGGGCCGGCGCGATCTTAGCCGGGGGCCGGAAGGCCCCGGTATGCATCCTCTATTATCCCAAAGCCCCGGCGATACTGACATATGTCCTACCGGTGTCTGGTAGATCGGTTTTTTGGGCTTCCTT
>JABGPF010000381.1 GCA_018645065.1 Phycisphaerales bacterium
CGACGTCTGCAAGCCGCAATCACATCCCGCCAGTGAGATCGACCAACAAGCCAATAACGCCAACACAACAAACGAACGTTTTTTCGATTCCACCATCATCTTTAAGATACTCCCATAATTTCGCATCCGTGCGGGCAGTAGTTTAACGCCGATGCCGCGCAATTCCCAATCCCAAATCAGTTATTCCAACGGTTACTGACTTGGAAACGGGCGTTGCTGCGCATATAGTGCGTTAAAGTCCTTTTATCAGGTCCGGTTCGGCTGGATAAGCAATGGAGCTAGATTACTATGCATTCTAAATTGGCGATTATGGCGTTGGCGTTAGGTCTTTTAGTGCAGGTTGGCTTGTGTGCGAAATATGATGAGGCTGAAGCGCACAAGCTTTTCATGGAGAAGTGTTCGACCTGCCACGGGGTCGAAGATTACGATCTGGGCTCTCGCTCGCTGAAGGAATGGCAGCTTGTCGTCGAACGAATGGCCAGTTATGGCGGAGCCGACCCGTACTCAGATGAAGAGGGCGACAAGATTATCGCCTATTTGTATGGCGAGACATACAAATCGAAGAACGATCCTCCAACGTATCAATACGGTGTTGATGATGTTACCCCCGCTATAACCCAACCGGAAACTCAACCGTCCACCCAACCCGCCGCCAAGCCGGTAAAACCGAAGCTTCGCATCTCGTGGCAAAAGTCGAAAACGCTGTGGTTGGCGAAGGATATGGGATACGTCGCTACTGCAATACTGGTGCTGATGGTTGGAACCGGTCTTGCCCGCAAGAAGCTCAAACGCAACTTCAAAAGCATTCACACGGTGTTGGCGATCTTGCTGTTCGGGTCGCTGGCGATACACGCTGCTGTTTACTTGTGCGAATACGGCGCTCCGAGCAGGATGTGGTTATGGTCCGGTATTCTGGCCTCGGTGCTGATCGGCCTGGTCGAGTTCGGTGGTCTGATGCGAGCTAAACTCGGCGTGGTGAGGTTCATTAAACTGCACGCGATTTGCGGCGTGGTGGGGCTGGTGCTGGTGCTGGTGCACTGGTTCTGGACACCCATAACCCAGGCGCTGATGGGATAATAATCGCAGGCGTCAATTAATAACGCTCGGGGCGTTTGGGCTCCACGTCATATTAGGCTCGTTGATATTTGCGCGATCGGCGTATATTCTCTGCTTGCTTAAACGAAATTAATATGGCGGTTGTTAAAAGGAGCGTTTGATGATGCGAAGAATTTCCCTTGGCGTTGTATTGTTTGCTGTTGGGACGGTTTGTTATGGGGCAGATCCGTCGCCGAACATTCATAACGAAACGATCGATCAGACGGCCGGTCGCACAGGGTACACCGCAGAAGAGATCGCGAAGTTTTTTCCGCCGATAGAGAAATGGTCTCTGGACACCAAACTGGCCAGGAGCTTCGCGTCAGAGCGTTTTAAAACTCCGCCGAAGCCCGGCGTGCATCCGCGTATTTATTTCGGGCCCGATGAAATCCCCTCAATTCGCAAACGGTTCCAAGATACGCATGTCGGTAAGCTGCAGTACCAGGCCATTCGCGGACGGCTGCTGCAGGTCTCGCCCAGGAAGGCTGACTGGGAGTCCGTGCCGTATAAGCCCAAACCGGCCGATATCGAGCGATATCGCAAGAACGGTTACGGAATCCAGCCGCGAATGGGATACCGGGGCCCGTGGGTTGGCGGATGGATAAACGAACTGGCGACGGGCAAAGTCCCATCCGATATGGAAAAAGTCTGGGACGAAAAACCCAGCAGCACCGGTAGGCATTACCTGATGCACCTGCTGCCTTACGAGGCTTTTCGCTGCCTGATAGACGACGACGCTGCCGGTGGGAAACGCATTGCAGGCGCCCTGACGACCCTGGCTGGGCGGTTCGCAAAGGATATGGATAAATGGACCGCTACTGACGATTGGCAGCATATTTACCAACTTCTTTCCAGCCAGTCGCTCGGGCTGACGTATGACTGGGCGCACAAATGGATGACCGATGAGCAGCGAAAAATCGTTCGCAATTGCATCGCCGGAATATTGAAGAACAAAACGTATATAAGCCTCGATCACGTGCCTGCATTCCCCGCCAATACGAGCAACTGGGATGTGATCCACGCCAACATGCTGCCGATGGCCCTGTCGATCGAAGGTGAAGAGGGTAGCGATCCGGACACTTATAAACGCATGGTTCAGGGTCTGAAAAAATGGGTGTACGTAGCGTCCGGGCCGCAGGGAGCTCCGTTTGAGGGGCTTAACAAATCGTTCTACGGAGCCCGGTGGTACGGAGCCCTGGCGATGCGGGGCGAGCCGGTGATAGGGACGGTCCACTCGAAGAATCACGCGAGAAAGTTCCTGTTGCATACGATGCTGCCCTGGGGCGGTGAGCATATGTTCGAAACCTGCGCCGCGCCGCTGGCCAAAGATATCAGGCACTTTAAGTACGCTCATCCCAGCGATCCGGTAATTGATCTGCTTTACGGAGCCACCGTGAGGGATCGTTTCAAAGAAGGCGCCGTTGGAACCTGGCCGAACTGCCGGACGACCTACCCGCCTCCGTGGAATCTTTATATCGCCGACGATCCGATAGGAGCCAAAGACGGGAAATACGATTACGATAAGGCGTTCGATCACGTGATGTCCGGCCTGAAAGACAATGAGCCGCTGGGATATTACAGCGACTATCGCGGCCTGCTGACCGCACGCAGCGGATGGGATCGCAACGCGGCGTTTTTGTACTTCGAGCCGCGAAACGTGCCCGGCGGACATACGCGAGCTTCGCGAAATGAGTTTGTTTTCGCCGCACTCGGACGGTTGTGGGCGCATCGTACAGAAGAAGTTGAAGACACATCTGAGTTCCATTCGGTTGTGCTGATCGACGGTAAGGGCCAGGGCAAATCGGGCGGACGATGCCCAGCCGGGCGAACGGTGGCCCTGGACAATAACCCGACAGCAACTTTCGCAGCCGCCGATGCGGCATTGGCGTATAGCCATCTGATGGTAAGCGGAGACAAGATCAAAAAGGGCGCCAAGCCAGTTCCCGTAACGCCGAACTATTCGCGGCTGAACAAGAGCCCGCTGCCTTGGATGGACAAGCCCTGGAGCTTTTTGCCCAACTGGCGGACCGGGTGCAAACCGGGCGAAAAACTCGACCCGATGGGACACGGATATTGGATCGACTACAACCTCGTTCAGTACGCCTACCGAACCTGCGGACTGGTGCGGGGCGACAAGCCCTACGCGATAATCGTTGACGATATCAGGAAGGATGATGAGGATCATGAGTACACGTGGTTGATGCAGATTCCCGGCGATTTGACTATCGCCAGCAACACTATCCGGAAAATCGCTGGTGCGTCTGTGGTTGATGTGATCCTGGGCGACAAGACTGATCGTCGCCTGCTTGTGCGGGTTTTCGCCGGCGGTGAAGGGGGCGTGAAGCTGGATCCGGTGACCCGAGAATTCCGCAACCGTAAGTACGCTTACCATCGGCTGGTAATGAAGCAAGACTCAAAGATTGGGCACTTCAAAGTCATGCTGCATGCATTCAGGAAAGGTGAGGAACTGCCTGGGACCACTTTGGGCGACAACGGCGCCAAGGTGACGGTAAAGTTCGGCAAGAAGACCGATACGCTGCGTTTCGACACTAACAAGGACGGACGCACCCGCGTAACGATTGATCGGGGCGGGAAGAAAATCTGCGAGGTTAAGTAAGTAAGTAAGTCTGTCTCGTTAGAGTTTGGGCGGATTGGCGATGATCTTACTGATGTCGATCAGGTGAAGTTGTCTGCCTTTGCCGGTGTGTGCGCTGTCGATGCAGACGGTTTTTCCGTCTCGGCTTAGGCGGGGGTGCGTGTCGACGCGCCACTGGCCCGCATACTTTTTCGGCCGATGGAACTTGCCCAGCGAGATGCGTTTGCCTGTGGCGATGTGGTAGAGGTAAACGCTCTGCAGGCGTTGTTTGCCTTGGGGGTACGTGTCGTTCAAAATCCACTTACCGTCCGGTAGATAGATGCAGTGCCCGTTTGCGGTCATCACGCCCTTGCCGATCTGTTGCACATTTCCGCCGCCGGGCTTGTCTTCGAACAGGAAGAAACCGTAACGCTTTTCGTATCGAGACCAAGCCAGGATTTTGTCCGGACCCTGCCAGATGAAATGCGATGTGCTGCCCGACGGGTCGACTGTGCGTATCTTCGAGCCGTCGAGATTGCAGGTAAGCATACGTGTGATAAACCCGCCTCGCCCGCCGTTGGGGCGGTAGCGGTGCAGGAACTCCAGACGTGTGCCGTCTGAGTTGAACAGCAGGTGATTGAAGTAGTGTTTGGCCCCGGTTACATCGCGGCCGGGGAAGGGAATCTTCGCTATGTCAGCCAGCGATACGATCAGCTTGCCCTTACCCGTTGCGAGATCTACGATCCAGATGCCCGAATCCTTTGGCGCCATAATTTTCTTGTTCGGGTCGGGCAGGCCAGCGTATCCGTAGCCCGGGCGAAGGTCCTGAATACGCCTAAAATCCACCGACGCTCCGAATTTCCCATCGGGCGTGACGGTGTAGATCGGATAGGGGATCGTGCGTTTCTTTCGCGTTGAGACGTCCATTATATGGCAGACGAACTTACCGTCCTGGCGATCGTTCCAGAGGATTGTACTCTTGGCGCCAGG
>JABGPF010000382.1 GCA_018645065.1 Phycisphaerales bacterium
CCGAAGGGTTAATATGCACAAGACCCCGTCGGGACAGGGGTCTTGTTTATTCTGGGGCCCCCACCGTTCACCCAACGTAGCCCAAGTTAGCCCGGCGCAGCCCGCATGGCGGGAGTCAGTCAGAGCGTCAGCCGGCGTCAGCCCGGGCGTCAGTCGCCTTAACGTATTCCGCATTCCTGAATATTTGATGCAAAACGAGTCGGCCACCCGCTGGGAAAATGTGCGAGCGTTGGCCCGAGCAAATATTCTCGGATGGTCGTTTGAGAATAACCTAGACATATTGTGGACTTTCTGAGATTAGAATAGAATAACCATGGCCCCCGCAGCCGGTTGGATTGGCTGGCACAGTCGTGGTTTCCGATGTGATCGGAGCGTCAGAGACACACAAACAAAACATTAGCTAGAGGCTCACTTATGGAAGCTGGGCATGACGTATCGCTACGATAACATCCACGAAGGCATCGTCGGCCGCAACCCCGCGGCCCGAAGCTCCACCAGCCAACGTTTCCGAGCCGCGGTGCAACGAGCGTGGTCAGAAATCCATAAGGGAAGTCCCAGATTGACCCCACTGGAGGAATCATGAAACATTCAAAGCTCATCCAGGGAATCCTGCTGGGTCTGCGGCATCGCAGATCGAAGGATGCGGCTGTTTCGATCGCGACGCTGGTGGTGGGCGCTGTCGCGCTGTTGGGCGCGGATTATGGGATACCGATCTGGCTTCAGGTGTTTCTCTACCTGTGGTTGTTGACCGTGGGGCTGCCCACCACATTGACTGTGCTGTCGCTGGCGGCAGTCTGGGGTCGGTTCGAACCGTTCTATGGTATGAATGGATTCATGGTGGTGTCTTTCCTGGCCGCGCCGGTGGTGCAGGTGCTGGTAATGGAACGGTTGCGACGTTGGAGACCCGGCGCCGACTCTGGTGGGCCAACCGGTAAGGAACCGCCCGCTTCCCAGGGACCTGTCTCCTCGTCAGTTGACGCCGCAACACCTCTGAAAACCTCTAACCGTGAGGCTTGCATGAAGACAAACCGACGCAACTTCCTGTTGGGACTGGGCGGCGGCGGGGCGATGCTGGCCTTGGGGGCTCTGCGCCAGCAGGGGCCAACCGAACTGCCCACGGATGTTCCTCTGATCGATTTCCATGCGCACTTGTTTGGGGTGGGCGACAGTGACTCGGGCTGTTTTTTGCACGACAAACAGCGGCGGCATTGGACCTTCGATTATCTCAAGCGGTTGCTGGGACTTCACGAGCCTGAGCGTCCGGGCGATGAAAGCATCGATGTGCAACTCGTGCGGCGCTTGGTGGAGCACGTTGGAGCCAGTTCGGTGGATCGGATCGTGCTTCAGGCCTGGGACGGCCGTTACACAAACGGCAAACTCGATCTTGAGAGCACCACGTCGCTTTACGTGCCGAACCGGTACATGTTCAAGGTGGTCGCTCAGCACCCTGAACTGTTCATCCCCTGCGCGTCGATCAATCCCAAGCGAAGCGATGCGCTGGAGGAGTTGGAGTATTGTGCCGAGCAGGGCGCACCGATGGTCAAGATCCACCCGCCGACGATGGACGTGGATCCGAGCAATCCGGCGTTTCTTCCGTTCTACCGGTTGTGCCGTGAGCGCAACATCATACTGATGGTGCACACGGGCATGGAACACGCCGCCGACATCGTGGGCCTTGAGAACTGCGATCCGCAGAAACTGGTCCCGGCGCTGGAGCTGGGCTGCACCGTGGTGGCGGCTCACGTGGGGTATGGCCAGTTCTATGACCGTGAGGATTTCTATCCTAGTTTCGAGCGGCTGGTGCAGCAGTATTCTAATCTCTACGGTGACAGTTCGATCCTCGGTTCGATGCTGCGCTGGCGAAACATCCCGAGGCTGCTGGACCATCCGCTCGCCCTGTCACGGATGATCTTTGGCACGGACTATCCGTTTGCGTCCAATGCACTGGTCTTCTGGAATCGCCTGAGCCCCGCGACGCTTCTGGCGTTGTGTGCTGAGCGAAATCTGTTCGAGCGTGACCTGCAGTTGAAACGACACCTTGGATTCCCGGCGAGCCACTTTCGATTGGGTGCGCAATTGCTCGGGCTGACGTCGAAGGGGTAGGCCCGAGGCGTCCCGGTGTGCCGGACCAGCGAGTTTGTTGCCCGCACAACACCCAGACAAACACGAGTTCTTGACCGCACCATGCCCACCCAGCAAAACTCTTGCCTCCCTGAGAATAACCATATCCTGCTCCGGTCGAAGGTGGCAACCCGTAACCCTATGCCACTTCCCGAAATACGGCCCAGAATGTTTCCCGTACAATCTCAGCAATATGTCGGCGACGAGTATCCCAGGGGCCCGGTCCTGCGTTCGGCATCACCGACGAGCGACCCTACCGTTTCAAAATGCTGCGAGACAGGCCGAATCCGCCGCTCGGGTCTTTCCTGCAAGTCCTTCTTGGGGCAAGACCTACAGTACGGCTGAATTTTGGGACTGTACGTGGGCGACCTGCCAGGCATGGGCTGGACCCGGTACACTCAAGCAAAAACAGACCACAAGTTTACCCCAAAAGGGTGGACCGCAAGGCTGGACCGCGGTATGCTCAGATGTGCCCGCTTGGGATTGAGCTTAAGCTGACATCCGTTTCTCGTCCATGGGAATATCGAAAGGATCTGTTCTATGAACCGCTCACTGCTCCGCTCCTGTGTCGCCTCGCTCTTGTTCGCGGTCCTGTGCGTCTCGCTCTGTTCGCCCCTGTCGGCTGCCGATTGGCCTCGTTTTCGCGGGCCTGACAGTTCCGGTATTAGCAGCGATACCAAGATCCCCACAGAATGGGACGATAAAAAGAATCTCAAGTGGAAGCTTCAACTGCCGGGAAAAGGATTCTCGAGTCCGATTGTCGTGGGAAAACATGTTTTTGTTTCCTGCTATTCCGCAGCAGGCGGCGGCCTGAAGCGACATCTTGTCTGCGTCGATCGGCAGACAGGCAAGATCGCCTGGTCGAAGATCGTCCCGTCCAAGACGGCCTCGTTTCGCGGTCCGCGATTTGGGACCAGCCATGGGCACGCATCGCACACTCCGGTCAGCGACGGTCAGCGTGTTTACGTTCTCTTCGGCGGTTCGGGTGTCTTTGCGTTCGACATGAACGGAAAGCAACTTTGGCACAAGGACGTCGGGAACAAGAATGCCTCGATGTTCGGCTCGGCGGCCAGCCCGATTCTGTACAAGGACCGGCTGATTGTCACCGCGGTTGCCGAAAGCGAGACAATCCGCGCCTTCAATAAGGAGACGGGCCAGGAGATGTGGAAGGCCCAAGCCCCCAGCTCGAGATGTTACTCTACGCCAATAATTGCCAAAAACGCCGACGGCGACGACGAGTTGCTGATCTCTTCGCCTGGGAAGATCTGGGGCATGAACCCCGACACCGGCAAACCCAAATGGTCCGCTGAGACAAAGGTCGACATGAATTCCTGCCCCAGCCCGCTGGCGAAGGATGGAACTGTTTATGTGATCGGAGGCCGACGTGGTGGGCGAACCGCCGTTCGCATGGGCGGTAAGGGCAACGTCACAAAAACGAACGTGCTGTGGTCGATGAGCGGGGGATCGTACACTCCGTCGCCCATACTGCACAAGGGCTGTCTCTATTGGGTCAACGATCGCGGCAGCGCGTTCTGCATCGACGCCAAGACCGGCAAAGAGCTTGGAAGCAAGCGACTCGTCGGTAAGTTCTACGCCTCGGCGGTTCTGATCAACGGCAAGCTCTACGTGGTAAGCCGTTTTACCGGAACCTTCGTGTTGGAAGCGACGCCGGCTCTCAAGCAGGTGGCGCACAACCGGCTTTCCGACAAGAGCGACTTCAGCGGTAGTCCTGCGGTGAGCGATGGGCAACTGATATTTCGATCGGATACGTCTCTATACTGTATCGAGGCCAAATAAGGGGCGGGCGATTCAAGAAAAGTAGCTGGCATGTCCGTTCATTTCGTCTACCGCCAGCGCCTGAGTTCGGTGCCACACGTGAGCCATCTCTATTCTCAAGACGAGTTCAAATCCCCCGAAGATCGTCTCCCGCTGCGAAAAAAGATGCAGAAACAGCAAGACTGACCCCAAAAGAATGTGTCGTTCGCCCTTAAAGTTGAACGTTGGGCGTTTCTTGTCTTGAGACGACGAAGCCGTAGGCGTAGACGCTTGGCTGTTGAATGTTCACCCGTCGCCGTTGGCGTCTCACATATGCGCAAACTGCGGACGCTCCTGGTTGGTTCCGGAGCGTCCGCAGTTGTTTTTGCGTAGTCTTTTGAAACGTGCGATCAGGTGGTCGTTCGAGTGCGGGGCGTCCTTTTGATTTCGAACTTCTTGCCCTTCATTTTCTCGAACGCTTTTTTCTGTTCTTTGGTGAGCTGTTTGAGAGCCGCCTCGTCGGCTTTGGCGCTGATCTCGCCGAGCTGCTTGCGAGCCTCGGTGCGTTTCTTCTCGTCAGCGTTACGCAGGGTTCCGTAGATTTTGGAACGTTTTGCCCGCGAGTCTGTGCTGATCTCGGCAATCGCGGTCTTCTGGGCAGCGGTGAGTTTCAGCTTTTCGGCGACGTACTTGCTGGCCAGGGTATCGGTCACAG
>JABGPF010000383.1 GCA_018645065.1 Phycisphaerales bacterium
TTCTCGGGACCAATATTGGCGATATCGGTAAACTTGAGATTTTACAGGGCGCTTCTCTAAACGTGGCCGGAGGCGCCTACGTCGGTTTCGCCGGTTTGGGAACGCTTAACCTGGCCAGTGGAGCACAGGTTTCTGCCCGCACAATGACCATCGGCCAGCACTCTTCGCTACAGCTTCACGTGGGCGGAGCTGATATGGTGATCCTGGGCAATGCGGCCGCCACAGGCAGCATGACCAATAACGGTTCGATCGGGTTGTACGCCGACGCCTTCCTGGCTGGCGGGTCATACACGCCGATTTCAGCTTTTTCGGGCGGTGCGCCGCTCTGGTCCGGTAGCGGTGCAGTTAAAGCGTTCGGCGGGGAATGGCGACAGAGCGTTCTGATGTTCGATGTTTCTCCCCTTATTCCTTTGGATGCGCACAGTGTGCATTCTGTGACGTCACATGATCGCCTGTTAATTACGGACCCAGCGTCCGGGGACCAGGTATCTGTAAGCTTCGGAGATATAGCGGGTACCGTAAACTTCTCGGCAAGCGTTGTCGCTAGCGGTGATCAAAGTGCTTTGGAGGCGATCCTGCCGACGAACTGGTCGCTTCTGGCAGCGTGGGATTTTGCTACAAATCTCCCTGACGGAAATGAGGTGTTTCTTGCCTTCGAGGTTGGAAGCGACTTGGATGCCTTCCAGGTTTGGCATTTGGATGGAGGCGTGTGGTCCCGTTTCGATCCCGAGTTCATGAGTTACGACGCTGCTGGCGGTATAGCGGGCTTCACGGTTGACGGCTTCAGCGGATACGCGGTGACAACCCCCGAGCCTGGGACTCTGGCGTTGCTTTCGCTGGGCGGGGTTATAGCGATGAGACGCAAACGCCGCCGGCAAAAATAGACAAAGCGGTAAAGGCTCAGTACCCGGAGGAGGAAAAACATAATGAGGGAGCCGAACCCAGGCATGCTGGCCAGGGGCGCATGGGCGATCTTGGTTCTGATAGCACTGGCTCCACTTGGGAGTTTGCAGGCCCGGGGTCCGTTTATCCCTAACGATCCGCTATATTTCGGCGGGCAGGGCGGTAATGAAAACGGGCAGACGTATCTCCACGGTAAGAAATGGGTTGGCGGTGAGCTGCTGGACGATCAGGCGCCGCATATAAACGTTCTTGGCGCCTGGGCGGCGGGGTATACGGGCCAGGGCGTGGTGATCGGTATCGTCGATGACGGCCTGGAAACCGCACATGAGGACCTGGCGCCGAATTTCGTCGCAGAGCACAGCTACAACTTCGGTGCGCTGGTCGGGCAGGACCCCACAAATGTGGAGCCCGTCAACGCTGGCGATCGGCACGGAATGGCGGCGGCTGGGATAGCCGCCGCACGCGGTGGGAACGGACTCGGAATCACCGGCGCAGCGCCGCATGCCAGCCTCAGCGTTTTGAGGATCGACTGGTCCGAAGCCACCGGTGATATGTTCACCCAGGCCACGGAATACCACTCAGATCAAATCCAGGTCAAAAGTCACAGCTACAGCCACAGCCTTTCGTATATGGATGACCATGAAATGGTCGTCGCCAATCGTAACTCAGCCGCTGCGGGATGCGTTAATGTCAGAGCGGCGGGCAACGGTCATGTCAACGCCAACGCAAAGCACGCCCAGGCCGACCGCACCGCAATTGTTGTCGCGGCGCTCGGGTCTGACGGGCAAGCGACGGACTATTCAAATTTCGGGGCAAACGTATTTGTAACCGCGCCATCGTCCGACACCCTTTACAATCTCAACCAGATAACAACAACCGATCGATCGGGCGCTGACGGGTTCAATGGTATTTCCGGTTATGACTCTTATACCAACGCTTTCGGCGGGACATCGGCGTCTACTCCTGCGGTTGCTGGGGTGGCGGCGCTGATATTACAGGCCAATCCGGACCTGGATGTTCGCGGGGTTAAATATGCGTTGGCTGAGACGTCGCGAATGGTTGATGCTGACCACAGCGGATGGCAAACCAACGGCGCCGGTTACAGCTTCAATCCCTTGTACGGTTTCGGGCTGGTCGACGCTACAGCGGCCGTCGAATACGCAGCCGCCCATACCGGGCCTGGAGCTGAGATTTCCTTCGGAAGCGGCCCGGTTGTTGTTGGCCAGGCAATTGCTGATATCGGTCCGGTTGTGACTCGCACATTTACAATCACCGACACCAACCCGCTTGAGTCGGTGGAGCTGGACATCACCCTCGCAGACGAGCCTCACTGGGGAAATTACGATATTTATCTGACCTCGCCCCTGGGCACAACGAGCCAGTTGGCTTACAACGAGGTTCACGCTCCCGGATCGTTCGAACTGACGAGCTGGGAGTTTTCCTCAGCCCAGTTCTGGGGTGAGAATCCCTCTGGCCAGTGGACGATCAGTATTCAGGATCTCGTGGCGGAAAACTCGGGCACATGGCAAGGCTATGAGTTCACAGGTTACGCTGCACTAACAATGCCCGAGTTGATAACGATGGGCGACACTGACGGAGACCACGATGTTGACGCCGTCGACTACAGCAACCTGATGGCCCAATTCGGATGCTCACCGGGCGACGACAGCGCCGATTTCAATAACGACGGTATTGTCGATTTGAGTGATTTCACTATCTTGCGTGGAAATTTCGGTTATGGGACCTCAACATCACAGGACGCCCCGGATACCGCAACAGTCCCTGAACCGGCCACCCTGTCACTATTGGCGTTTGGCGCGTTGACGCTGCGGAGACGGCGCCATAGGTGCAAAGGGTAAAACCCACAGCAGCACCTCCGTTTCGGAAACAATTGGATCGCCTGGAAACTTGACGCTTCAGGGGCTTTGGGGTATTCATATCTACACGTGCTATGAGGAACAATAATGCAACGACGTGATTTTTTGAAAACTATATCCGCAGCCGCCGCGCCGCTTGCGTTGGGCGGTTGTCTTGGGTCGCAGGATGGGTCCATTGGGGGGAATAATCCTTCGAGCGGGGCGTCCAGGCCGGCGGGCGAGATGACCGCTGAGCTGAATATCTGCGAGGCTCCTTATTTTGCCGATCCCACAGGTAACAAGGATTGCACCGAAGCTGTTCTGCGGGCGTTGGATGATGTTACCCGGTTAACTCTGAGGGCATACCGACGGACTATAGCAGGGCTGGCGAAATTGCCCTCTAAGGGGCGTCACTATTATCCCGGCAGTTTTGAGAATCACGTTGATAACGGCGTGGCGCACGCCTCGACCAGCACTCCGCTGGCGTATCTGCCGGTAATCTATTTTCCAGAGGGAACCTATCTCATCTCTGACACCCTTCGGTATCGTCACAAGGACCTGGTGAACACCTACCGCAGCGAAATGAACCAGCAGATTCGGATCCGGGGCGCTGGCGCCGATTGCACCGTTATCCGTCTTAAGGACAACTCTGCGGGGTTTGGCGCCGGTGCGGGCAAGGCGGTGGTTTCGTACATGGCTGCGGATCAAACTAACGTCGCGACATCCAACTACTGTGAGGGGCTTACGATTAACTGCGGCAGCGGGAATGCGGGGGCCGTTGGTCTGGACTTTTTCGCGAATAACTCAGGGGCTGTGCGTAATGTGCGAATCGTCAGCGAAGACGGTTCGGGCTTCGCGGGCCTGCAACTGGGGCACAGTAATTACTCCGGGGTGCTCATAAAGCATGTTGAGGTCGAGGGTTTCGATCACGGTCTGCATATTGATTCCGGGACGGGGGGAATGTTCGCTCATGTCGAGGATGTAAAAACTCGCGGCCAGCGAGTTTCCGGTATCACTGTCGGGGCGATAAGCCTCAGCCTGCGCCGCATTCAGACCGCAGAGGCGCCCGTAGGCCTGACCTGCACCAGCAAGACCGGGTTTGTGGTTATAGTTGACTCAACTCTGAATGGCTCCGGGCCAGTCGGTATCGATCGCAAGGCTGGCGGGCTTTACGTATCTAATGTGACAGTAAAGGGTTTTGGCGACGCTCGCTATATTGATGAGTTGGTTTTCCCGGTCGCTTTTGGCGCCAAAGGAGCTCAAGCCATGCCCCGTCTGGAGATCAAGGACACGCCGATCTATCACAGCCGCGGGAAAGCTGCAACTGGTGTCCGACGCTTCGGGGCTGTCGGTGACGGTGTCCGCGACGACAGCCAAGCCCTGCAGGCTGCGATGAATTCAGGGGCGGCGGAAATTAACTTCGAGCCCGGTAGATATTTGCTCAATCACCCGGTGACGATCCCTTCAAAAGTTGAACATGTTAACTTTAACTTCTGCGATCTTGTTTCCGGAGCGGACCTTAAACGCTCGGATCGCGAGGGGTTTGTCATTGGCGAAGAAGGCGATTCGGACGCATCGGCTAGCCCGTTATTTATCGAACGCCTCCTGGCCTGGGAGCAGTGGAGCGGTAAGCACTGCACGTTCACTCATGCATGCAGGCGCACGGCGTGTTTCAAGGATATGCAGACCCAATCTCTGAGGTTCTATCGCAACACCGCAACCGGGGCGGATGTGTTTTTTGACAATGTGGCTACGACTACTGGGGTGCGGCCTGGGGATAATGGGCAT
>JABGPF010000384.1 GCA_018645065.1 Phycisphaerales bacterium
TTCCCCTATGACGCAATTAAACAGGCAGCCAAGAAAACAAAAGACTTCCTTGTGTTTGAAATGAGCATGGGCCAGATGGTCGAGGATGTGCAACTTGCCGTTGAAGGCGGCGCCGACGTGGAATTCTACGGACGACCCGGCGGCGTGATTCCAACTCCCAGCGAGTTCGCCCGTGTAATCTCACGCACTTACCTTCAGAAGGGTTTGAAATAACCAAATGGAAAAAGTATACGCCAGACCGAAAGCACTGAAAGAGGCGGTATTTCATTACTGTCCCGGATGCGGCCACTCGATAATCCACAGGCTTATCGCAGAGCTCGTTGAAGAGATGGACATCCAGGACAACGTTATCGGCATCCCCCCGCCGGGATGTTCGGTTTTCGCATACAACTACCTGGATGTTGATATGCTCGAATCGGCCCACGGGCGTGGAGCGGCTGTGGCGACGGGCATCAAGCGAGCCAATCCCGACGTACTGGTGTTCACGTACCAGGGCGACGGCGACCTGGCCGCCATCGGCACGGCCGAAACAATACACGCCGCCAACAGAGGTGAAAAGATCACCGCGGTCTTCATCAACAACGCGGTTTACGGAATGACCGGCGGACAGATGGCCCCCACCACGCTGGTGGACATGAAGACCACCACGAGCCCCAACGGACGAAATGAATCAACCGAAGGCGGCCCGATCAAAATGAGTGAAATGCTGGCGATGGTTAAGGGTGCGGTGTATATCGAACGCACCGCGGTCACCTCCCCCGCCGGTATCAGAAAGACCAAGAAAGCGCTTCGGAAAGCCTTTCAGGTCCAGATTGACAACCTTGGCTATGCTTTGGTGGAGATCCTCGCCGCCTGCCCGACCAACTGGAAAATGGGCGCGTTGGAATCCTGGAAATGGATTGACGACGTTATGGTTAAAGAGTTTCCCTTGGGCGTAATAAAAGACACAACCGGGCTTTAATATGGCATCTAAAACAATATTTGCAGGATTCGGCGGTCAGGGCGTTCTCTCAATGGGCTTGAATTTGGCCCAGGCGGGTATGCTTGAGAATAAGCACGTGACCTATTTACCGGCTTACGGCGCCGAAATGAGAGGCGGAACCGCCAATTGCACAGTGGCGATATCCGACGACGAGATCGCATCTCCGGTGGCGTCTTCTCCGGAGTTTCTGGTTGCGATGAACTGGCCTTCTCTGGTCAGGTTTCAAAACCAGGTTAGATCAGGCGGAGTGTATTTCATCAACTCTTCCCTGATGGACGCCAATATCTCTCGAGAAGATGTGGATATCCTTGAAGTGCCCGCAAACGCGATGGCCGAAGAACTCGGTAATCTGAAATGCGCCAACATGATTATGCTCGGGGCCTTTACAAAGAGGAGTGAAGTAGTTTCACTGCCCACTCTCATCAAAGGGCTCGAAAAATCTTTCAAGAAGAAGCCCAAGCTGATCGAACTAAACACAAAAGCCCTGACAAACGGGTATGAGTTATTCTAACCCATATTATTTATGGGGCCCTGCATAGGGCGATATGGAGTTAATTATGGCTATGTTCGTAAAACAGATTTCCGTTAGTCTGGACAATAACCCCGGAACGTTTCTTACTGTAAGCGACTGCCTCGGAGCCGAAGGTATAAACATCAGGGCAATCTCGGTAGCTGACACATCAGACGTCAGCACCGTCAGGTTTGTAGCGGACGATCCGCAAAAAACCGTTACTGTTTTGAACAGCAAAGGCTATTCGGTACGCGAAAAGGACGTGGTTGCAGTTGAAATACCCGATCACCCCGGCGCACTCCAAGCCGTCCTGAAACCTCTGAACGAAGCCGGGATCAATGTGCTTTATCTTTACCCGTATCTCGGAAGAAGCAAAAGCAGCCAGCCCATAGTTATCATTGGCGTCGACAAGGGCACAGAAGCCATCGACGTTTTGAAACAAAACTGGGTGCACACCTTTGGCGAAGAGATTTACGCTCTTTAGACAAAGACGCTCCGAGACTTTTGACTTTCTCACATGGAAAGACATCCGCGTTTCTTGACCCGGCCCCCGGTTTGCGCATTGACTACTTCCCGAGTGTCTCCAGCAACCCAGCCGCTATTTTGGCCGATTGCGTTTTGGGGTATTTGGTGATGAGCCCCTTAAGAACGGCAGCAGCTTTTGCCTTCAGTCCGGCGCTGATGTAGCTTCCGGCCAGGGAAAGTTGCGATCGGGCGATGGCTTCGTCGGTTCGTGATGGGCGGGATGTCGGCTTGGCTGTGGTCGGCGGAGGGGTTTTATTATCGCCCGGGCTGGTCTCAAAGCCATTAGGCCCCTTCTTCACAACTTTTCCATCCAGATGGTCGAACGACGCTTGCCAATATTCCACCGGCGCTATCGAATGGGCCATACCCTTGACCTCAAAGTACACGCAGTTCTTCACACCGCTTCTAAGGTAGGCTTTGTAAATAGCTTTGGTCGGCAGCAGATTGTAGTCAAGATCGCCTGTGATGAAGACAAAACGATTCTTCCTGAACTGAGCTATTTTGGGAGGAACGGTCCTGGCGCCGAGGAAACCTGGCCAATGCTCTTTGGGGCCCGAGGGAATATGATTCCAGTAACTGCAGCCGATCGAGTAAATGGCGCCTTTAACGAGTTCCGGATACATAGGCGCAATCGTGCTTGAAACGCGCCCGCCACCGGAATCTCCGCAAAGGTAAATCCTTTTCGCATTGACCTTATAACCCTCTTTCACAATATCAATCGCCCGAAGAGTCAACGCTAACCGATGACTCGTATAAACTTTATTGCTGCTATCCCTTGAAGCGATATAAATCAGATTATTCTTGTCCATCAGGCTCTTCCACCTGCCCGCCCCCGAGCCCCTGGCGCCTCCAGGAGAAACGTAGACACAAATACCAGGAAGCTCCTCCTTATCACTTGGCGGGACGTATAGATCCCACGAATAGCTCTCGTTCTTAAGCGTGTCTCTATTGGCGTCAAATCGCCACTTCATCCTCTGGAATATATCCCGCATGTATTTGGGCGACACCGCCTTTTCTGTGACAACGGATACCTTGCCCTTAGCGATCGCCTTGCCAGCCTTGCTGTCTACAGACGGATCATCGGCAGCCCCAGCCCCCACCGTGATCAACATCATCGCGCACCACAGCGATATACAGACAATCCGGCGTCCGGCACGTCCGCTTAGTTCATCCGTCATCGCCATAACATTTCCCTTCCTATTCAACATCCATCAACCAGAAACAAGACTACGCAACCAAGCCGGCAGGAGCAATCAAATTTGAAAATTCCAAAAAGATTGACGCCACATCTCCGAGCAGACCCCGCGCCACCTAGATCCCGTATTCCCGCCGGACTTCCTTTACATTTCCAGTGACCGGATATTGAAACCCTGAGCCCACGACCGTGACGGTTATCCTCTTACGGTATATGGCACAGATGCTTAAAAAGAGACTCTGTAGCAAAACGGGAATGTTTTTCTATAAGTCGTATATTTTCCGCTTGTCACGACCGGCACAGACCTCTATAAAAGAACAGACGGGGTTATGACAATAATCGGACCGGCGCGTTAGGACAGAGAAATAACCCCGAAAGATAATGAAATCCTGCGCCCACGAGCGTGACGGTTATACGTTCGGTGATAACAAAATGAAAACCCAAACAGTACTATTGACGTTGATAGCCCTCTTCGCTGTCGGTTGTACTTCGGCACAAGACGCGAATCAGACGGTTGAGCAAATAGTGCTCTTCGACGTCCACGGTATGTATGGAGGTCAAAACCTTTGGATCGCAGCAGATGGCAAGGCCGTTTGTTGCTTTGTCGGAGAAGGGGAATCGAGTCTCCAAGAAACCCGTTACGAGTTCATGGTGTCCGCTGACAACCTAGCCTCTCTTCTCGAATTGATTAAGAAACACAATTTCTTCTCAATGCGGATG
The DNA here is from genome assembly GCA_018645065.1 of Phycisphaerales bacterium. Classification (GTDB taxonomy): domain Bacteria; phylum Planctomycetota; class Phycisphaerae; order SM23-33; family SM23-33; genus BS750m-G57. The sequence goes on from JABGPF010000384.1 coordinate 3,934, forward strand.
AAGGAACGTTACGGTATTCCTGACGAGGCGTCTTCGAATATCTTCATAAAGTCTGATGTCGAGACACATGCTGTTATGAAATGGGGGAATGATACGCACAGAGATTTTGACGCTATCTATCAGTTCCTTCTGCAGATCGCGGAGTCAGGAAAGAAGGGCAAGCAAACCCATCGCGGACCATTTGACTGGGACTGGAAACCTGACGGTTTCCCAGAGAACAAAACTATATGGGATATGACCCGCCCAAGATAAAGAACAAATGAACACCGAACAAGGCGCTCCAGCGGACGCGAGAAGACCGCGCCGCAGAGCTTAGACGTTTTATGTGTGAGAAGAAGATGAACACGAATAACACACATGCACACGTGCTCCATGGTCTAAAGGTTGGCCTATTCGCGAGCATTCCGGCTGCCGTCTTGGCATTTGCCTTTTGTTGCTGGGCCAGCACGCTTTCAACACCCACGGAGTCATCACTGGCGTTTATGTACCGCCCATGGTCGAGCAATTGGCGGGCTCCTCTGATAATTGGTGTACCGCTGTTTGTTATTTTCGGTGTTGCGGGCATGCTGAAGGCAAGGCTTTGCCTTG
>JABGPF010000027.1 GCA_018645065.1 Phycisphaerales bacterium
AACACCACCGCACTGACTGATCCGCACAGAATATGGCTTCGTAGTTTCATACCATAAGTATCCGGTGTCGCAACCCCGAAAGCAAGCCCAACTCATCGCAAACAGTTGACACCACATACGAGGCGTGTGATACTGCGTTGGCCAATGGCGTTCGGTTTTGGGCGGCGTTGTGATGTCAGGGAGATAAAAATGCGCGGGACAAGAAAAAACATCGTTTATGTTTTGATCGGCACTGTAATTTTCGTGCTGTATGTTATCATGTACGTCCCCTTTCCCCCTAACCACGGTCATGACCCCACAGACGAAACAAGGATGAATATGCACGTAATCGCGGCGGCGATCGAAGAGTATCGCGTGGTCGAGGCAGCAAATGGATACCCCGCATTGACCGCAGACAATTGGATACCCAAACTCGCAGCCGCCTCGGAATCCCGAAAAATTATAAACAGCCTCCCCAATAATGTCTGGTCGCCTGAACGTAAAACAGAATTCTGCGACGCATGGGGGAACCCGCTAGTATTGCTCCCCAACGGCGGACCCAACGGAACGGCCCAACTGATCTCCGCAGGCCCCGACGGAGACATAACCACCCCAGACGATAATGTGCGATTCCACAAATAACAGCCTGACGCCGCTGTCATTAAAAGCGATAATACGCCTTCATTTATTCAAGATTCTTTTTAATCATGCCGTCGACAACCTCTGCGACCCTCAGCACCGGCCCGTGGTCGTGGCCCTGGCCTTTTACCTGGATAACTATGTTGGCCCGTCGGAAAACGAGGAGAACGTATTTGGTGCGTGATTTGCGATTTTCAATGCGAGCTTCCTGGCCAATTCCCGAATAAGGCGGCGTATCGATCCCCGAGATATTCATCTCGTACATCTTTTTGGCTTTGTCGATCGACTCGTAGCGGTTGGCCTCAAGCCTGACCGACGAGGCGCCGAGCGTTTTGTTTGCGTAGACCTGATTGATTAATTTCCCGCCAACCACTCCGCGCCTCCGCCCGGTCGCATACGTCCAGCCGGAGCCCAGTTGCTCGGGCGTCGGGTGGATTGATTCCAACTTGGCCAGCATCGGCCCAGATCCGCCGCTGGATCCTGCTTGCCCATCGCCGGAGCCCCCGCAACCGATCGAGCCAAGTAGCCCAATGGTGAATAGCCCTATCGTAAAAATTATAAAATATCGTGTAAGTGTAGCATTCATAACGAGATCCTAGCAAACACGCCAGGATAACACAAGACAAATCACTCCGGCCTGATCGTCGGTATGTGACTAGTTTTCCGGTACCCGTCAGCTTTGATTTCGACACAGAGACTCAGAGGAAAACCCAACAACAGCTCTTGCCGTTCTCTGTTTCTCTGTCGCCTCTGTCGTTGTTTTTGGGCTGTAACCAAAAAATGCCGTTTGCCGTTCTCTGAGCCTCTGAGTCTCTGTGTCGAAAACCATACAGTCCAACATCCGAGACGGCGTTCAAATCGCATGTTCGGTTTGTTGAGGGCTTGCTACATAGGGCTTGTTTGGATAGATTGTTTGCACGCCGACTGGATCGGTCGGGTTATTAATGTTGCACGATTACAGGTTATTAAATTATGAAAAAACGAGCTTTTGGAAAAACTGGGTTTGATACTTCTGATGTCGGGTTGGGCTGCTGGCAGCTTGGTGGGTTCTGCTGGGGCGATGTCGATGAGCCAAAAGCGTTCGATATACTCAACGCGGCGGTGGAAAATGGCGTGAATTTCTTCGACACCGCCGACGTCTACGGCGAGGGACGCAGCGAAATTCTTATCGGGGCGTTCCTGAAACAGTGCTCCTCCGATATTTATATCGCTTCAAAGCTAGGTCGCTTCCCTCGGCCCGGTTGGCCTGCGAATTTCACTCGCGAAGTTATGAAGCAGCACATCGAGGCGTCGCTCGAACGCCTTGGTATCGACGCGCTCGATCTGGTGCAGTTGCATTGCATCCCGGCCGACGTGATGGCCGCTGGTGAGGTGTTCGACTATCTCCGCGAGTTCAAGCAGGAAGGGCTGATAAAGGATTTCGGCGCCAGCGTCGAGTCGATGGACGAAGCGGTAATGTGCCTGGGGCAGGACGGCCTGGCCTCGCTGCAAGTGATATTCAATATCTTCCGCCGCAAACCCATAACCGCCCTGTTCGACACCGCCGCCGAAAAAGGCGTAGCCATTATCGCACGCGTCCCGCTGGCCAGCGGGCTGCTTAGCGGTAAGATATCGCTCGACACGCAGTTCCCCGAAAACGATCACCGCAAGTTCAACAAGGACGGTGAGATGTTCAACGTCGGCGAAACGTTCGCCGGACTGACGCTGACCACTGGCGTCGAGGCGATCGACAAGATCCGCCCACTCGTTCCCGAAGGCATGTCGATGGCCCAGATGGCCCTGCGATGGATACTCGATCACGACGCGGTGTCAGTAGTAATACCAGGCGCCAGCAGCGCCCAACAAGCCCTGGACAACAGCGCCGTCTCAGATATCGCCCCGCTAACGGCCGAGCTGCACCAAACCCTCGAAGACATCTACAACGCCGACGTGCACGATAATATCAGAGGACCGTATTAGGGCGGAACAATCCCGATGTACATCGGGATCCAACAAGGAATGTCCAATTTCCAAGTAACGGTAAACGGCGAAAGGCGCACGGCGAAAGTCAAACAGCAACCCATAGATTGCAATCTATGGGCTTTAGGCTTGTGCATATCAGTAGGTTTGATCCGGGAAACTAGTAGAGTAACATGACGCTAATCCGGAGATTTCTCAAACGATTTCACACGCTAAAAAAACACATCCAACAAAAACGCATTTCGCACTTCTGCACAGCGTAACCCGTCACAACATAGCAACGATCTCTCCAGATACAAAGCCCACAGATCGCAATCTGTGGGTTGCTTTTCGCTGTTGACGTTCGACGTTACTTGAAAATTGATAGTTCCTTGTTGGATCCCGATGTACCCCGATGTGCATCGGGACTTTCAACATCGGATATTGATCCATTATCCAAACTCTACCGCCCGAAACAGACAATCCCGCCATCGACGGTTGCCAGGTAGATCCTTCCGTTTGCGGCGATCATGCCGTCGAATATCGGCGTGCATTTGAGTTTGATCTCGGTCAACCGCTTACCGTCCTTAGTCGAATATTCGCAGAATGTACTGCCCATTCTGCCTTCAAATGCGGCGTACGGGTCCTTCGCCGGTACGGCGTTCGGCGGGCCGGCTACGAATAACTTCCCACCAGCCAGCACCATCGACATTACGCGAACCTGGATGTCCTTCTTCCACCTGGCCGGGTCCTTGCGCGAGTATCCCGAGCCCTTTTCCCTGTTGGGAGCCTTGAGAATCGGCTCGTTGGAATTCGCATCGGCGAACAGTTCATAACCCATTTGCTCGGGGATAAAGAACGGACTGTGCCCGCCTTTGAACCACTGGCCCTCGTGCTTGGTGAACACCTTCACACCGTAAGTTGTGTCTTCGTCGAAGCTCAAAATCTGACCCGACTTCGGGCCGAGGTTCGAGAAGTAAAATCCCGGCCAGGTCTTGCTGTAGCTCCAATACGTGCAGTCGTACCAAGTATCGTCAACGAAACCCTTAGTCGACATCAGGTGCAGCCCCATCGGCCTGGCGCCGAGCGTTGTCGATCGCGGCGAGGCGTGGCGCGTCAGGTCCGGGTTCAGACGCACCTGGTACATGTACAAATCTTCGCCGTCGCTGACGAGTATGTCGGCCAGAGCGCCGTCCATATCGAAAGGCCGCCCCGGGTCCTTCGTAACGTCGGGGCGTTTGTTGGACACTACGGTCTGATGCAAAAGTTTGCCCCTGGCCGCATCAAGCCCGTAGACGCGGATCCCGCCGTCTAGATAACTTGATCGACCGGCAGCGAAGTAAACGATATCGTTTTGCACCAGCACGCTTCCGTGCACCGGCCAGGCCGATTCCAACTGCTCAAACCCAACTATCTGCCGCTCAACCGGTGCGGCGCGGAACCTCCAGGCCAGCGTTCCGTCGGCGGCGGCCAGGCAGTAAACCCACCCGTCGCGACATCCGAACAGCAGGCTGTCTCGGTATGAAGTCGGCGGTGAATCGATTCTGCCGTCGGCTACGAAAGTCCAGATCGCCTTGCCCGTTTGAGCGTTGCGAGCGTGGATCGTGTGTGCGTCCTTATCGGCGACGAACAGCTTACCGCCAGCGACTATCGGCTGGGTGAGTTTCTTGCCGATCGCAACTTCCCAGAGCGGTTTAACGCCATCGGGAATTTTGGTTTTGCTGTTCCCGCTGCGGAAGCGATCGTGACGATACGCAGGCCAATCTTGCACGCTGGCGGGCGAAGGCCTGCCGCCTGCAATTTTATCGTATGCAGGCCCGCGGACCAGCGGATTTGCGGTTTGCGCCTTCGTGGGCGGCGCGGCGGCATTCAGCGCGTTAAACCCCTTCAGGACCACGCCGGGGTAACAGAAACACTGGTGCGACGGAGCGTAAGTAAGCCCGTTGGCCGGCATCACGCCGTATGCGCAAACGCCTCGCAGCCAGTCGTGTCGCATGTGATCGTCGCCGACTACGTCCAGGAATTCAGCCCCTCGTTTGGGCAGAATCAGGTATCGTTCGGTAGCCTTTGACGGGTAGCATCGCACGTGATGGTCCCGACTTAGCAGGTGCGATACGGCGACTGTTTTTGCGATTTTCCCGGTCTTTGGATCGTATCCGTTGAACTTGACCGCCGAGCCTCGCAGGCGGCTGTCTCCTACCTGCAGTGCGCCCTCTTCGATCATCGGCCAGACCGCGCCCTGAACGCCAAACAGCCCCGTAGACACGAAGCAGTTACCCGGCGCGACTGATCTCACCTTCGGACCGGTCCAGAGTTTTTTGCCCGTTTCCAACGAGAACGCCGCCAAGCCATTTTTGCCCGAGAACAGAACTGAGCCCCGGTAAATAATGAGCATCCCGGTGTTCCCTTTGCGGAAAATTTCTCCCCCGCCCGGGCCGCGCGGTTTGGTGCGTTCGGCGCTGGGCGCCCGCCAGAGTTCCTTGCCCGTTTTCTGATCGAGGCATACGATTTCTGAGTAGTTGTTGTAGCAGACACGCCCCTTCGCCGCCGCCAGCGTAAGCGGAACGAGAGCATGTTTTGTCTGGTGCTTCCAGAGCGTTTTACCGGTTGATGTATCGACGGCCTGGATGTATTCGCGAACGTCGAGCCACTTCTTCTTAGCGTCGGTATCACCGGCGTCGCGAGTCCGCAGAATCAGCATACCGCCGGTGGCGATAATCTCGTGCGTGTCTGCGGTATCCTTATATACAGCGAGCGTTTTACCCGTCGCCGCGTCGATCTCCGAAACCGGCCCGCGGTATGAAAGCGTCACATAGAGACGATCCTTCACCGCCACTAACCGTCGCGGAAGGACCAGCGGATTCGAGCGGAAGCCGAAGTTACCCCACGCGCCCGGGCTCCATTTCTTCATAGGCCTCTGCCAGAGCTCCACGCCGTTGAACGCGCCGCGGGCAACCAGCGACCAGCGCGGCGGGAAGCGTTTGTTCTTATCGTATATCTGGATGATGCCCCGCAGGCCCTGGTCCATAATGTAGAACATGCGCCCGTTGGCCGAAACCATCGCGGCGATGCTCGAATTGTACTCGTGACTGCGACACCACATGGGGGCCGATTTCCACTGCATACTGTTCGGCGGGCGAACCTTGGTGTCCTGGGCCACAGCGTTGTTGTCCGCGCCGTGAAGGTAGTGCGACCACTCGTCGATCGCAGCCGGCCAGGGCTTTACGTACTTGACGTATCCCGAGCCAATGCTCTTGGAACTTGGCAGCATTTTCGCCAACGATTCTTTGCAGACCACCGTCCCGCCGGGCGTTAGAACGCGGAGGATATCAGCCGACGCGTTGGGGAAATCGCGGTCGATCAGCAGCATATCCACCAAGCCGTCAGCATATGGCAGCTTTCCGGGCGTCCACTGGCGAACAGAAACTTCACCGTACAAACCCCTTGCCGCGATGAGCGTGCGAGCCTTGGATATATCGGAAGCGTCGGAAGCGAGCCCGTGAACCGTATACCGATCATCAGGCCGCAACGCCAAAGTCCCCGCACCGTCGCCGCAACCGACATGAACAATCAAACCGCCTTGCACGCCGGCGTTTTTCAGCACGTCGCCCTGGGCGCCGACAAGAGGCTCCGCCGAGAGACACAAGCAAAACGCCACCCACACGCAGCAACTATATCGGCTGATCATTAGCACATCTCCCAATTATTCAGTGATCAGTAATCAGTGAGCAGTAACGGCAACAACGACAATCCCGATGTACATCGGGACGCCATGTCGAAGCGGCAAGAGCTTTCCACACTTCAAATTACGGCGCAGTTTTCGCGCCGTAATGTCGTTCGCCGTTCGCCGTTCGCCGTTACTGATTACTGACCTGCCGAAGGCAGGCACTGATCACTGATCACTGATCACTGCTCACTTGCCGTCAAGCCAGATATCGCGAATCGACGCGGGTGAACGACTTCATTTCCTTGGCGAGTTCTTCGTAGCCTTCTCGTCCCAGCAGTGCGAACGTCGCCTGCTTACCGAGTTCGACCGCCGGTTGATCGTAGGCGTTTATGTTCAGCAGTTCACCGGCAAGGCTGGTGGTGAACTCGTACAGGTAGATAAATTCGCCGATCGACTGCGGCGTTATCGAGTTGAACTGGATCGTCAGCGTCGGACGCTCGGATTTCGCCATCGCGTATTCCGTTGCTCGCTTCTCAGCCAGCAGAATCTTCGACAACTGCGTCTTCCGCAAATACGTCAAGCCGGGCACGTCTTCGAAAACGTCCGGCACGCGAGCCTTGCCCGGATGCTTCGTAACGTCCAGGAATATCGTGAGTTTGTCATTAGGACCTTCGCGGTAGAGCTGCACCTGCGAATGCTGATCGGTCGTGCCGAGCGCTTTGATCGGGGTCGGACCGGTGAAAACTTCGTTACCGTCGCGATCAACACGCTTGCCCAGCGACTCGGCCCATAGCTGGCGGTACCAGTCGGCCATCAGGTACAGGCGGTTGGAATACGGCATCATAACGTGCATCGGCTTGTTCTTTTCGGTGGACATCAGGTGCTTGATCGCAGTCAACACGCACGCCGGATTCGACCGCCAATCGGCGCCAAGTTCTTCAACCCGCTCCTTCATCGCAGCCGCTCCAGCCAGCAACGCTTCGATATCGATCCCGCACATCGCCGCCGAGAACAGGCCAACCGGCGACAGCACACTGAAGCGTCCGCCTACGTCGCCGGGCACCGCGAGCATATCGTAGCCGTCGGCTTTGGCGATCTCGTGGAGGGTGCCCTTTTCGGTGTCGGTGGTCGCGACGATCTGCTTGGCGAAGTCTGGCCCGAGTTTTTTGCGGAGCGCCTCGCGGAAGATCATGAACTGGCTGGCGGTTTCGGCGGTCTCACCGCTCTTTGATATCACATTGATCAGGGTGGTCTTCAGGCGCCGGCCGAGGAATTTCAGCGTGTCGCCCACCAGCGCCGGGTCAACGTTGTCCAAAACGAACAGACGCGGTCCGGGGCGTTTCTTATCGGTCATCAGATTGTAAGTTACCGGGTTCAGCGCGGCTTGGATCGCCACGTTCCCCAGCGCGCTTCCGCCGATACCCAGGATAACCAGATCGGTAACGTTACCGCGATATTTATCGACCAGCTTATTCACACTGGCGATATATTCGGTATTTCCGGGCAGTCCGGCGTATCCCAGCTCGCCGCTGCGGCAGCTTTCGACCACTGTCGCATGCGCCGCACGAATCGCCGGTTCTATCGTGTCCAGATCGTCTCGCGTCACGCCGTGTGTGGGGCCTACAATTTTATCGGTCGCGTTTTTCCAGTAAAGCTGAAGCATTTTTTATATTCCTCGGTGCATTTCAGTGTGCCTATTGTTCAAAGTACAGCCCAAAAGGGTATCACGCGAGGGGGAAAATTTCCAGAACAACCCATATCATTTGACCGACGCAACAACTATCATATAGTCAAGATACACGCTGGTGACACCTACAGAAAGGACATGGGAAATGGCGATCTACCTGAGCAATACAGAGCAAGTACCGGGCTATAAAGTTACGCGACAGATCGGTCTGGTATCGGGCAACACGATACGCGCAAAGCATGTAGGCCGCGACTTCATGGCTGGGCTTAAAACCATTGTTGGCGGTGAGATAAAGGGTTACACCGAACTATTGACCGAAGCTCGCCAGGAAGCAATCTCGCGAATGAGCGACCAGGCTGAACGACTCGGCGCAAACGCCGTTGTCAACGTGCGCTTAAGCACATCGGCGGTAATGTCCGGCGCCGCCGAACTGTTCGCATACGGAACGGCAGTTGTTCTCGAGGCCGAGGAACCACAACAATGAGCGATTTTATAAACATCCTGCTGCTGGCCAGCCCGGTAATCCTGATCGCGATGGGGTTCATCATTGGCAAGGTCATAGAATCCCGCCATTTCCGCAGCCTCGCCCAACGAGAGGCTGGCGGCGGACCGTTGCTGACAAATCTCAAATACCTCCCGGACGGTCAGACCCCGCAAGCCACAAAATTCTGCATCGGTGGAGTTGTTATCGCCAGCGATTACTTCAAAACATTCGGGGCGAAGCTCAAGAGCCTCGTCGGGGGACGCCTCAGGACAATAGAAACAATGCTCGAACGCGGACGCCGCGAAGCATTACTCCGCCTGCGCGAACAGGCCGCCGAATTCGGCGCCGATGTCGTGATCAGCATAAGGCTAGAAACGGCGGTCATCATGAAGAACAAACAGGGCAAGAGCTATCCTGCCGCCGAGGTGATCGCATATGGAACGGCAGTCAGGACCACCGCCAACGATAATATATGAGCCGATCGAACCGAGATCGACGCCTCCGCTGGCGCCTATGGTCTGGTTGATCGCGATCGTCGGAAGCGTCGGAGGAGTTGGCGCGGCGTTCATTAATAATTCCACGATCTCGATGGATCCAACCGTGGGGATTCTCCTGTTTGTAGTTGCAGCGCCAGCCGTCGAGGAAATATGCAAACCGCTGGCGATTGTGTTCCTGCTGGACAAACGCCCCCACTGGTTCCGCGGTTCAACGGAAATTATCGTCCTCGCCGCCTGCTCAGCGTTGGTGTTCGCGACACTGGAAAACCTGCTCTACATCTTCGTTAACAATCCCGACGGTTCGGCGTCGTTCGTAACATTCCGCCTGACAATATGCACCGCACTGCACATGCTCGCATCAACAGTGTTCGGATTCGGACTGGCGAAAATGTGGCGACACATACAAGACAAGGGCGGACATTTTGATATAGACATATGCTTTAAATACTACGTAGCCGCAGTAATAATACACGGCGCCTACAACGGCCTGGTGATGACCCTGGCGCTATCGGGCGTACTGAACTTTGAATAGATGCAGAGAACCACATGACTAAAAAACGCATATTCACGATCATCTCACTAACGCCACTAGCGCTGATACTGACGTTCCTGGCGATAATGCAACTTTATTTTCTGCTCAGTTCGCACGAGATAACCATTTCGAAAGAGACCACGCACATTCTCGCCCCGATCAACGAAGACGGCACGGTTGATTACATCGCCTACATGAACGCCGAACATTCCAAAGGCGTAACCAAAGAAAACAACGCAGCAATCCCACTGATCGAAATTCTTGGCCCCAGCTGCCTGCCGGAAGATGGTCTGGGTGAGAAAATATGCAAAATACTGAAAATCGAATTCCCAGTCGAAAACGACAAGCAGTTCAGCAATCTCGAGAGCTTCGCCAGTGAAGAAAACGATACGCTGGACGATAGCCTGGCCGAAGCGATGAAAGCCCCCTGGGCCACCGAACAGCACCCCGAAATAGCACAATGGATCGAAGCCAACCAACATGCGCTAACCGCTACAGCCAACGCCGTCCAACGCACCGAATACTACATACCAGCAGTGACGCCCGACGACGCAGAATTTCCCGTAGTAAATATGTCAATACCGGCAGTCCAGGCATATGTAAGCATGTCCAATGCACTGTGCGCCAGGGCGATGTTGAAACTCAATTCCAACGACACCTCCGGAGCATGGGCCGACGCAATGACCGCAAAACGCCTGGCCAGACATATCGCCCGCGGATATTCACTAGTCGAAGGACTTGTCGCACTGAGGTGTGAAGACATCGCCTGCAATCTGACCGATGCAATAGCAGGCAGTGGTAAACTCACCGAAACTCAGGCCAAGGCATGCCTCGACGATCTACAGCAATTAGGCCCGCTGCGGGATATCGCAGACATGATCGATCATAGCGAGCGGTTCATGGTGCTCGATTCGATCTTGAAGACAGCCAGCACTACTAAGCTCCCCGGCTGGGACAAAGTACTTATAAAGGCCAATAGCTATTACGACAGCTTGACAATCGCTTTTCGCAAAAACACTTTCAAAGTCCGCATCGAAGCTTTAGAGGATCACCGGCGCCTCGGAGAGGAACTGACGCAAAACATTCCCCGCTCTTTCATAGATATGGTATGGAAGAGCACAACCGATCCGGCCGGACTGACAGGCGATCTACTGTTCACTGTGCTGTTGCCGACAGTCAGCAGATCGATGACCCTCCGCGATAGGACAACCGCCCAGGGCGACTTGTCAACAATCGCAATGGCCCTGGCTGCATACAACGCCGAGAAAAACGCATACCCGGAAAAACTCTCGCAGTTGGCGCCGGGGTATCTCAAGAAGGTTCCCGATGATCTGTTCATCGACAAGCCGTTTGGTTATACAAAAACCGCCAAGGGCTACCTGCTCTACAGCGTCGGTGAGAACATGAAATACGACGGACCAAAGAAAAACGAAGACGACGATATCGATGACATTGTTGTAGAGGTGGAGTAAATCTTGCGGGGGGTCGATATAATAGGTTGACGGCGTTTGCGGAAAATTTGAATTGGTCGGTGGGCGCGCGGGCGGTTTTTTGGAATTGTCCGGGTGTGTTGCTGCGCGCGTGAAAAATACAATGCTTAAGCGGATACTCAAAAATAAGCGGCTTAGAGTGGCGGCCGAAAAGCTGGCTCCGGGGCGGACTGTGCGCTTTGGCGGGGTTTGGGGATCATCGGCGGCTATGATCGGCGGAGCGTTGGGCAAAATCAGCGGCAGGCCAATCCTGTTTATCACCACCCATCTCGACGACGCCGACGCACTGGCCGACGATATCGAACTGTTCACCGGGCAAGCCGCCCAGATATTCCCGGCCTGGGAACTCGAAGTGGGCTCAGAACACGTGAGCGACGATATCATCGGCGAGCGGATGCGGATATGCACCCTGCTGGCTGAACCGCGAGACCAGCGCGACGAGTCGCTCGACATCCTGATCGCACCGGTAATGGCGCTGCTCCAACCTGTCCCGACCCCGAAAGCACTGGCTGAGGCGAAACTATCGCTGCGGGTTGGCGGTGAGACCCCGCCAGAGGAGATCGTAGAATGGCTCATCGATTCGGGATTCGAGCAGGTTGACCAGGTCGACAAGCCAAACGAATTCGCCCGTCGCGGCGGGATAATCGACGTGTTCCCCACCGGTGTCGGCCAGGCGATACGCGTGGAGTTCTTCGGCGACGAGATAGACTCAATCCGCAAATTCGACCTCGACACGCAACGCAGCACCGACAAGATCCGCGCCTTCGACCTGACAGGCGTCGCCGCCGGCAGGCGGACCGACCCCGACAAAACAACAAACCTCAGCGCCTATCTCGACGCCCAAACAATAATCTGCACCGCCGAACCGCAAGCGGTCCACGAACTGGCCCATGACGTATTCCGCCGACTCAACGAAAAAGCGATCGACGAACGACACATGGTCGCGCGACGCATGGGCTCCAAACTACGCCAGGCCGATCATTCGCCACTCGGCCTGTCCGAACCAACCGAAGTGTTCGACGCCCTGGCGCCATTCGCCTCTGCCGACATGTACGCATTCGGCTCCAGCGGTGAAGACGAAACGCCAATGCACGTCCGCAGCCTGGAAAAACTCGCCCTGAACACCCAGGAAGCACTCGCCGAACTTGAGGAACTTTCCCAAGCCGCCGACGTGTGGGTCTACTGCGAGAACACCGCAGAACGCGACCGGTTCACCGAGTTGCTGGCCACCTCGCACCAGCAGCTCGCACAGCGGATAAAAACCGGGATCGGGCATCTGTCCGACGGATTCCACTGGCCCGACGAGAAGCTGGTGGTCGTCGGTCATCACGAAATATTCCATCGTTTCGCGAAGGTCCGCCGCATCAGGAAAATGCGCACCGGCCGCCCTATCGACTCGATGCTCGACCTCCACCCCGGCGACTACGTGGTTCATATCTCGCACGGGATAGCAAAATTCGACGGCCTGCGTCACATCGATCGCGACGGCGTGTCGGAGGAATACCTCTCGCTGAAGTTCGCCGACAACGCGACGATGCACGTTCCCACAGCCCATATCAACATGGTGCAAAAGTACGTCGGCACGCGTCACAGCAAGCCGACGCTGTCCAAACTCGGCGGGCGATTGTGGACGCGCCAGAAGGACCGCGCGATGGAGGCTGTGCGCGATCTGGCGGCCGACATGATCCGCGTCCAGGCGATGCGCCAGGCGATCAAGGGGTTCAGTTATCCCGACATCACGCCGTGGCAGCAGCAGTTCACCGACGAGTTTTTGTACACCGAAACCGAAGACCAGATCACCACGATGCAGCAGATCGACTCGGATTTGCTCTCAGAGCGCCCCATGGACCGCCTAGTGTGCGGTGACGTTGGATACGGAAAAACCGAGCTGGCGATGCGTGCTGCGTTCAAAATCGCCGAAGCAGGCCGCCAGGTCGCCGTGCTCGTCCCGACCACCGTGTTGGCCGACCAACATTATCGAACATTCACCGAGCGTTTCGCCGACTACCCGTTCGAGATCGACGTAGTGTCCCGTTTTCGCACTGCAGGCGAGCAGCGAAAAATCCTCAAAAAACTCGTGCTCGGCACGCTCGACATTCTTATCGGCACGCACCGAATGCTCAGCGAAGACGTGCGGTTCGCGAACCTCGGCCTGATTGTAATTGACGAAGAGCAGCGGTTCGGTGTCGAGCACAAGGAGCGTTTGAAATCAATGCGGGCCAGCGTAGACGTGCTGACGCTGACCGCCACGCCGATCCCGCGCACGCTGCACATGGCCCTGCTGGGCCTGCGCGACATCAGTTCGCTGATGACACCGCCAATGGACCGCCGATCGATCCACACCGAGGTCTGCCAGTACGATCCATCGCTTATCCGCGGCGCGATCCAACGCGAGATGGCGCGCGGCGGACAGGTGTTCTTCGTGCACAATCGCGTGGGCAACATTCACGCTGTGGCCGATCGCATACGCGACCTGGCGCCCGACGCCCGAGTGGATGTGGGGCATGGGCAGATGCACGAGCACGAGATGGAACGCGCCATGCTGCGTTTTATACGCGGTGAGACAGATGTATTTGTGTGCACAACGATCATCGAATCGGGCCTGGATATCCCATCGGCCAACACGATGATAATCTGCGATTGCGATCGGTTCGGGTTGTCTGCGTTGCACCAGCTCCGCGGGCGGGTCGGTCGATACAAACATCGAGCATACTGCTACATGCTGCTCGGTGAGAACCGGACGGTCTCTCCGATAGCTGCAAAAAGATTGAAGGCGATTGAGGAGTTCTCCGATCTCGGCGCCGGGTTCCAGATAGCGATGCGTGACCTGGAGATTCGCGGCGCGGGAAATATTCTCGGCCAGGAGCAGAGCGGGCACATCGCGGCGATCGGTTACGAGCTGTATTGTCAGCTCCTTGAGGGTGCGGTATGCGACCTTCGCGGCGAGAGCAAGGTAGCCGCCCCAAGCCAACCGGCGCATATCGAGCTCGGGACCGGAACGTATATTCCGCGAGCCTACATTCCATCTCAGCGACAGCGGATGGAGGCCTACCGGCGCCTTGCCGCCTGCGACAGCAGCAAGGAGCTAACGCAGATACGTACTGATTTCGCCGACGTTTACGGACGCCTGCCCGACGAAGTGGAACAACTGCTGGACATGACCGAGGCCCGAGCACTCGCCGGACGCCTGGGAATCAAGTCGCTGGTGCTCATCCGGGGCGACCTGGTGTTCACCGTTCGCAACATGAGCGCAGCCGAGCGAATATTCGACCGAGCCTCCGGCAGCGTGCGCATGCCCGACAACAACACAGTCCACTGGCGCCTGCGGGCGCCCTACCTCCAGATGCCCACGCTGATGCGAGTCATACTAAAGCAATTGCGACAGGCGGTCGGGACGGTATAATATTATTGGATATTAAAGCTCGATCTAAAAACCTCAACCTGTACGAATCTGACGACTATGAATACAACGCGAATCATCACGACTACTCTTCTGGCGACTTTGGCGTGCGGACTTTTGGGCTGCTCCTGGACCGATGATTTTTCGTGGCCCTGGGAGAAAGAAACGACCCCACCGGCCGATGCAAACTGGTCGGCGAAGGAGGACTGGCCTGCTGCGACCCAACCGGCCGATCCTCCGATGCATGTAGTCGAAGTCAAACCGACCGATCCTACTATGCATGAGGTCGAGATCAAACCGGTCGATCCTGTAACCGGGGCCAATGACCCCGAGTTGATAATCGGTAAAACACACGAAATCACCACATCGGTCATGGAGATCAAGGGCAAGTTCATAACCGTCCAGGAAATACTCCACGAAGCCCAACCCAGCCTCGAGAAAGTTCCGAGCGATCGCATGTTTCAAGATCGCGTCAGAGCGATCATCCGCTCGACGATCAACACTCGAGTCAACAAGGAACTGGTGTACGCCGAGGCCAACGCCCGATTGAGCAAATCCCAGAAAGATCATGTAGAGGCGCAAGTAAAGGAAATGGTGCGAAGCATGATCGCCAACGCCGGCGGTAGCCAAACGAGGCTCGAAAAACGCCTGGCCAAAGAGAACATCACACTCGACGAAATACGTGAACGAAGCAAACGGAACATCACCGTACAACTTTACCAACAGATCAAATTCCTACCGGCAGTCTCGATAACCCGCCCGATGCTGCTGGGATATTACAACCAACACAAAAATAAATTCCGCGTCGAGAAGAAAGTGGCGATGCAACTTATCGCCGTGCTCATCGAAAACCTACTCCCAAAAGACCTAGCCAACAATCCCAGCCAACAGGAACTCGCAAAGGCAAAAGCAGCAGCCACAGAGAGAATCGAAAAAGCAGAACAACTCCTGACAGGCGGGGCCAACTTCACCGAAGTGGCGAAGAAATACACCGACATCAAACGTGAAGACGGCGGAAAACTCCCGCTCTGGCCGGCAGGAAGCCTGAGGCAAAAGGAAGTTGAAAAAGCGGGCTTTGCACTGGCTGAAGGACAGCGAAGCGAAATAGTCGAAACCGCCGCGTTTAAAAACAGCATCGGACAGACCGTAAGCTACGGTGGATTCTACATAGTCAAAGCCTACGAAGTGAAGGAAGGGAAACTCACCAGCTTCGAAGACGCCCAAGACGCCATCACAGATATCCTGCGAGAAAAACAACTCGACGCCCTGTCAGCAAAATTCACCAAGAAACTGAACGAAGACGCCAAAATAGCACACTCGCCGGAATTCATCAAAACAACTGTCGAAGAAGCAATGAAACTATACTGGAAACCGGAATAGGGACGGCAGGTGCTAGGTTCCAGGTTCTAGGTTCTAGGAACGGCGAAAGGCGAAAGGCGAAAGGCAACGGCGATTCTCACTGTTGCCATTGGTCGTTCGACGTTCGCCTTTGATGTTCCTAGAACCTGGCACCTAGAACCTAGAACCTGTCGCCCCTGCCGTTACCGCCCGCTCCAGAGGTACATGAAGTTCGGGCGGGCCATTGACATTAGTGTGGTGGTGTCCACGTTTATCAGATTGAACTGGGCTCCGACTTCGGGGGCCATGCTGTAAGCGTTGGCGCGGTGGCCTACCGGCCTGCCGTACATTACCGCTCGAACGCGATCCGAACCGCTGCGAGTCTTGGCGACCGCCAAAGCCTGGTCCATGTATCCCAGCGAATCAACCAAGCCGTTTGCAAGGGCCTCGTCGGCGGTGAAGATTCTTCCATCGGCCAGCGTTTTGACCTGTGCGGTGGTCAATTTCGGGCGCCCTGCGTCGACAACGGCTACGAACTTCGCGTAGAAATCATCAACCACGCCCTGCAGAACTTTAATGTCCGCCGGGTCCAAAGGCTTCAGCGGGCTGCCCATATCCTTCATCTTCCCGGAAGTAATCGCCTGGGCCGTCACGCCGATTTTGTCCATCGTACCGGCAAAACTTACCGCCTGAACTATCACGCCGATAGAACCGGTGATGGTCGTTTTGTGTGCGATAATTTCATCGGCTGCGCAGGCGATGTAATATCCTCCGCTGGCGGCAACGTCCACAAGCACCGCTACCACGGGCTTACCGGTGGCGGTTTTGTATTCCTGGATGCGGTTGTACATAATGTCAGAAGCGGTAACCCCCCCGCCAGGCGAATTGATCCGCAGCAACAGCGCGCAAACATTCGGATCGGCCTGTGCTTTGTCCATTTTCTCGATGAACAGACTCACGGGATTTTCACCCGATCCTAACAAGCCCTTGCTGCGATCGTTGAAGATAACCCCGCTGACGTCGACAACCGCGATCTTGTCTCTGACAAACCAGCCCGAGTCGCATTTAATCTCGTTTTCGACGAGCCGTTCATTGAGCGGCACGGGCGTCAGCAGCCATCCGGTATTCCCGCATCCGCCGACAGCACAAAGGCAAACCACCCCGACCAGTACGATAATTGGTGTCTTATTCATAACGACATGTTAGCCAAGCGGGCGGTTCTAATCAAACTTTCCATCGACAAGTTGATTAACAAACTCCGCCAATCCGTCATCAGCCACATGGTCGGCCGAAGCGATCACGCTTTCGGGAGCCTGGGGCATCGCGACGCCAAGGGCCACCCCCGAGAGCATCGATATATCGTTCACGTCGTCCCCCACTGCCGCGATTTGGCTGAGCGGTGTGCCTGTGGCCTGGGCTACGTATTGCAAAGCGGTGCGTTTGTTGGCTTTGACCGCGTGTGCCTCGACGATCCAGACGTTATAGTTCGGCGCCAGAATCGAGCAGACATTAATCTCGTCGCCGAACTGGTTTTTCAAGTCATCCGCCAGGCCCGGTCCGTCGGTCTGGTTCACCACCGCCGATATCCGCAGCACGTCAGGCCCGTCGCCATTGACCAGCACATCGCTCATCGCAGCCACAGAAGCAAGCTTAACGTCCATCTGCCCGAACCATCGCTCCCTGGCGTCGGCTAGGTCGCCATGTTCGGTCAAATAATATTCCACGTCATATCGCCAGGCATCGACAATCGCCATAGCGCAATACCCCGCCGCTCCAAGCGCATCGGCGAATCGGCAGGCTACGTCAGGGGCCATCGGTTTGTGATACAGCGCCCGCTGCGTGTCGGTTTCGCTGATAAGCGCACCACCGATAAGGATCATCGGTTGAGACGGTCGCCCCAGACCAAGCTGCTCCCATATACCGATAGTTTCGCTGTACGATCGCCCGGTGGCCAGGCGGATTTGAATGCCCGATTCATCAGCGCGGCGCACCGCGGCGCGTATTTCGGGAGTCACAACGTTGTCGGGACCAACGAGCGTACCATCAACATCTAAAGCGAGCATTCGACAATTCATCGGGAAAATTCCTCCGGGAACCCAAGATCAATCAAAGCGACACGAGCCCCTTGAGGTCGGCCATACCAATAAATTTTTCGTCCGCGTCGATAACCGGAACCTCGCCGATCCGTTTTTCTTTCAGCATCGCCAGCACTTCGTCGACCCGCAGATCACCAAGAACGCACGCACAATTTGCAGTCATCACATCGCAAACTTTGCGGACCAGGAAGCTCGGATCCTCCTGCAAACCGCGACGCAGGTCGCCGTCTGCGAAAATGCCCAGCACCTTGTTATCGTCGTCGACCACGACCGCGGCGCCGGTTTTAGCCTGAGTTATCGCGAGAATGACGTCTTGGACGGCACAGTCCGGCCCGATAGCCGCCACCGCATGACCTGTCCGCATGACCGACCGCACAGGCAGCGTTTTCTTGCCCAACGCCCCCGCCGGGTGCAGCGAGGCGTAATCCTGCACGTTGAACCCGCGACGCTTCATCAGGCACAGCGCCAGTGCATCGCCAATCGCCAGCATGACGGTGGTGGTTGCAGTAGGCGCCATTCCCAGCGGGCAGGCCTCTGTCAGATCGCCCAGCAGGATTGTTATATCGCAATGGGCCGCCAGCGATGAACGATCCGACGCGGTAACACCGATAACCGTAACGCCCATACCGCTCAGGAACGGGAGCAGTTCGGCGATCTCGGAACTCTCTCCGGAATTGCTGAACATAAGAACAACATCTTCGGTGCGCACCATACCCAAGTCGCCGTGCAACGCTTCTGCAGGGTGCAGAAAAAACGAGGGCGTACCCGTGCTGGCCAGCGTCGCCGATATTTTCGTGGCGATTTGACCGGCCTTTCCCATACCCGAAGTTACCACTCGCCCGGTGCATTGCTCCATTGCATCGATGGCATTGACGAACGAATCGCCAAGGCGATCTCGCACCTGCGACAAAGCTTTTATTTCAGTATCCAGAACTTCTCGTGCGTATTGTAAACTCATATGCATAATATCAGACCGCCTTCGGGCTCCGATTGCAAGCGTGTTTCGTCTTGGACGCGAGCGAAGTGCTCGGTATAAGAAAGCGGCGCCAACGGTCAACGGATAACGGCAACGGCTTTTTTAACCACGGATGGCACTGATAGCACGGATTTAGAAACGGCAACAACAACGGCTAGGGCCAACGGCGGATATGCTACGGATAACGACTGATAACGGCAAACGGCTGCGGCCAAATTGTATCTTTTTAATGTCGCACACGCGGGCGAATAGCTCGTTAAGGAATAGTTAATGACGTACATTGGTGAAATTGCGGCTTTGAGTACTGTGCTGTGCTGGGCTATCGGTACGCTGTCGTTCGAGGCATCTGGGCGGCAAATTGGGTCGGCTACGGTTAACTTTATTCGCCTGGCGCTGGCGTGGGTAATCCTGGGGATCATAGCAACTTTGACGTCGCGATATATGTTCATTCCGCTGAACGCAACGGCGGATGAGTGGCTTTGGCTTGGCATGTCGGGCATAGTGGGCTTCTTCCTGGGCGACTTGTGCCTGTTCCGCGCGTTTATCATGATAGGCCCGCGACTCTGCACGCTGGTGTTCACCGTGGCACCGGTAATGACCGCAATTCTCGGATGGATGATACTCGGCGAGACACTAACGCTGCTGAACTGCCTGGGCATGGCGATAACTCTCGGCGGAATCGCCTGGGTGGTCTCCGAGCGTAAAAGCGATTCGGCGTCGAAACTCTGGTGCCCGTCGGTTCTGGGAGTGACCCTGGCGGTGTTGGCGGCGCTGGGCCAGGCGTTGGGTATGGTGCTGGCGAAGAAAGTTATCACAGACGACACCGACGCGATCCTGGCCAACCATATTCGCATGAGCCTCGCCGTTCCGGCGTTCGCGATAATGTTCCTCGTCCTGCGATGGTATCCGCGGGTGGCGTCCGGTCTGAAGAACCGCAAGGCGATGGCCCAACTAACGCTGGGAACCTGCGTAGGACCGGTGCTGGGAGTAATACTGCTGATAGAATCAATGAAATATCTGTCTGCGGCGGTCTCGCAAACGTTCGTCGCACTGCTGCCGATCGTGATAATTCCGTTCGTAATGGTGATTCACAAGGAACGTGTATCGCCCCGAGCGGCGATAGGAGCAGTAATAGCAGTCGCAGGCGTGGCGATTCTCTTTATCAAATAACAGGATTAAACTATGAAAGCTGCTTTTCTTACCGGTATACGCGGGATGGAAATTCGTCAAACGCCCGACCCGCAAATAACCGCGCCCGATGAGGTGCTGGTGAAAATCGACGCCGTCGGCGTTTGCGGGTCCGATGTGCACTACTACACGACCGGGGCCATCGGTAGCCAGAAAATCGCCTACCCCTGGACAGTCGGACACGAATGCGCCGGCACGATCCTGGAAACCGGAAGCTCGGTCATCAGCCTGCAACCCGGCCAGCGTGTCGCCGTCGATCCGCTTAAAACGTGCGGAACGTGCGACCAATGCCTCGCCGGACGAGAACACACATGCCGCAACCAGGCGTTCCTGGCCTGCCCGGGCCAACTCGCCGGAGCACTTGCCGAATATATCGTCATGCCGGCATCGTGCTGCCTGCCCGTGCCCGATTCGATGAACAACGACGAAGTCACAATCGTCGAGCCGCTGTCGATCGGCATGTACGCATGCGGCCTGGCTCCGGAAAAACCGCCGAAGCGAGCAGCAATTCTGGGCTCCGGGCCAATCGGATTATCAGTTCTACTGAGTTTGCGGGCGGCGGGCGCCGAGGAGATTTTCGTTACCGATCTGCTGCCCGAACGCCTGAAAATTGCAGCCGCTATGGGCGCCACCTGGACCGGCTGCCATCCGACACAAGACGTAGTGTCAGAAATACTCGACCAGACCAAGCTCGGTGTCGATTGCGTATTCGAATGTGCTGGCCAGCAGGAAACGCTCGACCAGTGCGTCCAACTCCTCCGCCCCGGCGGGACAATTCTCGCCATTGGGATACCCGAGCTTGATCGCGTAAGCTTCTGCCCCGACGTCATGCGTCGCAAAGAAATCCGCCTGCAAAACGTCCGACGACAAAACGGCTGCGTGCAGGCGGCGATTGACCTGATAAGCTCCAAACGAGCCGACGTAATGCCGATGGTGACTCATCACTTCGGACTCGACGAATCGCGCGACGCCTTCGAAATGGTCGCCGACTACCGCGACGGCGTGGTCAAAGCGATAATCAACATTTAGTCGCATGCGTCACAAGAAGTAGGCCGTCCAGCCATTGCCGTTATCCGTCGTTATCCGTAGCATATCCGCCGTTTGTCGTTGCCGTTGCCGTATCTAATCCGTGGAAATCCGTGCCATCCGTGGTGGAAAACGCCGTTGCCGTTCGCCGCTTCCCCCAAAGCGTCCTTGCATGCCGGAGGCGTTAACCGCGATCGGCGCGTGTGTATTTGAAGATGCAGTCGAACAGTTCACCGCCCATATGCTTGGTGACCTGCGTGTCTTTCAGCACGGCCGCGTGGAGTGCGTCAACGTTGAACGCGGTGTGAAAATTGCTCTCGACACCGCGGCCCATGCCCTCGACGATTACCAGGTCGGCTCCGTCGGCGGCGGTGTTCAAGGCGTCTGATACATTGGTCATGTCGATCAACGGAAGATCGTTACCACTTGAGACAACCTCGAACATCCCGTCAAGGGCGGGGTCCATTTCCATAAGTTCGTCCAGGCACGCTCGGGCCTCAATCTCCGTCAGATCGTTCAGGCTCGGAAGCTCATTAGCCGCCAGCACAATCGACGTCCCGCCAGCAGCGAGCTGTTTCAGGAGCGGCATGAGGCCGAGAATAAAATCGCTGCCCGCGTTGTCGATGAACACAACCGCTTTACGCCAGGCGCCGCGGGGCTTGGAGGCGTCCTGATAAAACTCGTCGAACCCGTCGAACAGCCACGGACGCGGTTTAACGTTATCGATACTCTGGAAGAAATCCGGCGCCATGTCGGGCGCATCCATACCGGCCGGTGAGCCCACATCGAACAAGTTGCCCGCAAAAACGCCCCTGGCCAGCGCCTCCCACTTCTCGCGCCCGCTGAGTTTTTCATACGCTGAAACAGTTTTCATATAGCCGTCCAGAGCGATACGATTCTCGCGGGCCTTGAGGCATGCGAAAGGGTCGCCCAGCCCGTGCCCGCGCAGCACCATCTCACGCAGGCGACAGATATCAATCACGCCGAGCCTGCCGCCCGGAAGCGAATCGGGATGCAATTCAAGGTGCTTGAGGATGCGTCGAAAATGCGTGCGTGCAGCTTCAATTCGCTCGGAGCAGTCGGCCTCGTCACCGTATTTTTCGCCTGCGCATTTAAGGGTCTGGTCGAACTGGTCGACGAAATGGGCCAGCCAGTACGCCAGCGATTCGGTGTCCTGCACCAAATCCCAATCGTACAGAACATAATTTTCAGGGTCCTTCAGCAGGCAAAACCGGGCCATCTTCATCTCACAGAATCGAGGGAGGGAAGCGATATCAATTTTCGCGAGATGATGTTATATCACGCCGCCCCGCCCGCGGCAAGTCGCGTTAGCGGCTTGGGCGAAGCTTTCTTCTCCGCGAGCAGAAACCAAACCCCGCCACGGCGAATATGGCGATTGAAGACGGTTCGGGCGTGGGGTCGTGTGCGATTGCGTACGTTCCGGGTTCTACGCTCAAAGGGGCGTCGGTTCCGAGCCAGGGCTCACCGCCGGCGGGAATGAGATCGAAGCTGGCGAACGGACCTGTCAGCCAGTCAACTTCACGATCAGCAAACCAATCGCATCCAACTCGCCCGAAAGCCAGTGACCCCTGCCCTTCATACCAATCAGCCAAATCGCCCAAGGCGATTGCATCAGGCGTTCGGGACGTGTTGAGGAATCGGCCTGGTTCTTTCTGGACGATTTCAAAATCGTCGAAGAATGTCTTGTCATCGGTCAACACTTCGAACTCCAGCACGCCGCCTTCGTTCCACGTTTCGCCCACTACCCATGCGCCAGGCTTGCTAAATACCTGGTTGGTGTAGGTTTCTATAAGCACATTGGACGTATCAGTAAGCGCCCTGGCGTCCTGGGTCAGCATATCATCACCCGACCCAAAAGGCTCGCCGCGAGAATACACCCCGAACTGGCCTGCTTCTGTGGCTAGGTATTTGCTGTCGCCCCATCCGACGGATGTATCGCCATTGATCCCGATATCGGCCCGACCTGTAGTTGCGCCCAATTCACCGTAGGTGACAACCAGTGTACTTGTTTCCGTAGCCCAATTCCCCTCAGAGCCCTGCTGCGGACGGAAGGTCACCTGCAGTTTGTGCGGTCCGTTCGTGCCCATCTGGATCTCACCGTTGTCCACGGTGTAGCCCAGCACATTATTACCGTGGTCGGTCAGCATAGTCTCAGCCGGATCGTCACTTATTATCATATCGAAAATCGGATAAGGCGGAACGCTCGGTGAGATAGTGTAGTTCACTTTGAACAGCCCCGCGCCGTCGCTGAGGGATTGTGCTGCCCCGAGCCAACCGTCGCCTACGTCTATTGTCGTTCCGTCGGGACTGATCGTAGCGAAAAAATTGCCCGTACTGCTCGGAAAAACATACGAGTGATCCGTAGTGGGTTCGACGCTGTCAAAACTTATGCCCGAACTGCCCGGGTCCAGCGTCAGACGTGTCATGTAACTGGAAATCGTATTCGTTTCGTCCGTGCTGACAAACACCTCGAAGCTCCCGCCGGTCATATCATCGGAGACCAGGATATTCGGCGCGGTGATAGTCAACTCAGCCAGAACCGGCGACGAGGCCAGCATCAGAATTGCGGTTATAGTAAGTGTGATCCTCATTGTCATCTCTCTTTATATCAATTACGTTCGATCGTATTGAATTCTTTCCTCACTAATTTATCGGAGCGAATATTTCGACTTCGGCCTCCGCCAGCACATCGGCGAGTTCCGTATCGAGGTTCAACTCCAGCGACACGGCGTCGGGGTCTGTCTGCTGTTGCGCCAGCAGCAGGAGATCGTCGGCGACGGATCCCGGCGTCTGGGTGTCCGGTGTTGTTATCAAAGGCTGATCATCGACCGGCGGAGCCAAAACAGTAGTTATCTCAGCCGACATCGGGACGTAAGCCTCAGGCGCCTCGACGGCCTGGGGCTCGGCGACAACAAGCGGTTCTTCCGGCGCGACGGGCGCCGCGGCGGGCGCGGCTGCGGGCAATGAATCACCCAGGTTAGCGCGAACGGTCGCCCAGTCGATAAAATCGGTTCTACCGCTGCCGTTAATATCGTGCAGCACACTGTAACCGGCTTCAGACGACCGGTCGAACAATCGGTCCCGCACTCCGTTTCCGTCGGCAAGAGCGACTGTCTCGTCCTGATCGGCGTCTCCGGGCAGGACATTAAAATCAAACGTGAAGCTTCCCACCGCCCCGACGCTCAGATCGATCAGCATCCTGTCAGCCCCGATCGGAGAGGCAAGCGTCCAGGTGGCGGTAAACGTAGATGAATCGTAAACAAAACCGCTAATCGCCTGCGGGCTGGAACCTGCATCCTCCAGAACCAGATCGCCCTGGACGACGCTTACATTCTTACTGAAGGCGATGACTATCGTGTCGAGATTGTTCCACGGAAGCGTGTCAAGCTGACCGGCGCCGTCGGGGATACGATAGCCCATCTGCGACAACGTCGGGCTACCGATCCCTTGTGCGTCCAGAGCGTCAAGGAAACCGTCGCTCCAACCGCTGCTGCGGACCATAACCTGCTCGACGTCGGCGGAATTGGACTGAACGCCGACGGTGAACGTATCTTCAACCCAGTCGCCGCCCGAATCAGTCGCGCGAACGGTAATCTCGGCGGTCCCGGACTGTCCGCCTGCGTAAGTCAGAACGCCTGCGGCGCTGGCGGTAACCAGCGTGGGATTCGTATTTCCGGTGATCGAATAGGTGAGACTATCGCCATCGGTTTGGATGCCCGCATCGGCGAACACCGCGTCCAGATCCAGCGTCGTGGGCTGGGCGTTCCTGTTAACCACGACGTCGCTTTGAGGCGTAGCAACCACCGGCGCGTCGTTAACCGAAGCGACATTCACGGTGAATGTATCGTCAACCCAGTTACCGTCCGAATCGGTCGCGCGAACAGTAATAATCGACTGGCCGTGTTGATCGCCCGCATACGAGAGCGTAAGTTCGTTGGCGTCAAACGTATCGGAAACCAGACCGCTGTTGGAGTTATTAAGCACGATAAGCGTCAAGATATCGCCGCCATCGAAAATATCCGGATCGTAGAACGCCCCAGACAGATCCAGCACGGTGTCGGCGGCGTCTTCGCTGACCGCGAGATCGGCGATGGGTGTCGCGACCATCGGACTGTCATCGGTCGGCTGGACGGTAACCTGGAAAGTAGTTTCGACCCAGGCTCCGGTCGGATCGGTCGCTCGAACGGTAATGTCGGCGTCTCCGTTGCGGTCGGCGGCGTATGAGAGTCTTAACGCATCGGCCGACAGACTCGCCTGGACCATATCGGCGTTACTGTTTCCCGTGATGGATAACGTGAGGGTGTCGCCAGCGTCTGAGTCGCCAAACACCGAAGTGATATCCAGCACCGTATCGCTGGCGTCTTCAGTTACAACTACGTCAGCTATGGCGTTGTCGACATGCGGCGCGTTGGCGCCTGCGGCCTGCCCATATGCGAATGATATCTGCTGACCGGTCGGAATAAGCGCCCCGGACACCGTGTCCAAAGCGTCGATGGTTACCGAATACACCTGCCCGATGTTCATTGCAGCGACGCTGAGCACCACGGTGACGTTGTCAGCTTCGAGCGTGGCGCCTGTCAGGGTACCGCTGAAGTTGTAGTTCGACATCGCCTCAGCCGACGATTCGACCAGCGGCTGGCTGAAGACCAAACGGATTTCACTTGATGACGGGGTCGTGTAAGAACTTACCCCGGGAACTGACGCAACAACAACGTCACTGCGATCACTGGCCGAACCGTCGCGGTTAACCGCCGACACCGCATAGGAATATCGAGCGGTTCGCGCCACGTCGGTGTCGGTGAACTCTGTCGATTGCGACACGCCAATCTGCACGCCGTTGCGATAGACAACATAGTGATCGACATACGTGTCGCTGTCGGCCGAAGGCGTCCAGTTCAAGTTGATCTGGACGTAGGGCGAACCAACCTGCGCCACGAGGCTTTGCGGTTTGGTTGGCGCGGTCAGATCGGCGTGCCTGTTGGCCTGGCCCGGCGTTCCGTTCATCACACCGGTGAACCAACTGCCCGCATCGTTACCATACGGTAGCGGAATTGAAGGTCCATAGGGTGCGTTGCGGCTTAGGCTTGGGCCAGAACCGTCGGGACCTGTCGGCCAGGGCGAGCTATCGCCATAGTTAACATAGTCTATCAGGTAATACGGGATATAGTTGCTCGGCGCCGGTTCGGGGACGCCTGCGTGCATGAGCTTTACTTTTTCACCGTTGTTGGACAACGTGCCGGTATATTGCCCGGCGACCGTAACTGCGGGCTCCTGCCCGACAACGGTCAGCGGCAGGTTGTATCGGTAGTCAAACGCGGCGCGATTGCTTACGATTACCGCGTACTGACCCGGAGCGAGAGTCGCCGGTCCGTTGGCGGTGTTCCAGGAATCGAGCGTGGGGTTGTCGATCGGTCCGGAGTCGTGGGTCGCGCTGACAAACTTGACCTGATCGGCGATTGTCCAGTTGTCCGGATTGTTGGTCCCGCGAGTCAGCACCACCTGGCCGCTAGCGTCAAAATCGTACGTGCCAAGCGAAACCCAGCCGTCCTCGTCCATATAATCGGGTCCCTCGTCGAGCTCCTCGGGCTGCTGATCGCGAACAACGGTAGTCGTACCGTCGTCATGCGTAATAGCGTATAAAGCTCGCCCGTCCAGATCGCGCAAGCCGCCCTCACCGTTTAGAATATCCCAACGAGCGAACACTTCGTAACTGTCCTTACCGGCAGGTAGCGTTGCGTCCCAAGTCGCGGTGGCTCCGGCTTCGAGTGTCCATGACTCGGCGCCTGCCCCGTCGGCGTTATACCATCCGAACGAAAAACCGACACCCGAACCGATATAAATATCGCTCAGCGTGTGGGTTGTATCGGGCGAGCTGTTGTATATTTCGATGAACTCGAAATCGCTGCTGCTGGTGAAACCGGCGTTAATTTCGTCCTGCGTCGGGCTGGTCGGGTGATACATCAGCTCGTTTATCAGCAGGTCTTCGTAATACGCCGCACCGTTGCCCTGGCCCATCAGCGGGGTTCTCATGAGCGTAAAGTCCGTCCCGCCGACGCTTTTTGCGTATACGCCCAGGGAAACGCCGTTGGGCGAAGCGCCAAAGTCAACATGCTCGCGATATCCGCCGGCAACGCCGGACGCATCAGATGTGAGATAAACATCATCGCCGAATTCACTCAACGCGAACGCCCCGCCGAAGTGAGCGGACTCGGTTAGCACAAGGTAACCGCCGGCGCCTATAATCGAACCGGCGGGAATCTGATATTTAGTCAGTACCTCGACGCCGGATGCGTCGCTGGCCTGATCGCTAAGCCACCATCCGCTTACGTCCACCGGATCGCCGCTGCGATTGTGGAGTTCAATCGCATCGTTCAGGCCGTCGGTATGGGCCATCACTTCGCTGACAACAACCGATCCGGGAGTCGCCAGAGTATCGCCATCGCCCGGTGAACCGCCTGGGGCGGCGCTGGGTCGCCAACCGTCTTTGGTGTCCCAACGTTCCACCGAGCCCAGCGGATTGTTGATCGTCAGCGAGAACCCGCCCCCGTCGGCGTGATCGTACCATCCGTCTTTATAGTCAAACGTAAGGATCTGATCACCACCGGGCGAACTTAGCTGAAGCTTCTCACCGCTATCGGACAATTGCGTGCCGTCGACAAGCCCCGTACCGTATTGGCCTGCGATTTGCCCAGTGTAATTTTTGTAGCGGAACTCGAAGGCGGCTTGGTTGCTGACAACGACCACATGCTCGCCCGGTGCGATAGTCACATCACCGAAAGTGAAGTCAATCCCTTTGGTGAACCGCAGGCCGGCAAGGGGCTGGTTTTCACCGGAGATGTTCGTGATCTCGACATACTCGAAATCGGTGGTGATGGTGTGTCCGGCGGCGATTTCCTCGGCTGTGGGAACAGTTGGATTGTACATGATCTCGGTGACGCGAATGTCTTGAGTCAGGTCGAGGTGATAATCAGCCTCGTTCAACGCGCTCCACTCACCGTTTACATAAGCGCGGGCTTTGACGGTTTGGCCGGCATTGAGCGGCGCTGCTGCGGTGTACAGATCGGCCGGGTCAGGCGCCCCGCCGCCGTAGGGCCGGGGGTCGCTTCCGTCAAGGCGATAATAGATCGAACCTGCCGATGCGTTGATCGTCAGTGAATCGCCCAGCTCAATCGCTCCGCCATGCTGGTAAGCACCGTTAATATTGAACGAAGGCGCCGCAACATCGGGATATAACCCGGCGCTTTTCAGTTGCCCGAGCACAATCGCCGGACGCTGAGGCATGTACGTGTTAAGCACGTAGTCCTTCTTGGAGGCCCAAGTGGCTTGCGTGTACGGCGTAGATACCGCCTGATCGCCCCAGCGGGCTGATTCGCCGATAATCGCCAGTTCAATCTCGTCGGCCAACTCCTGGTAACGGGCGTGCGACGCCTCAGGACCGGCCGGTCCGTCATTGAACAGGTATCGATGCGCGTGATCGGCGAAACGCATTTTGAATTCTGCATTCTGCCTCAGGGCGGCCCATATCTCACCGGGATTTCCGTTGGTCACGCCCACCCTGTTGGTATTAAGGTTCGCCCAGACGATAATGGCGCCTTCTGAATCCCAGTTGAAGAACTTGAATCCGCTGTCGTTTGGAGACCGCTGCCCGGCTGCATACCAGTTGTGCCCTGGCCAATCGCCCGTACCGCCCCAGAAATTCGAGAACATGTAGGTTATGAAATTATCGACATCGAGCATATCGTCATACGCGGAATTATTCGTCCCATCGGGATTGTTCCCCTGCAGTTTCTCGTACGCCGCCGTGCTCGACATTCCCGCGCGAACCTGTTGCAACATCGCATTCCAGGTTGCTGTGTTGCTGTCGCCGGTGGCGGCGCCGTCATGAATGGAATCCCAGTTTTCCTTCTCACCGCCGAAATACTCCGCCGAGAAGGATGCGTCAGGACGTTCGACAGGATTATACAAGCCCCAGTACAGTCCGTTGATATACAGGTGCACGAACGTACCATGCGACCCGGGCTCGCCGAGAGCCAACTGGGTGCGACGCATATATTCATCTACGATGTACTGCGTGTTGGCCTTGCCCCAGTTGTTCCACCCGTCGTTGGATCCGCCACGCAAAATCAGCGAGTCGAAACTCGTCGAGGCGCCTTCGGTCTGGAACATATCGAAATTGAGCTTCGTCGGACCGTATTCATCCTTGAAGAACACGCGGAACGACTTCTTCCTGGTCAGGTTCATACCGCGGAATGCGCCGCCGTAAATGCGAATACCCGCATTGACCTGGAACCCGGTAGACCCGTCTTCATTGATCCACTCCAGACTCGTCGGACGCTCCCAGGCAACTCCCTGACTACCGGAATTGCTGTATATACCGCTGTCGCCGAACATATCTTCGGTGTTCATCACGATCGACATAGACGGAAGCGACTGCATCGCAGCCAGCAACTGGTCCTCGTAGACCGAGCTATAAACAACATCGGGATCCATTTCGTAATCGGCTGCGGTTCCTCTCCAGGAAGTGGGGAAATTCTCCGGAGCGGCCGACTGGGTCAAAACATCGCCCAGGAAAATGTACGTTTGCGTATCAACATCAGTCGAGAGATATCCAGGCCGGTAAGCTATCGCTCGCAGCGTGCTGGTTCCCGTGACATAAATAGGCCCATTATAGAGCGTCCCTACAGTCTCACTCGGAGCCGAACCGTCCAGCGTGTAGCGGATATCGGCGTCGGGGGTCTCTGTGCTGATCTCCACATAAAACGCCTCATCAAAGAAACCGCGGTCTACGCTGAATTTGGTGTCGTCAACCACGCCAAGCACGCCGGGAACATTCTCATCGCCCGGTGTGGGGTCAGTGAAATAGTTCTCGGTGAGTGTCACACCGGCCAGGGCGGTCAGGCGCGGGCACACCAGGAACATCGGGTCGGCTTTGTGGTCGTTCATCGCGTGAATCGCCAGAATGTTCTCACCGGCCACCAGCAGTCCAGGGTCGATACTCACGCCTGCAAACACAGACGCATCCAGTATCGGACGATCGGAATCGGCAGACGAATTCCACGCCGGCGTCCCCGACGCGTTAACCGCCGCCACCTGCACACCGTTCAGATAAGCTACGTAGCCGTCCTCGTAGGCCATCTCCAAAGTCAGGTCCGAATATTCCAGCGGATCGGCTACATTAAACGGCATGCGAACCAGCAGCGAGGCGTTTTCGCCAAGCATATCGCCCTGCAGATCAGTTTCGATCAGATCGGAGGTGCTGGTCTCGCCGATCAACTCCAGGTCGAAGCTGATATCGGAACTGGTTGTGGATACCTGGTGAATTTCGACGGCAAGTACGTTTTCGCCCTCGGCGAGCAATCCCGCCGGATCGACATGATATTCATAGAACGTCGTTTCATCCCCACCGCCGACAGCACTTGTGCCCGTGGTCGTCAGATAATTAATCGCCCCGCTTTGCATGTTGCTGCGCACGATCTCCTGGCCGTTGAGATAAACCACAGCTCCGTCGTCTCGCTGGATATTGATCGTAAGATCGCTGTATCCCCACGCACTGCTCACGTCAAATTCGCGCCGGAAATACGTGGTGATATATTTGGGGTTCCCGGAATTAACGACCGTCTCCTCGCCACCATCGCCATAACCAAGCTCCGCTGGCCCGAAGGCCCAAGCCCCGTCGTCGAAATCGCTCTGGCGCCACGCTGTTCCCTGGTCAGAACCGTTGTCGAGATATCGCCAGACCGACCCCTTGCCGATCAACGTCGAACTGCCCCCCGGAACCGTCAGGCCAAAGCCCAGGCCCGTAGTCCCGCTGTCCCAAGCACCGTCATTAAAGCCCGCCCCGGTCCAATTTGGGTCCAGCGGACCGGTTGGAACCTGGTAACTGGCCAGGTCGCCTTTATCGATTAAAGTAGCCGTCCCCGACTCTTCGTAAAGTATCCCGTAAGAGATATCCTCCAACTGCTCCGGATATTCCGGGGCGAATTCGTGAACTATCTCGCCTGTATCGTCCAACAGCGCCAGGTACTCTCCACCTTTGCTGAGCTTGAAATTCGTATGCCAATACCCCGCGGGGTCCTGCTGGTCCTCGTCCGATGCAAAGATCAGAAGACGCCCCTGGCCGGGAATGCTGACGGCGGGAAAAGTCCACGTATCACGACTGTCCTGCAGTTGCCAACCGGTGAGGTCCACAGCGCCAGGCGACACATTCTGAAGTTCGATCCAGTCGGAAGACTCCCCGAACCCGTCGAGGCGCGTGTCGTCATTATC